>JAWWPF010000062.1:0-30983 GCA_033850795.1 Nocardioidaceae bacterium | reverse complement strand
GTCCCGAGCCACGGTTCCGGACGTGCGTCGGGCCGGCCGGCCGCGTTCTTCGACCTCGACAAGACGATCATCGCGAGGTCCAGCACCTTGGCCTTCAGCAAGCCCTTCCAGGCCGGCGGGCTGATCTCGAGGCGCACCGTCCTGCGCAGCGCCTACGCGCAGTTCGTCTACCACGTCGGCGGCGCGGACCACGACCAGATGGAGAAGATGCGGAAGTTCCTGTCCTCGCTGAGCGCGGGCTGGGACGTGCAGACCGTGCGCGACATCGTCGCGGAGACGCTGCACAACGTGGTCGACCCGTTGGTCTACGACGAAGCCGTCTCCCTGATCGAGGAGCACCACCTCGCCGGGCGCGACGTCATCATCGTGTCCGCCTCGGGAGCGGAGGTGGTCGAGCCGATCGGCGAGATGCTGGGGGCCGACGGCGTGGTGGCGACGCGCATGCGCATCGTGGACGGCCGCTACACGGGTGAGATCGACTACTACGCGTATGGCGAGCACAAGGCCGCCGCCCTGCTGCGCCTCGCCGAGGAGCACCACTACGACCTCTCGCGCAGCTACGCCTACAGCGACTCCGCCACGGACCTGCACATGCTGGCTGCGGTCGGGCACCCGTATGCCGTCAACCCCGACCGCGAGCTGCGCAAGGAGGCGCTGAGCCGGGGATGGCCGGTCCTGGTGTTCAACCGCCCGGTCGCGCTGCGCAGCCGGATGCGGCTCCCGCAAGGCGGTCCGACCCTGGCCGCGATGGCGGTGGGCACGGCCGCGGCGGTCGGCGGCGCGATGTACCTGCTGGCCCGGCGCCGCCTGGTCCGCGACGGCACCTAGACCAGCGCCTTTTGTCCTCTTGTCCCCTTATCGGACCAGGAGTAAGAATGAGGAACCACAACTCAAGACCCGCACGTGAGCCAGGTACCCACGCGGCGAACCACCCCTCCTTTGGGCGTTGCCGTCCGGGTTCACCCGGACGCAACAGTTGATGATGCACGCCTGGTAGCCCTTGGTCTCACGTGTCAGCGGCGGCGCTTCGAGCCTTCGGCTCGTGGCGCCGTCCGCATGTCAGGCCCCTCTCAGCGGGCTGGCCTCGGCCCCACGCGCGTACGCCTCCGCGGCGTACAGCAACCAGCCGCGCATACCGGGGGCGCCACCCTCCTGGTAGCCACGGAGGTTCGACTCGTACGCCGCCCGCAGGGCCAGGTGGCCCGCCTCGGGGACGACGAGGGACTTCTCGTCCACCCCCCGCGCGACCAGCACCAGGCGCTCGGCGGCGCGCGCCACGAGCCGGTCGCCGGACCCGAACGGGGCCGCCGCGGCGAGCTCGCCGTGCACCACCGCCGCGACCACCAGGGCCGGTGCCGTGGTGGTTGCGGTGAGGAGCCGGCCCAGGTCGCGGAGCCGGGCGGCGCCCTTCGCATCGCGAGGGCGTCCGAGTGCCTCCTGCGGGACCCGGCCGGCAGCCGCGAGCGTGTGCAGGCGGGCGAAGACCTGCAGCGGCGCGCGGGACAGCATCGGGAGCAGCCCGAGGAGCTCCGCGCTGACCCGGACCGCGGCCCGGGCGACGTCGTCCCCGGCGCCCTCGCGCACGGTGTCCAGGTCGCTCGTCGAACCGTCGAGCACGGCGCTGGCGTGCGCCCCACGCAGCAGCGACTCGGCGGTCAGCTCAGGCGTCGTACGACGCAGCCCCCGGTCCCGGAGGAGCGCGTCGATCCCGTCGCGGGCGGCGGCCATCGCGGACCCGACGCCCTCGAGCCGCGCAAGCCGCGCGAGCGGGTCGTCGGCGTCGGGCATGGACGGCAGGCTAGTACCGGCCGCCGGGCCCGCTCGGCGACGCTCAGGCGGCCGGCCCCGTGGCCCGCACGTCGGCCACCGCACTCATCGCCCCGCGGAGCTCGGAGAGCCAGTCGTCCTCGTGCTGGCCGACCAGCCGCACGCACCAGGCCAGCGCCTCCGAGCGGGAGCGCGCGACGCCCGCCTCGACCAGGGTGTCGAGCACCTGCCGTTGCGGTTGCCGCAGCCGCGTCATCACCGGCGCCGCGACGTGGGTGAACAGCTCGGTGCGGTCCCCCACGCTCACCTGCCAGGACACCTTGCGGTCGAAGCGGTGCTCCGCCTCCCGGGCGATGGCCATCCGCTTGGTGCGGGTGTCCTCGCGGAACGCCTTGGTCCGCCCGGCGCGCGCCTCGTCCGCCTCGGCCCCCGCGGCCTCGTCCGCGAGATCCACGTCGGGCAGGGTCAGTCGGACGATGATCTCCTCGCGGTCCACGACCACGTCGACGGGGGCGTGCTGCCATTCCTCCGGCACCCGGCCGGTGAACCAGCCGCGGACCCTCTCCTGAGCCTCTGATGTAATCATGTAATCGACATTACACCGACGGTCGGCGGGACGCCACGGGCATTGATAACCTCAGCCGCGATGGGCGAGAACATGTCGCAGCGACCGGACCCGGCGTTGTCGTTCGGCGCGGTGGCCGACGCGTACGACCGCGCCCGTCCGTCGTACCCCGCCGAGGCCGTGAAATGGCTGGTGGGCAGCGACTTCGCGCACGTCCTCGAGCTCGGCGCCGGCACGGGAAAGCTGACCGTCCAGCTGCAGGAGCTCGGGCACCGGGTGATCGCCACCGACCCGCTCGAGCCGATGCTGCGGCACCTCGTCACCCGGCTGCCCACCACCCGAGCGGTGATCGCGAACGCCGAGCACATCCCGCTGCGGGCCCGATCGGTCGACGTGGTGCTGGGCGCGCAGGCGTTCCACTGGTTCGACCCCGAGCGGGCGCTGCCGGAGATCGCCCGCGTGCTGCGTCCCGGCGGGCACCTGGGGTTGGCCTGGAACCTGCGCGACGAGCGGGTGCCGTGGGTCAAGAGGCTGGGCGCGCTGATCGGCACCCAGGAGCAGCAGGCCGACCCCACGCACGCCCTCCTCGGCTCGCACCTGTTCGGGTTCGTGGAGACCGCGACCTACCGCTTCTGGCAGCACCTCGACCGTCCGCGGCTGCGCGACCTCGTCGCGTCGCGATCCAACGTGGCGCAGATGTCGGAGGCGGAGCGCGACCGGGTGCTGGGCAAGGTCGACGACCTCTACGACCAGTACGGCCGGGGGGCCGACGGGATGCTCATGCCGTACGTGACGCACTGCTACCGGGCCGTCGTACGCCCGCCCGCGCTGGAGGAGGACGACGCACCCGGCGGTGGCAACGACGGGGACGACGGCGACGACGCGCTGCTCATCGACTTCTCCTAGGCAGGCGATGACCACCTTCGGCTGGCTCCACCGCCGTCACCTGGGGAGCGAGGCGGACCGCACCACCTTCCGCATCCTGCACACTGCGTCCTCGGCCGCCCCGGCCCTGCGCGCCGGGCTCACCGCGGCTTCGGCCGAACGCGCCGCGCGGCACCTGCGCAGCCTGCTCGGCGCGCCGGCGATCGCGCTCACCGACACCACGGACCTGCTCGCCTGGGACGGCCGGTTCCAGCACCACGCCACGCAGACCCCGAGCCTGGCCCGGCAGGTGGTGGCGCACGGGGCGACGACCGTGAGCAGCCGCGCCGACATCCCCTGCGACCACGCTCGCTGCAGCCTCCGCCAGGTCGTGGTCACGCCTCTCACCGTGGAGGAGCGGGTGATCGGCACGCTGCAGGTGTTCACCCCCTCGGCCTCGGCGGGCCTGGTGCGCGCCGCGGACGAGGTCGCGCGATGGGTCTCCGGGCAGCTCGAGCTCGCGGAGCTCGACGCCTCGCGCACCCGCATGATGGAGGCCGAGGTCCGAGCGTTGCGGGCACAGATCAGCCCGCACTTCATCTACAACTCGCTGACCGCCATCGCGTCCTTCGTCCGCACCGACCCCGAACGGGCCCGCGAGCTGCTGCTGGAGTTCGCCGACTTCACGCGCTACTCGTTCCGGCGGCACGGCGACTTCACCACGCTGGCCGAGGAGCTCGGGTCGATCGAGCAGTACCTGGTCCTGGAGAAGGCGAGGTTCGGCGAGCGGCTCGACGTGACCCTGCGGATCGCGCCCGAGGTGCTGCCCGTGGTGATCCCGTTCCTGGCCCTGCAGCCGCTCGTCGAGAACGCGGTCCGCCACGGGCTCGAGGGCAAGGCCGGGCCGGGGCAGGTCTCCATCACCGCCTCGGACAACGACTTCGAGGCGGTCATCTCGGTCGAGGACGACGGTGTCGGGGAGGATCCCGAGCGGGTACGGCGGGCGCTGGCCGGCGACCCCGACCTGGACTCCGTGGGACTCGGCAACGTCGACGCGCGACTCCGCTCGGCTTTCGGTGACGACTACGGCCTGATCGTGGAGACTGCACCTGGTGCGGGGACGAAGGTCACCGTGCGGGTACCGAAGTACGCACCGGGGGTGCACTCATGAGCCTTCACGTGCTGGTCGTCGACGACGAGCGGCCGGCGCTGGACGAGCTGGCGTTCCTGCTCGCCCGTGACCCGCGGGTCCGCGCGGTGACCACCGCAGACTCGGCCGCGCAGGCCCTGCGGGTCCTCAAGGAGGAGAGCGTGGACGCGGTCTTCACCGACATCCGGATGCCCGGCCTGTCCGGCATGGAGCTCGCAGAGGTCCTCTCCCGCTTCCGCACCCCGCTGCCCGTGGTCTTCGTGACCGCGCACGACGAGCACGCCGTCGACGCGTTCGACCTCAACGCCGTCGACTACGTCCTCAAGCCGGTACGGCCCGAGCGACTCGGCGAGGCCGTCCGCCGGGTCGTCGACGGGACGTCGGCGGCACCTGCCGAGCCGGTCGACGACAGCATCGCCGTCGAGCTGGGCGGCGTCACCCGCTTCGTTCCCCTGCGGGAGATCCTGTACGCGGAGGCGCAGGGCGACTACGCACGGCTGCACAGCCAGGACGGCAGCAGCCATCTCCTCCGGGTGCCGCTGACCACGCTCGAGGAGGACTGGCGCGACGCCGGCTTCCTCCGCATCCACCGCTCGCTGCTGGTCGCGCTGGCCCACGTCGACGAGGTGCACCTGGGCTCGGGACGCTGCAGCGTCGTGGTCGCCGGGCACGAGCTGTTCGCGAGTCGCCGGCACACCCGCGAGCTGCGCGACGTGCTGGTGCGTCGCAACACCCGACCCGGGTCGGCGCGGCCATGACGGACACGCCGTCCACGACCCGACGGGTCCGTGTCAGCTCGCCGCGGACCGGGTCGAGCCACCGCCGGAGGCGCTCGGTGTCCTCCGAGATCGACGCGCAGACCGAGCTGGGCGAGGTCTACGTGCGTTCGCTGGTGCGCAGCCAGCTCCGGCTGGCGGTGGAGGTCGTGGCCGGCCTGACCCTGACCCTGGGCATGCTGCCCATGCTGTTCGCGGCCGTTCCGCGCACGCGGTCCATGAACGTCCTCGGTATCCCCCTGCCCTGGTTGCTGCTCGGCCTGGTGGTCTACCCGTTCCTGGTGACGCTGGGATGGGTGTACGTGCGTCGAGCCGAGCGCAACGAGCGCGCGTTCAGCGACCTGGTGGACCGCGGATGAACGCGGTGGCCGGGGTCGCCGCGGTGGTGGCCGTCTCCGCGGTCACCCTGGGCATCGGCGTCTTCGGGCTGCGGATCTCCCGCACCACCGGGGACTTCTACGTGGCCTCCCGCACGGTCCAACCCCTGATGAACGCGTCCGCGATCGGCGGGGAGTACCTGTCGGCCGCGTCCTTCCTCGGGGTCGCGGGGCTGGTGCTCACCCGCGGCGCCGACACCCTGTGGTACCCGGTCGGCTGGACGGCCGGGTACCTCATCCTGCTGGTCTTCGTCGCGGCACCGCTGCGCCGCTCCGGCGCGTACACGCTGCCTGACTTCGCGCAGCTGCGGGTCGAGTCCCTGACGGCGCGGGCCGTCTCGAGCGCTCTGGTGGTGCTGATCGGCGTCCTGTACCTGGTGCCGCAGTTCCAGGGCGCAGGGCTGACCCTGCGCACGCTCACCGGCGCGCAGCCGTGGGTCGGTGAGGTGACCGTCGCGTCGATCGTGCTGCTGATCGTGGCGTCCGGCGGGATGCGCAGCATCACGTTGGTGCAGGCCTTCCAGTACTGGCTCAAGCTCGTGGCCCTGCTCGTCCCGGTGTTCTTCCTGCTGCTGTCCTGGCACCGCGCCAGCGGCTCCTCGGTGGCCCGGCTGCAGGTCCGCGACTGGGTCGAGCCGCTGAGCGGTCCGCACGCGTTGTACATGACCTACTCGCTGATCCTCGCCACCTTCCTCGGCACGATGGGTCTCCCTCACGTGGTCGTGCGGTTCTACACCAACCGGGACGGCCGCGCCGCCCGTCGTACCACCGTGGCGGTGCTGGGGCTGCTGTCCTGCTTCTACCTGCTGCCGCCGCTGTACGGCGTGCTGGGACGGGTCTACGCCTTCGACCTCGTCGGGTCCGGGCGCTCCGACTCGGTCGTCCTCGAGCTGCCCAGCAGGATGGTCGGAGGCTCCCTGGGCAACCTGCTGACCGCGCTGGTGGGCGCCGGCGCGTTCGCCGCGTTCCTGTCCACGTCCTCGGGCCTGGTGGTCTCGATCGGCGGCGTGGTCAGCCAGGACCTGCTGAGCCACCGCCTCGACGGCGTGCGTGCCTTCCGGGTGGCGAGCTCCCTCGGGGCCCTGCTGACGCTGGGGCTGGCGCTGGCGAGCTCCGGGGTGGCGGTCGCGCACGCGGTCGAGCTCGCCTTCGCCGTGGCCGCGTCGACCTTCTGCCCCTTGCTGCTGCTCGGGATCTGGTGGCGCGGCCTGACCGCCGTCGGCGCGGTGGTGGGGCTGGTGACGGGTGGGACCCTGTCCGCGACCGCGGTCGTCTCCACGATGTTCGGCGCTGCGCCGACCGGGTGGTGGGGCGCGGTCCTCGCGCAGCCGGCCCTGCTCACGGTGCCTACCGCGTTCGTCGTGATGGTCGCGGTGTCCCTGGCGACCACGCCACCCCGGCAGGTGTCCCGCACCATGGTCCGGCTGCACACCCCGGAGCACCTGGTGCTGGACCGGGGCAGCTACCACCCCGAGGCCGCCGTACCGGATCCCTCCTGACCGTTCGTCGCCGGATCCGACCGCTCGTCGCACTGTGACGACGCACACACCGACGCATCCGGCCCGCTGGTCGCAGGCTCCGCGCGGGCTGTTCCTCGCTCCCCGGGCAGGTTCCTAGCCTGGTGCCGACGGGAATCGCCACGGTTCCCCCTGCACCAAGGAGCCTGTCATGCCGACAACCGAGACCCCTTCCTCGGCCGTCTCGTCCGGGATCACCCCCGGCTCACACATCGCGGACCCGGCGCCGTTGGGGCTGGCCGCCTTCGCGCTCACCACGTTCTTCCTCAGCTTCGTCAACGCGGGCTGGCTTCCGGCCTCGGTCGAGCCGGTCGTCTTCGGCCTGGCACTCGCCTACGGAGGCCTGGGGCAGTTCGCCGCGGGCATGTGGGAGTTCACCAAGGGCAACACCTTCGGCGCGACGGCGTTCACGTCGTACGGCGCCTTCTGGCTGTCCTTCTGGTGGCTGACCGCTCACCTCGCCGACTACAAGATCCCTGCTGCCGACGTCGACAAGGGCGTCGGGCTCTACCTCATCGCGTGGGCCATCTTCACCGCCTACATGACCGTCGCCGCGACCCGGGTCAGCGGTGCGGTGCTGGCGGTCTTCGCGCTCCTGACGCTCACCTTCCTGCTGCTCGGTCTCGGCGACCTGACCACGACGACCGGGATCACCAAGCTGGGTGGCTACGTCGGGATCCTCACCGCGCTGGCCGCCTGGTACGCGTCCTTCGCCGGGGTGACGGCCTTCGCCTTCAAGCGCCCGCTGGTGCCCACCGGGGTTCGCTGAGCGTCCCTCCGTTCCGAGGGTTCACCACTCACCGGCCACCACCTAGGGTGGCCGGTGAGCCACATCACAGACGAAGGAGCACGCCGTGAGCGACCAGGCCTTGTCGAACCTCATGCACGAGGAGCGCCACTTCGACCCGCCGGAGGAGCTGGCGAAGAACGCGAACGTCAAGGCCGACGTCTACGAGGAGGCCGACCGGGACCGGATCGCCTTCTGGGGCAAGCAGGCGGAGCGGATCACGTGGGCCGAGCCCTTCACCGAGGTGCTGGACTGGAGCAACCCGCCCTTCGCCAAGTGGTACGTCGGCGGGAAGCTCAACGCCGCCTACAACTGCGTGGACCGCCATGTCGAGGCGGGCCGCGGGGACAAGGTCGCGTTCCACTGGGTCGGGGAGCCGGAGGGCGACACCCGCGACATCACCTACGCGGAGCTGAAGGACGAGGTGTGCCGGGCCGCGAACGCGCTCAGCGAGATCGGCGTGCAGACCGGCGACCGGGTCGCGATCTACATGCCGATGATCCCCGAGACGGTGGTCGCGATGCTCGCGTGCGCCCGGATCGGGGCGCCGCACACGGTCGTGTTCGGCGGGTTCTCCTCGCAGGCGCTCGTGGACCGGATCCAGGACTGCGACGCGCGGGTCGTGATCACCGCGGACGGCGGCTACCGGAGAGGGGCACCAGCGGGGCTGAAGGTGGCCGTCGACGAGGCCCTCGAGCGGTGTCCCGACGTACGCAACGTGCTGGTGGTCAAGCGCACCGGGCAGGACCTGGGGGAGGGAGGGTGGACCGAGGGCCGGGACCTGTGGTGGGACGACGTGGTGGGCGGGCAGAGCGCCGAGCACACCCCGGAGGCCTTCGACGCCGAGCACCCGCTCTACGTGATGTACACCTCGGGGACGACGGGGAAGCCCAAGGGCATCCTGCACACGACGGGTGGCTACCTGGTCGGCACGTCGTACACGCACTGGTCGGTCTTCGACCTGAAGCCGGACACGGATGTCTTCTGGACCGCCGCCGACATCGGGTGGGTCACCGGGCACTCCTACATCGTCTACGGGCCGCTGTCGAACGGTGCCACGTCGGTGATGTACGAGGGCACGCCGGACACCCCGCACAAGGGCCGCTGGTGGGAGATCATCGAGCAGTACAAGGTGAACATCCTCTACTGCGCGCCGACTGCGATCCGCACGTTCATGAAGTGGGGCAGGGAGATCCCCGAGAAGGCGGACCTGTCGTCGCTGCGGCTGCTCGGCTCGGTCGGTGAGCCGATCAACCCCGAGGCGTACATGTGGTACCGCGAGGTGATCGGCGGCGACCGGTGCCCGGTCGTGGACACCTGGTGGCAGACCGAGACCGGCCAGCTGATGATCAGCCCGCTGCCGGGGGTCACCTCCGGCAAGCCCGGCTCGGCGATGAAGGCGCTGCCGGGGATCTCGGCGGCGGTCGTCGACGACACCGGGAAGCCGGTCGAGAAGGGCTCGGGCGGCTACCTCGTGCTGACCGAGCCGTGGCCGGCCATGCTGCGGACGATATGGGGCGACGACCAGCGCTTCAAGGACACCTACTGGTCCCGGTTCGAGGGGCTCTACTTCGCCGGGGACGGCGCCAAGCTCGACGAGGACGGTGACATCTGGCTGCTGGGCCGCGTCGACGACGTGATGAACGTGTCGGGTCACCGGCTGTCGACCACCGAGATCGAGTCGGCGCTGGTGTCCCACCCGAAGGTCGCCGAGGCTGCGGTGGTGGGCGCGAAGGACGAGGACACCGGACAGGCGGTCTGTGCGTTCGTGATCCTGCGGGAGTCCGCCGGGGACGGCGGCAAGGACATCGTCGAGGAGCTGCGGGCCCACGTCGCGAAGGAGATCGGGAAGATCGCCCGTCCGCGGCAGATCATGGTGGTCCCCGAGCTGCCGAAGACCCGGTCCGGCAAGATCATGCGCCGGCTGCTGCGCGACGTCGCCGAGGACCGGGAGGTCGGTGACGTGACGACCCTCGCCGACTCGACGGTCATGGACCTGATCTCCGACAACCTGCGCGAGACCGGCGGCGACGAGGACTGACCGCCCCTTCCGGGCGCCCGACCTCGTTGAGAGGGCTCGGGTTCTCGTTGAAGCGGCGCGATTTCCGTTGAAACGGCGCTGATTCCCGTTGAGACGGCGCTGATTCCCGTTGAGACGGCGCTGAATCCCGTTGAGACGGCGGGGATTCCGTGCGTCGGTCCTCAGACTGTGAGGCAGCCGGCTGCCGCGCTCGATGATGAACGCGTACGACGTACCCGCCCGTCCCGAACGGCGCTGTGCACGCCATACCGAAATGCTCGCCGTCTCAACCGGAACGAGCGCCTCCTCAACGGGAACGCGCGCCTCCTCAACGGGAACCCGCGCCCTCTCAACGGGAACGCGCGCCCTCTCAACGGGAACGGGCGCCTTCTCAACGAGTTTGGCACCGGTAGGGTCAGGGCACGAAGGAGGCACCATGAGCCACGCAGTAGTCCCCGAGCCCGCCGAACGCCGTGACGTCCCCAGCAAGGACGACCCCACCATCGGCCGACTGGTCGCCGACGCGACCCGTGACGTCTCGAGCCTCGTCCGCTCTGAGATCGCGCTCGCCAAGTCGGAGCTGAAGATCAGCGTCAAGGCCGGCGGCGTCGGTCTCGCGCTGTTCGGAGCCGCGGCCTTCCTCGGCCTTCTCGCCGTCATCATGCTGTCGGTGGCGATCGCCTACTTCATCCACCTGACCGGCCTCGACCTGGCGTGGTGCTTCCTCATCGTCTTCGTCCTGTACCTCCTCATCGCCGCGCTGCTGGCGTTCATCGGGCTGAGGAAGGTCAAGCAGGTCCGCGCCCCCGAGCGGGCGATCCACCAGGCACAGGAGACCAGGACCGTCCTGAAGCGTGCCTGACCCCCTCACGGGGGCCAATGCGTCGGAGGCCGTCGAGATACCCGGCCCCTGGCAGCACCGGTACGTCGCCGCCAACGGGGCACGCTTCCACGTCGCGGAGGCCGGCCCGGCCCACGGGCAGCTCGTCCTGCTCCTGCACGGCTTCCCGGAGTTCTGGTGGACCTGGCACGACCAGCTGCCCGCGCTCTCCGGCGCCGGCTACCGCGCGGTGGCCATGGACCTGCGCGGCTACGGCGGGTCCGACAAGACACCCAACGGCTACGACCCGATCACCCTCGCTCAGGACGTCTCCGGGGTCGTCAAGGCACTCGGCGCCCGCGACGCGGTCGTGGTCGGCCACGGCTGGGGAGGGTACGTCGGATGGGCCACCGCCGCGCAGCACCCTCGCGAGGTGTCCGCGCTCTGCGCCGAGTCCGCGCCGCACCCACTGACGATGCTCAAGGCGATGCGCCTCGGCGCCGGACTCGACGCGCTGCGCCACGTCCTCGCCATGCAGCTGCCGATGCTCCCCGAACGCCGCCTCGCCGACGCGGAGACTGGTTTCCTGCGCGAGCACCTGCGCGCCTGGAGCGCTCCCGCATCGGCGTTCCCCAGCGACGCGGACGTGGCGACGTACCAGCGCGCCATCAGCCTGTGGCCCGCCTCGCACTGTGCGCTGGAGTACCACCGCTGGCTGTTCCGCTCCCGGCTGCGCGCCGACGGTCGTCGGTTCACCGCGCTGATGCGGCCACCGGTCCGTCAGCCGGTGTGCCTGATCCTCGGGGAGGAGGACCGGGTCATCCCGTCCGCCGGCATCGCCGGCTCGCGGCAACACGTCCGCGGCGTCCTGGCCGAGCACCGGATCCCCGGGGTCGGGCACTTCCCGCACGAGGAGCAGCCGAGCGGCTTCACCTCGGTCCTGCTCTCCTGGCTGGCCGCCCTCTAACCCGTCCCGGCGCAGCCGCCGGTGTCGACGGAGCCCTGGTGGGTGACCCCGTCGGCCGCGGCCTGGGCGACCTGGTCCGCCGTCAGCGCGTAGCCGGTCTGGCTGTCGGTGACCGAGGCGGCGAACACGACCCCGAGCACCTTGCCGGACCTGGAAACCAGCGGCCCGCCGGAGTTCCCGGGCCGGACCATGGAGCGTAGCGAGAAGACCTGGCGGACGACGGTCCCGTCGCCGTAGATGTCGGCGCTCCGCAGCCGTTGCTCGCTGCGGATCCGGGCCGCCTGCACGTCGTACGGCCCGTCCTGGGGGTAGCCGAGGACCGCACCGGCCTCCCGGGGCCGGCCGCCGCGGTCGAAGCGCAGCTGGTGCGCGCGCAGGCCGTCGACGGCCAGGACCGCGATGTCGATGTCGGGGTTGTAGTACACGACCCGCGCAGGGACCTCGTGGTCGCCGACGAGCACGTCCGGGTGCTCGATTCCGGCGACCACGTGCGCGTTGGTCATCACGCGATCCGGCCCGTAGAGGAAGCCGCTGCCCTCGACCCCGCGGCGGCAGTCGTTCTCGCCGCGGATCTTGTACACGCTGTCCTGGGCCCGCACGATGTCCGGGTCGCGGGCGATCCCCGGAGGCGGTGGGGTGACGTTGGTGATCCGCTCGGTCGCGAACGGCTCGAGGTAGCGGGGGAAGAAGCTGGACCCGACGACGTCGTTGAAGGAGTTCAGCGCCTCGACGGCGCGCGCCGGCATCACCGCGTTCACCTGGTGCAGCACCTCGGACCGGCGGACCTCGGCGGTGGCCCAGCGCAGCTTGGCGCCGCTGACGGCGACCCCGAGCGCCCATGCGACGACGAGGACGGCCGCCATACTCAGGGCCGCACCGCCGACCGCGTCCAGCGCGCGCACCGGCTGCCACCGGATGCGGGAGCGGATCCGGGCGCCGGTGTACTGCAGGACGCCCTGCCCGAAGGACGCGCACACCAGGACGACGAACAGGGCGGCCAGCGACACCCACAGGGCCGGCTGCACTCGGCCGAGCAGGTGTGGCGCGAGCCAGATGCCGACGATGCCGCCGAGCAGCAGCCCTCCGGTGGCGAAGGCGCCGGCGATGAACCCCTGCCAGTACCCGGACACCGCGTAGGCCGCCACCAGCACGATCAGGAGTACGTCGAGCGCGTTCATGTTCACCACGTCAGTGCTCACGGGCGTCCCGGCTGACGGGGTGCACGGCCTCGCCCCGGCTCGGGAGCATGTGCTCGGGCAGCTCCCGCATCACGTCGGGGTCCCAGGGACGGGTCCAGTCCAGGAAGTCGAAGAGCCGGGAGATGATCCCGGCGGTGAACCCCCACAGGATCAGGTCCTTGCTCTCGCCGATCAGGAACGCCGGTCCCTTCCAGCCCGAGGGATGGCGCACGGAGACGCGATGCCGGGGGTCGAGCAGCTCGCTGATCGCGACCCGGTAGACCGCGTGCACCTCCCGCGGGTCCACCGCGCGCACCTCGCTGGGCGTGTGCCACCAGGCGAGCACCGGCGTGACGGCGAAGTTCGTCGGCGGGAGCCAGAGCTGCGGCAGGGTCGCGAACACCGAGACGCCGGCCGGGTCCAGGCCGGTCTCCTCCTCGGCCTCGCGCAGGGCGGTGACCTCCGGCGACCCGTCCCCCGGGTCCACCGAGCCGCCGGGGAAGGACACCTGACCGGGATGGGAGCGCATGTCGTGGGCGCGCTCGGTGAGCAGCAGGTCGGGGCCGTCGGGGCCCTCCCCGAACAGCAGCAACACGGCGCTCTGCCGGGTCTGCGCACCCGCGGGGGGCACGAACGTGGTCAGCTCCGCCACGGTGATCCGAGCGGCGGCCCGTCGTACCGGCTCCAGCCAGCCGGGAAGGCGCTCGGACGCGGGCTGGCTGGGCACGCATCGAGCCTACCGACCGGGCGGCAGGCTAGGCCGGGAGCGATACGCCGAGCTTGCGGCTGACCAGGGCCCGGAGCTCGGCATAGGAGCGGAAGACCCGGAACTCGACGTCGGTGACCTTGCCGGACCGGTCGACGAGGACCACCCCGGGCAGGCCGCGGATCTTGAAGTCGGTGCGCAGCGTGCCGGCCGGGTCGGCGAGCAGCGGGTAGGTCACGCCGCTGGCCCGGACGAGGTCCAGCGCAGCCACGGGCTGCGTGTCCAGGTAGTCGACGCCGAGCACGCTCACCTTGCCCTTCGCCTTGGCGTGCAGCGTCTGGTAGTACGGCAGCTCCCCACGGCAGGGGCCGCACCACTGCGCGAACAGGTTGATCACCAGCGGCCCGCGCAACGTCGCGAGGTCGACGGGACGGCCGCCGCCGAGGCACGGGAGGGTCACCTTCGGGAGGTCGCCCGTCGAGCCTCCGGGCCGGCACGATTCGACGCCGGCCTTGGACTTGAGCGCCCGCAGCGCCGGCGTGTCCACGTCGACGTGCCCGGTGGAGACCTGGGTCGTGCTCGGTTTCGAGCTCGTCGCGGTGGAGCATCCGGCGAGCAGCAGGCAGGTGACGACCGCGGCGAGGGTCCGTCTCACGCCCGCCCCTCGGTCTTGACCAGCGCGGCCGCCTTCTGCGGGTCGGTCGGCCCCTCGCCGTACGACGGGCACCAGCGGGCGACCGTGCACGCGCCGCAGGCGGGGTTGCGCGCGTGGCAGACCCGGCGGCCGTGCCAGATCAGGTGGTGCGACAGCATCGTCCAGTCCTTCTTCGGGAACAGCGCGCCGATCTCGTGCTCGACCTTCACGGCGTCGGTCTCCGTGGTCCAGCCGAAGCGGCGGGCCAGCCTCCCGAAGTGGGTGTCGACGGTGATGCCGGGGATCCCGAAGGCGTTGCCCAGCACCACGTTCGCGGTCTTGCGGCCGACTCCGGGGAGCTTGACGAGGTCCTCGAGCCGCGCAGGGACCTCGCCGTCGTGCCGCTCGACGAGCGCCTGGGACAGCTTGAGCAGCGCCTCGGTCTTGGCGCGGAAGAACCCGGTGGACTGGATGATCTGCTCGAGCTTGGCACGGTCGGCGCCCGCCATCGCCTGCGCGTCGGGATAGGCCGCGAACAGCGACGGACGTACGGCGTTCACCCGCCGGTCCGTGGTCTGCGCGGAGAGCACCGTCACCACGAGGAGCTCGAACGGGTTGTCGTAGTCCAGCTCGCTGCGCGCGTCGGGGTAGGTCTCGGCGAGGACGCGGTCGATCTTGCGCGCACGCCGTACCAGGGAGGTGTCGGGCACGGGGACCACAGTAAACCGGCGGTCGCCGGGTGCGTTTGGCGTTGCTGCGGGGTGGTACGCCAGACTGTGCTCTGGAGCACAGCCCGGCTCAGGCGATCCGCATCCGAGAGGAACCACTGGTGGACAACGACGTCTTGCGGCAAGCGCCGCTGTTCAGCGCCCTCGACGACGAGGCGGCCACCGCGCTGCGCACCTCCATGAGCGACGGTCGGCTGCGCCGCGGCGAGGCGCTGTTCCACGAGGGTGACGAAGGGGACAAGCTGTACATCGTCAAGGACGGCAAGGTGAAGCTCGGCCGGACGTCCTCCGACGGCCGGGAGAACCTGCTCGCCATCCTCGGCCCTGGCCAGATGTTCGGGGAGCTGTCCCTGTTCGACCCGGGGCCGCGCTCTGCGACCGTCACCGCGGTCACCGACACGACGTACTCCTCGCTGTCCCACGAGGACCTGCTGCGCTGGCTCGAGGGCCGGCCGGCGGTCGCGCGGGGTCTGCTCACCCAGCTGGCCGGGCGGCTCCGGCGAGCCAACGACGTGGTGGCCGACCTGGTCTTCTCCGACGTCCCCGGCCGCGTCGCGAAGGCGCTGCTGGACCTCGCGGACCGGTTCGGCCGCACCGCCGACGACGGGGTGCACGTGCACCACGACCTCACCCAGGAGGAGCTCGCCCAGCTCGTGGGGGCCTCCCGGGAGACCGTTAACAAGGCGCTGGCGGACTTCGCCTCGCGGGGCTGGCTCCGGCTGGAGCCGCGCTCCGTGGTGATCCTGGACCTGGAGCGGATGTCCCGCCGAGCCCGCTGACCCCTCGTTGAAACGGCGCGGAATCCCGTTGAGACGGCGCTGATTCCTGTTGAGAAGGCGCGGATTCCGCGCCGGCCGAAACTAGCGCCGTCTCAACGGGAACAGGCGCCGCCTCAACGGGAACGTGCGCCGCCTCAACGGGGGTGGGCGGCGCGGAGGTAGTCGATCTGCGCGCGGACGCTGAGCTCCGCGGCCCCCCACAGCACCGGGTCCACGTCGGCGTACACCTGCTCGACCACCCGGCGCGGCAGCCCGGCCGGGTCCGTGCCCGTGTCTGCCTCCAGGGACGCCAGCGCCTCCCGGACCTGGGCCAGCCGCTCCTTGCGGTGCGCGAGGTAGAAGTCCAGGACGGCCAGCGCGTCGGAGATCACCGGCCCGTGGCCCGGCCACACCGCGGTGACCTCGTGCGCCTCGGCCAGGGCATGCAGCCGCTCCAGCGAGTCGAGGTAGGCCCCGAGCTGTCCGTCGGGGTGCGCCACGACCGTCGTACCGCGTCCCAGGACCGTGTCCCCGGTGAGTACGGCGTGCTCGGCCGGCAGCACGAAGGACAGGGAGTCCGATGTGTGCCCGGGGGTCCCCAGGACCCGGATCTCGAGCCCGTCCACCTCGACGACGTCCCCGTCGCGCAGCCCCTCCTCCCCCAGGCGCTGCCGCGGGTCGAGGGCGCGGACGCCGCAGCCCATCCGCTCTGCGAAGGACCGGGCGGCCTCGGAGTGGTCCAGGTGGCCGTGGGTCAGCAGCACCTGCGCGACGCCCCCCGCCGCGTCCGCGACGGCATCCAGGTGCTCCGCGATCACCGGGCCCGGGTCGATGACGACCGACCGCGACGACCCGGGCTCGCGCAGCACCCAGGTGTTGGTGCCGTCCAGGGTCATCACGTCCGGGTTGGGGGCGAGCACGCAGCGGGCCCGGTCCCCGAAGCTGCCGCCGGCCCAGCTCATCGCGCCAGCCGGGCCGCGACGTCCTCGCGGAGACGCACCAGCCGCTCCGGCAGGGACAGGAAGGCGCCGCCGTCCCCCAGGACCGCCTCCGGCTCCACCGGCGTCAGGTCACGCCCCTCGGCCGCGGCCAGCACCTCGGCGGGGGTCGCGTGGTCGAAGATCTCCAGGCACGTGCAGTACGTCGGCGAGAGCATCAGCATCTCGCGGGCGTCCACGGCCCGGATCGCGTCCCGGACGCGGAGCCAGAGCACCTGGTCGGACTCGGTCGACACGTCCCGGGTCACCTGGCCCTCCGGGAGCTCGGCGACGAAGAAGCGCGCGTCGAAGCGCCGCGGCTCGAAGACCGGGGTCACCCACGACCCCCAGAGCCGCAGCAGGTCGGTGCGCAGGACGAGGCCGCGGCGCTCGAGGAAGTCAGTGAACGACAGGTCGCGCGCCTCCAGCCGTCGGCGGTCCTCCTCCCAGTCCGCACCCGTGGTGTCGGCGACCACGGACTCCGCGGTCTGCCCCGCGAGCAGGACCCCGGACTCCTCGAAGGTCTCGCGTACGGCGGCGCACACCAGCGCCCGCGCCAGCGCCTCGTCGGTGCCCATCAGCGCAGCCCACTGCTCGGGCGCCGGCCCGACCCAACCGATGTCGGCGTCGAAGTCCCGCCGGTCCACGCCCCCGCCGGGGAACACGCACATCCCCGCAGCGAAGGCCATGTCGACGTGCCGGCGCAGCAGGTACACCTCCAGCCCGCCCGGGGCTCCGTCTCCCGCACGCAGCAGCACCACCGTCGAGGCGTTCCTCGGCTCGGCCACGTGAGCGCCACGGGCCTCGAACGTGAGGGCGTGCGCGGCCAGCTCCTCGGGCAACCACCGGGTGGCGTCCACGGGGCTAGACCTCGACGATGATCTCGACCTCGACGGGCGCGTCCAGGGGCAGGACCGGGACGCCGACCGCGCTGCGGGCGTGCTGCCCGCGGTCGCCGAACACCTCACCGAACAGCTCAGAGGCGCCGTTGGCGACGCCCGGCTGGCCGGTGAAGTCCGGGGTCGAGGCCACGAATGCGGTGACCTTCACGATCCGCTTGACCGCACTCAGGTCCCCGATCTCGGCACGGACGGCGGCCAGCGCGTTGAGCGCGCACTGCCGCGCACACTCGATGGCCTCCTCCGGCGTCACCTCGCCGCCGACCTTGCCGGTCGTGATCAGCGAGCCGTCGCGCATGGGCAGCTGGCCCGAGGTGAACACGTGGTGGCCGCTGCGGACGGCCGGGATGTACGCCGCCACCGGCTTGGCGACCGCGGGCACCGCGAGGCCGAGCTCGGCGAGCCGCTCCTCCGGGGTGCTACTCATGACCGGGGCCGCTTGAAGTAGGCGACCAGGTTCTCGGGGTTCATCCCCGGCACCATCTGCACGAGCTCCCACCCGTCCTCGCCGAAGTTGTCGAGGATCTGCTTGGTGGCGTGCACCAGGACCGGCGCCGTCATGTATTCCCATTTCGTCATGCCCGCGAGCCTAGGGGCACCTCGCGGGGGTGGCTACCGTGGCCTCGTGGACGCCGACGACGTGATGACACGGGCCTCCGAGGCCCCCGACGCGGTCGTCCGGTACGCCGGGCACGACGACGGCCTGATCGACGTACACCTGCCTCCCGGGCGCCAGGACACCGACCGTCCGCTGGTGTTCTACGTGCACGGCGGGTTCTGGCGGCAGGCCTGGGACCGCTCGCACGCCCGGCCGTTGGCCAACGCCTTGGCCGCCCTCGGCTACGTCGTCGCGCTCCCGGAGTACCGCCGCGTCGGAGGAGCCGGTGGCTGGCCCGCCACCGCCGAGGACGTCGAGGCCGCCCTGCGCGCGGCGCCGGCGCTGCTCGCCGGCCTAGGGGTCCCCATCAGCACCACCACGGTCGTCGGGCACTCCGCCGGAGGACACCTCGCCCTCTGGCTGGCCAACCAGCCCGACCTGGTCACCGGAGGCCGGGTCGTGGCGCTGGCGCCGGTCGGCGACCTGCGGGCGGCCGCCGCGCAGGGCCTCGGCGACGGAGCGACGCTCGAGCTCCTCGGGGGGACCCCGCAGCAGGTCCCCGAGCGGTACGACGCCGCCGACCCGGGCACCCGGATGCGCACCCGACCCTCCGGCGAGGTCGTCGTGGTCCACGGCGACCGGGACGAGGCAGTGCCGGTGGAGCTCAGCCGTGGCCTGAAGGCACGGTTCGACTGGCTCGACTACCGGGAGGTGGCCGGCGCCGACCACTCCGCGCTCGTCGACCCGCTGGCTCCGGCCTGGGCGTCGGTCCGCGACGCCATCGCCGGGTGAGACGCTGGGCACCATGACGAGCACCCGCCGGATCGCGATCGTCGGCGCCGGGCCGGCCGGCACCGCCCTGGCGGTCGGGCTGCTTCGCGGAGGCCACGAGGTCACCGTGGTCTCCGACCGGACCCCGGAGGAGATCCGGGACGGCACCGTGATGTCGAGCCAGGTGACCTTCGAGTCGGCCCTCGAGGTCGAGACCGCCCTGGGGATCGCCGACCTGCTCCCCACCGCGCCGGCCATCCAACGGATGAGCTACTCGGCCCGGCGTTCCGACGGGTCGACGGCACAGTTCGCCACCCGCCTGCCGACGGCCGCGCGATCGCTGGACCAGCGGGTCCGGCTGCCCCTTCTCCTCGAGGAGATCGAGCGCCGCGGAGGCAAGGTCGTCACCCGGGCCGCGACCGTCGACGACCTCGAGGACCTCGCCCGCGAGCACGACCTGGTGGTGGTCTCCACCGGTCGGGGCGGGCTCACCTCGCTGTTCCCGGTGGACCGGTCCCGCTCGCCGTACTCCGCCCCGCAGCGGACCGCGACGCTCACCTACCTGACCGGCGTGACCCCCGACCCGGACGGTGCCCTGCGCTACCACTCGGTGGAGGGCGTCGGTGAGTGCTTCACCTGTCCGGGGCTGACCGTGGGAGGCCCCTGCGACATCTACGTCGTCGAGGCGGTCCCCGGAGGCCCGATGGATGTCTGGGAGGACGTGAAGACCCCGGGTGAGCACCTCGACCGGCTCCGCGAGGTGCTCTCGACGCACTTCCCGGACGAGGCCCCGCGCATCGCCGGCGCCCGGCTGGCCGACGACCGGTCGGTGCTGCACGGCCGGTTCACCCCAGCGGTACGGCGTCCCGCCGGTGTGCTGCCGTCGGGAGCGGTGGTGCTCGGGATGGCCGACGTCGTGGTGCTCAACGACCCGCTGACCAGCCAGGGCTCCAACAACGCGATCAAGTCGGCGTCGTTCTACCTCTCGGCGATCACCGGACACAGCGGGGACTTCGACGCCGCGTGGATGCAGCGCACGTTCGACAACTACTGGCGCGGCTGGGCGCAGTGGGCCACCGAGTGGACGAACTCCTGGCTGCAGCCCGCGCTGCCCCACCAGTGCGCCGTCCTCGACGCCGCCGGGCGCCATCCCGCCGTCGCCGCGCGGATCGCGGCCGGCTTCGACGACGCGCGGCTCTTCGAGCCCTGGTGGTTCGACGCGGACGAGGCGGCCGCGTTCCTCGAGGCTCAGAAGGAGGTGGAGGGCGCCGCGTTCGACGCCCGGGACCTGCGCCGGGCGCTGGGCCAGTACGCGACCGGCGTCACGGTCGTGACGACGGCGGACGACCAGGGCCGGCCGTTCGGGATGACCGCCAACTCCTTCACGTCGGTGTCGCTGAACCCGCCGCTGGTCCTGTGGGCGGCCGCGAAGTCCTCGCCGTCGCTGGCCGCGTTCGAGGCGTCGGACCGGTTCGCGGTCAACGTGCTGGCCTTCGACCAGCACCACCTCTCCCGCCAGTTCGCCACCTCCGGCACGGAGAAGTTCGAGGGCGTCCCCCTGCGTCCGGGTGACCTGCCGCTGCTCGAGGGCACCGTGGCGCACTTCGTGTGCCGTCGGGTCCCCGAGCAGGGCCGGCTCGACGCAGGTGACCACGTGGTGTTCCTCGGCGAGATCGAGTCCTACGAGGCACCCGGCGGCGAGCCGCTGGTGTTCCACTCCGGCTTCTACCGGGTGGCCACCAAGCATCCGGACCTGTGACCCGGCTCAGACCTTGACCGGCGGCTCGGTCTTCTCCCGCACCTCGTCCTCGGTGACGTCGGGGGCGAGCTCGACGAGCTCGAGGCCCGCCGGGGTGACGTCCAGGACGCACAGGTTGGTGATGATCCGCTGCACCACACCCCTGCCGGTGTAGGGCAGCGAGCACTCGTCGACGATCTTGTAGGCACCGTCCTTGGCGACGTGCTCCATCAGCACGATGACGCGCTTCGCTCCGTGCACCAGGTCCATGGCACCGCCCATGCCCTTGACCATCTTGCCGGGGATCATCCAGTTCGCGATGTCACCGGCCGCGGAGACCTGCATGGCTCCGAGGATCGCGGCGTCGATCTTCCCGCCGCGGATCATCCCGAAGGAGGTCGCCGAGTCGAAGAACGAGGCGCCCTTGCGCAGCGTGACCGTCTCCTTGCCGGCGTTGATCAGGTCGGGGTCCTCCTCGCCCTCGTAGGGATAGGCCCCCACGCCGAGGATGCCGTTCTCGGACTGGAGAACCAGCTCCACGTCGTCGTCGACGTAGTTCGGCACCAGGGTCGGCAGTCCGATCCCGAGGTTGACGTAGGACCCGTCCTCCAGCTCCGCGGCCGCCCGCGCGGCCATCTCCTCACGGCTCCAGGGCATCTCAGGCCTCCTTGTTCTCGACCGGCTCGACCGGCTCGACCGGCGCGGTGGGGCGGGGTCGGACCGTCCGCTTCTCGATCTGCTTCGCGCTCACCTGCTCCTCGGTGAGCGGCACCACTCGCTGCACGAAGACCCCGGGGGTGTGTACGTCGTCCGGCCCGATCTCGCCCGGCTCGACGAGGTGCTCGACCTCGGCGATCGTGGTCCGCCCGCACATCGCGGCCAGCGGGTTGAAGTTGCGGGCCGACCGTCGGAACACCAGGTTGCCGTGCCGGTCGCCCTTCCAGGCCCGGACGAGGCCGAAGTCGGCCACGATCGCCTGCTCGAGCACGAAGTCCTTGTCCCCTTCGGCGGTCGGGAAGGTGCGCACCTCCTTGACCGGCGAGGCGACGACCACGGTGCCCTCGGCGTCGTACCTCCACGGCAGGCCGCCCTGGGCGACCTGGGTCCCGACCCCGGTGGCGGTGAAGAACGCCGGGATGCCCGAGCCGCCGGCCCGCATCCGCTCCGCGAGGGTGCCCTGAGGGGTCAGCTCGACCTCCAGCTCGCCGTGGAGGTACTGCCGGGCGAACTCCTTGTTCTCTCCCACGTAGGAGGAGATCATCCGGCGGATCCGGTTGTTCATCAGCAGGACGCCGAGGCCCCACTGGTCCACGCCACAGTTGTTCGACACCGCCTCGAGCCGGTCAGCACCCTGCTCCAGCACGGCGTCGATGAGCACGGTCGGGATACCGCACAGCCCGAACCCGCCGACCGCGATCGTCGACCCGCTCGAGATGTCGGCGACCGCCTCGGCGGCGGAATCGACCACCTTGTCCACTTAGAAGGACCTCCTCGTCCGCGGGTCGCACCGACCCGACGACGACACCCTAGCCAGCCGGGGCGGTCCTCGGGCACCGTCGAGGTGGCCTCGGTTTGGTCCACGGCGCAGCGGATACTGTCCACCCTGTGCCGCCTTCGACCTCCGACACCGATTGGGACGACGTACGCCTGCACGTCGTGACCGGCAAGGGAGGCACCGGCAAGTCCACCGTCTCCGCCGCGCTCGCGCTGGCCCTGGCCTCGCGGGGCAAGACGGTGCTGCTCTGCGAGGTGGAGGGCAGGCAGGGGATCGCCCAGCTCTTCGACGTGGCCCCGCTCCCCTACGAGGAGCGTCGCCTCGTCGCCGGGCCGAACAACGGCGGTGACCTCTACGCGCTCGCCATCGACCCTGAGTCGGCCCTGCTCGAGTACCTCGCGATGTACTACCACCTCGGACGGGCCGGCAAGGCGCTCGACCGCTTCGGCGTCGTCGACTTCGCGACCACCATCGCCCCAGGCGTCCGTGACGTGCTGCTCACCGGGAAGGTGTACGAAGCGGTGCACCGCAACCGTCGGACCAAGAACGCCAGGCAGTACGACGCCGTGGTGCTCGACGCGCCGCCGACGGGACGGATCGCCCAGTTCCTGAACGTGAACAACGAGCTCGCGGGGCTCGCCAAGGTGGGACCGATCCGCAACCAGGCCGACAACGTCACCACGCTCCTGCGCTCCGGCAGGACCCGGGTGCACCTCGTGACGGTGCTCGAGGACATGCCCGTGCAGGAGACCGCCGACGGGATCGAGGAGCTGCGCCGGGCGCAGCTGCAGGTGGGCGGCGTGGTGGTCAACCTGGCCCGACGGGCGGAGCTCGACGAGCAGGAGCGCAAGGAGGCGATGTCCGGAGCGCTCGACGGGGACGCGCTGCGCCGGGACCTGCAACGGGTCGGTATCAGGACCAGCCAGGCGCTCCTCGACGGCCTGCTGGAGGAGGCGCGGGAGCACGCCGAGCGCCGTCAGCTCGAGGACGAGCAGTGGGAGCGCATCGAGGCGCTCGACGTCCCGACGTTCGAGCTGACGAGGCTGCCGGACGGCGTCGACCTCGGCGGGCTCTACGAGCTGGCCGCCGAGCTGTGCCGGCAGGGGATGGCGTGAACGCCCGCTCGGCACCCCGGGTCGGTCCGCTGGTGGCGCTCCCGGAAGGCGCCCCGCACCTCGACGTGGACGCCCTGCTGGAGGACCGGTCCACGAACATCATCGTGTGCTGCGGCTCGGGTGGCGTGGGCAAGACGACGACGTCGGCCGCTCTGGCGCTGCGGGCCGCGGAGCAGGGCCGCAAGGTTGTGGTGCTCACCATCGACCCGGCCCGGCGGCTCGCCCAGTCGATGGGCATCGAGAAGCTCGACAACACCCCGCGCCCGGTGCCCGGGATGCAGGCCGAGGACGGGAGCCCTGGGTCCCTCGACGCGATGATGCTCGACATGAAGCGCACCTTCGACGAGGTGGTCGAGAGCCAGGCCAGCCCGGAGAAGGCCCAGCAGATCCTGTCCAACCCCTTCTACGTCGCTCTGTCCAGCTCCTTCGCGGGGACCCAGGAGTACATGGCGATGGAGAAGCTCGGCCAGCTCCACGCCGACGCGGTCGAGGCGGGGCGCTGGGACCTGATCGTGGTGGACACGCCCCCGTCCCGGTCGGCGCTGGACTTCCTGGACGCGCCGGAGCGGCTCTCCAGCTTCCTCGACGGCCGCTTCATCCGGCTGCTGCTCGTCCCGGCGCGGGGACCGGCCAGGCTCATGACGGCCGGGCTCGGCGTGGTGACGAACGCGCTCACCAAATTGCTCGGCGGGCAGGTGCTGCGGGACCTGCAGACGTTCATCGCTGCGCTCGACAGCCTCTTCGGCGGGTTCCGGCAGCGGGCCCAGAAGACCTATCGGCTGCTGCAGGCCCACGGAACCGCGTTCCTGGTGATCGCGGCGCCGGAGCCGGACGCGCTGCGGGAGGCCGCCTACTTCGTGGAACGCCTCAACGAGGAGCAGATGCCGCTCGCCGGCCTGGTGGTCAACCGGGCCAGCCCGATGCCGCGGGGCCGGCTCTCCGCGGAGCAGGCGCTGGGGGCGGCCGAGCGGCTCGACGAGGACGACTCGCCGGAGGATCCTCCGGACCCGGGCGAAGCGGCCGGCGACACCGCCAGCGAGCCGGCCAGCGAGACAAGCGGGCTGACCGCGGGCCTGCTGCGGCTGCACGCCGACCGCCGCCGCATCGTGGCACGGGAGACCCGGCTGTGTGCCCGGTTCTCGGCCGCTCACCCGGACGTGCCCACGGCCGTCGTACCGGCCCTGTCCACCGACGTGCACGACCTCGACGGCCTGCGGCGGGTGGGTGAGCTGCTCAGCTCACCTCAATGACGAATCCGGGTCGGACCCGCTTTCGGGTCCGACCCGCGGAGCGCTGAGGGTCAGGCGGGCAGGAGCTGCGAGGAGCCGGCGGCGTCGACGGCGGCCGCGTGGTCCTGCATGGCGGTCTCGAGCAGCCGGCGCCACGAGGTGACGTTGGGCCGGCGACGCAGCAGCGCGCGACGCTCGCGCTCCGTCATACCGCCCCAGACCCCCCACTCGATCTCGTTGTCCAGGGCCTCGGCGAGGCACTCGGTCCGCACCGGGCAGCCGGCGCACAGCTGCTTGGCGCGGTTCTGCGCCGCGCCACGGACGAACAGCTCGTCCGGTCCGGTCTGGTTGCACAGAGCCTTACCGGCCCAGTCCTCGTTCCACATCGGCCAAGTCCCTTCCGAGAAGGGCCCGCCTCCCAGCGGGCCGTTCGAGTCAATCCCCACGTAAAAGGTAAAGAGTTCGAACTGCGCGAAACAGACACGGAGGGAGCAAATTCTGGTAGTCCTATGTGACTAGCAGGTTCGACCGATCGGCGCTCAAGTGGCCGCCAAACCGTCCGACCTGCAGGTATGTACCGGTCTCGAGACTTTGATCACACCAGACATCGCGCCCAGACTAGCCCAATCGGACCATTTTGGGGAATAACTCAGCGGCGCGGCACGTCCCGCGAATGCGTGACAAAGGGGCCGGTCGTGCGGTAGTGCGGCCGGCCTCCGGCGGTCACGTAGCCTGGGAGCCATGTCGTCACGCCGAACCGACCGCCTCCGGCCCGTCAGCGTGCTGTCCCACCTCGGGGTGATGGTCGCCGTGGCGGGCGTCATGGGGATCCTCGTGGCCGGGCTGGCGCTGCCCTTCGCGGCCGTCACCGGGCTGTCCGCCCGCAGTGCCGCGGACAGCGTGGAGAAGCTGCCTGCGAACCTGGCCACGCAGCCGCTGGCACAGCGCACCCGGATCCTCGGACGGGACGGCGCGGTGCTGGCCACGCTCTACGACCAGAACCGGGTCAACGTCTCGCTGTCCCAGGTGGCTCCGGTGATGCGCAAGGCGATCGTCGCGATCGAGGACTACCGCTTCTACCAGCACGGCGCTCTCGACCTGCGCGGCACGCTGCGTGCCTTCGTCACGAACCGGGCCAACAACGGCACCACCCAGGGCGGGTCCTCCATCACCCAGCAGATGGTGAAGATGACGCTCGTCACACAGGCCAAGACGAAGGCGCAGCAGCAGGCCGCGACGGCGGACACCTACCAGCGCAAGCTCAAGGAGCTGCGCTACGCCATCGCGTTCGAGCGCAAGTACTCCAAGGACTGGATCCTGCAGCGCTACCTCAACATCGCCTACTTCGGGGACGGGGTCTACGGCATCGAGGCGGCGTCCCGGCACTACTTCTCCAAGCCGGCCTCCCAGCTCAACCTCGACGAGGCGGCCGTGCTCGCCGGTCTGGTGAAGAACCCCACGGGCTACTCCCCCACCAGCTTCCCCGCGGTCGCGAAGAACCGGCGGAACACCGTGATCGCGCGGATGGCGCAGCTCAACGTCATCTCCGCCGCCCGGGCCCGCAGCGCGGAGGCACAGGGACTGGGCCTGAAGGTGAGCAGCGTCCGCAACGGCTGCGTGTCGTCGGCGGCGCCGTTCTTCTGCGACTACGCGATCCAGTACCTGCTCGCCGACCGCCGGCTCGGCAAGACCACCGAGGACCGCAGGCGGTTGCTGTTCAGCGGCGGTCTGACCGTCCAGACGACCGTGGACCTGCGCTTCCAGCGAGCGGCCGACCGGTCCGTACGGCGTCACGTGTTCCCGCGTGACCAGGCCATCGGCGGCCTCGCCATGGTGGTGCCCGGGACCGGCGAGGTCCGTGCCCTCTCGCAGTCCCGGCCGATGGGCCCGAACGCCAAGAAGGGCCAGACCTTCCTCAACTACGTGGTCCCGAAGAAGTACGGCGACGCCAACGGCTTCCGCGCCGGGTCGACGTTCAAGGCCTTCGTGCTCGCCTCGGCCATCCGGCAGGGCATCCCGCTGTCCACCAAGATCAACGCCCCGCCCACCGTCTCCATCCGGGAGAGCAGCTACCGGACCTGCAAGGGCCACCTGAGGAGCACCGCGGTGTGGAGCCCGCAGAACTCCACGGGCTCGGGAGTCTTCGACCTCTACTCCGGCACCCGGCGGTCGGTGAACACGTTCTACGCCCAGCTCGAGGAGCGCACCGGGCTGTGCGCGCCGGTCAACCTGGCGCGGAAGATGGGCGTCGCCGTGCCCGACCGTGACGTCGTCGGACCGTTCACCCTCGGGGTCACCGACGTCGACCCGCTCACCATGGCGGGCGTCTACGCCACCTTCGCCGCTCGGGGTCAGTTCTGCCCACCGCGGCCGGTCACGGCGGTGCTGAACAGCGCGGGGAAGACTCTCGAAAGCTACCCGGCCAACTGCACGCAGATGCTGCCGAAGGCCGTCGCCGACGCCATCAACGACATCCTCCGGGGGGTCCAGGCGCCGCAGGGCTTCGGGGGGCTCGCCGGTCTCGCGCTGAACCAGGAGTCAGCCGCCAAGACCGGCACGATCAACGACAACATGGCCGTCTGGTTCGACGGCTACACCCCCAACCTCGCCACCTCGGCGATGGTCGCGGGAGCCAACTCCAAGGGCCACCAGATCACCCTGAACAGGCAGACCGTCGGGGGCCAGTTCATCGTCGGCGCGCACGGTTCGACCACCGCGGGGCCGGTGTGGGGTGACGCGATGAAGGCCGTCGAGAAGTACCTCCCGAACGCGACCTTCCACGCCCCGGACCCGCTCTCCATCCGCGGCCAGAGCATCACCGTGCCGACGTTGTACGGCGTGGGCATCCAGCAGGCCGCACAGACCCTGCGGAGCGCCGGGTTCACTCCGGTGATCGGGCCGACCGTCAACAGCGGGAACCCCGCCGACACGGTCGCATTCCTGAGCCCCGGCTCCGGCTCGGCGGCGCCGAGCGGCAGCACCGTGACGATCTACACCTCCAACGGGACGCCCTCCACCGCGCCGACCCAGCCCGCCACACCGGCGCAGGGCAACGGGCGTCCCGGCAACGGCGGCAACGGCAACGGCAACCGCGGGCTGGGGAACGGGAACGGCGGCAACGGCTGAGGACGCTGACGGCCGCCACCCACCGGACCCCCAGCCGACACCGGGGCCGGCCCACGACGGCGCCGGCGCGGGTCAGCCGAGCTGACGGCGGACCTCGGTGGCGACCGCGCCGCCGTCCGCCCGGCCCTTGACCCGAGGCTGCAGAGCGCCCATCACCCGCCCCATGGCCCGCATCCCCTCGCCGGCGACTCCGAGAGCCGCGATGGTCTCCGAGACCAGCTCCGAGATCTTCGCGTCGTCGAGCTGGGCCGGCAGGTAGCCGGTGATGATCTCGGCCTCCGCGCGCTCCTTGCTCGCGCTGTCCGCACGACCGGCAGCCTCGTAGGCCTCGGCGGCCTCCCGGCGCTTCTTCGCCTCAGTGCTCAGCACCCCGATGATGTCGTCGTCGCTGAGCTCACGCTGCGCCTTGCCGGAGACCTCCGCGTTCGTCACGGAGGTGAGCAGCAGACGAAGGGTCGAGGACCGCATGCTGTCGCGGGCCTTCATAGACGCGGTCAGGTCGTTGCGGAGGCGGTCCTTGAGCTCACTCACGCCGCCCAGTCTGACAGCCCGGGTCCAGCCGGTTCCGGGGCCGCTGTGGGCCGACGGCGTGGGCGCGCCGGTGTGGGCGGCGGTGTGGCCGGTGGTGTGGGCCGGTGGTGTGGGCCGTGTGGCAACCTTGTCGCGTGCCGACCCCTGCGGAGACCCCGATGCGCCCCTATGCCGTGGGCGCGGCGCGCGCGGCCGGGCTGCTCGGACTGGCCGGGGCAGCCGGTCTCGGGTACGCCGCCGGCATCGAGGTGCGGTGGTTCGCCCTGCGAAGGGTCAGGCTCCCGGTGCTTCCGGCCGGTCACCGGCCGCTCACGGTGCTGCACGTCTCCGACCTGCACCTCACGCCCAGCCAGGGACGCAAGCGGGCCTGGGTCCGCCGGCTGGCCGAGCTCGAGCCGGACCTGGTGGTGAACACCGGGGACAACCTGGCGCATCCCGAGGCCGTTCCGGCGGTCCTCGACGCGTTCGGTGGCCTCCTCGACGTGCCCGGCGTGTTCGTGCTGGGCTCCAACGACTACTTCGCCCCCACGCTGCGCAACCCGGCGCGGTACCTGCTGCCCGACGACGGCCAGCGCAACACGCACTCGCCGAAGCTGCCCTTCGGCGAGCTCCGCGCGGGCTTCGAGGACCGGGGCTGGGTGGACCTCACCAACCGCCGCGACAGCCTGACGGTCGACGGCACGAGGATCGCCTTCGCCGGCGTCGACGACCCGCACCTCGGGTATGACGACCTGACGGCCGTTGGCGGGCCGGCGGACCCCGACGCCGACCTCCGCATGGGCGTGACGCACGCGCCATACCTCCGGGTGCTGGACCAGTTCACCCGCGACGGCTACGAGACCGTGCTGGCCGGCCACACGCACGGCGGGCAGCTGTGCCTGCCGTTCTACGGCGCCCTGGTGACCAACTGCGATCTCGACACCGCCCGGGTCAAGGGGCTGCACCGGCATCCGGCCGGTGCCCGCGAGGAGGAACGCGGCTCCTCCTGGCTGCACGTGTCCGCGGGACTCGGGACGTCCCCCTACGCGCCCGTCCGGTTCTGCTGCCGACCGGAGGCCACCCTGCTCACCTTGGAGCCGGCCCGCCCGTGAGGTCCGGTTTCGTGGGGCGGCCGGCGGTCGGCTAGAGTTACCCCGCCCTCGGGCTGTGGCGCAGCTTGGTAGCGCGCCTCGTTCGGGACGAGGAGGCCGCAGGTTCAAATCCTGTCAGCCCGACCGAGTGGCACACCGACGCAGGCCCCGCACGACGTGCGGGGCCTGCGTCACGTCCGGGGAGGCGAGGGCCGACCCGGGCGGCGACCCGGGTGACCGACACGGGCGACGACACGCATAGCGCTTTTTTTACCGCCGTACAGCAGCAAACGGGGCGTGGAGTCCTTACAATCGCTCTTACCACTATGTAGGTATTAATCACCCTGGGAGTCACCATGCGCACCACCACCCGCATCCTTCTCGCCGGCCTCGTCAGCGTCCTCGTCGTCGGCATCGCGCCCGTCCAGTCGGCCAACGCCTCGCCGGTCAGGCCCGGCATGGTGTACTGCTGCCGCTGAGCCCGTCCGCGCCCCGCCGCCCGGTGGTCAAGGGATTTGTGACAAATTCTTACTGACTGCTTTACTGGATGGTAAAGAAGTGTAACGTTGACGCATGACCACCTTCGGGGCGCGGCTACGTGAGCTGCGCAAAGAGCGCGGACTGAGCCAGCAGGCGCTCGCCGGCGACGGGATCAGCCCGGGCTTCGTGTCCTTGATCGAGTCGGACAAGCGCGCGCCGTCCGCGGCGACGGTGCAGCGCCTCGCCGACCGGCTCGGCGTACCCGTCGAGCGGCTGCAGGGACACGACCGCGCACCCGCGGCCGCCGACCAGGCCCGCCTCGACGCCAACTTCGCCAGGCTGGCACTCGCCAACGGCGACCCCGCCGAGGCGGTCCGCTGCCTGGCGAACGTGGACCTCGCGGAGCTGGACGTCGTCACGGCAGGCGAGGCCGCCCTGGTGCTGGCCGAGAGCCTGCAGGAGACCGGCCAGCTCGACCGGGCGGTCGGCGTGCTCGAGTCGCTGGTCGAGCGGTGCCGCACCGAGGAGTCCTGGCTTCCCCTGGCTCAGGCGGCGACCGTGCTGGCCGTGATGTACATCGAGTCCGGGGACGTCGCCCGCAGCGTCGAGACGGCGCAGGCCGCCTTCCGCGATGTCGAGGCGTCGGGTCTCGCGGGGACGGACGAGCACATCCGGCTGGGCTCCGTCCTCGTCTCCGCACTCCTGGAGCGCGGCGACCTCGTCTTCGCGACCCGCAGCATCGAGAAGATGATCACGATCACCGACCGGGTGGGGACGACCCGGGCCCGGGGATCGGTCTACTGGACGGCGGCGGCCGTGGCGCACGAGCGCGGCCGGCTGGCCGAGGCGCTGCGCCTGACCGACCGTGCCGTCGCCCTGCTCGGCGAGCAGGAGGAAAGCCGGGACCTTCCCCGGCTGCGGCTGAACTACGCGTGGCTGCTGCTCAACGACGAGCGGCCGCGGGCCAACGAGGCACTGGTGCAGCTCGACCTCGCGGAGGCGGATCCCGCGCTCGCCGCCTCGAAGCTCGACCGAGGGACCGCCGCCACGTTCCGCGGGCGGGCGCACCTGCTGCTCGGAGACCTCGACGATGCCGCCGAGAGCGCCGCGTGCGCCTTGCAGATGCTCGGGCCCTCCGAGCACACCGAGCGGGCTGCCGCGCTGCTGCTGCTCGGCGACGTGGGCACGGCGCAGGGCAACCTGGACCTCGCCACGGAGTCCTACCGCGAGACCGAGCGGGTGCTGACTCGCATGCAGGGGTCGCGACGCGTGGCCCGGGCCTGGCGGGAGCTCGGCGACGCCTGGCAGGACCTCGGAGAGACCCGGCGGGCGCTCGCGGC
>JAWWPF010000040.1:0-34965 GCA_033850795.1 Nocardioidaceae bacterium | reverse complement strand
GCCAGCACGGAGCTGCCGTCGACGACGAGGGCCTTGGTGCCGGACGTCCCCTGGTCGATCGCCAGCACCGTCATCGCTGGTCGGGCTCGCCGGCTCCCGGTGCGCTCCAGGTCGCGGGGTCGATGCGGCCGCCGTACAGCGGCAGCTCGATCGGGGCGTCCCCCGGCTGCATCTGCTGCCACATGCGGTTCAGCGCGGAGGTGCCGTAGCGGCGGACGGTGGCGACGTGGTCGAGGTCGAGGACGTCGGTGAGCACGGTGGGTGACTCCTCGGCCTCCACCCGCACCAGCCCCTCGGGGTCGACCACGATGCTGTGCCCTCGGCCGCTGGGGGCCGCCCCGTTCACGCTGACCACGAAGACCTGGTTGACGATGGCCTGCGCCCGGGCCAGCACGAGCTCCTGCGCCCGGTCACTGGTCGGAGTGAGGGTGGGGTTGACGATGACCTCCGCACCCATCCAGGCCAGGTGGCGGGCCACCTCCGGGAACCAGGAGTCGTAGCAGATCGAGAGCCCGACCCGTCCGAAGCCCTCCATGTCCGCGACCACGAACTCGGTCCCCGGCAGGCAGCGCTCGTAGGGACGCCAGGGGAACATCTTGCGGTAGGTCCCGGCCAGCTCGCCCTGAGGGGAGATCAGCGCCGTCGTGTTGTAGAGCCCGCCGTCCTCGGCCCGCTCGTAGAAGCTGCCCGGGACGAGCCAGACGCCGAGGTCGGCCGCGAGCTCGCGCAGGGTCTTCACGCGGGGCCCGTCGAGCGGCTCCGCGAGCTCCTGCATGGTGGCGTCGTCCGTCGCGAGACCGGTCACGTGCAGCTCGGGGTACACCACCAGCCGGGACTGCGGGAAGCCCGTGGCGACCCGCTCGACGTCATCGGTGAACGCGGACAGCGGGGTGTGCAGGGCCGAGGTCGACGCCTGGACGATCGCGATCGGCAGCGGACGGGACATCGTGGTCTCCTCGAAGGTCTGGCTCAGCGGTGGGCGGGCGTCGGCGCGTCGGCTGGTGCGGGAGCGGAGCCGTCGGTGTCCCCGCTGTCGATGAAGGACGTCTCGGGCGCCGGTCGGCGGAACCCGCGGGTCAGGTAGGCGAGGTACACCACACCGAGTGCCAGCCACGTCGCACCGAGCACCATGGCGTTGCGGTCCAGCGTCGTGAACAGGGCGACGTCGATGACTGCACCGACGACCGGAACCCCGATCGTGAGCACCCGCCGGCCGGTCGTCTCGCCGCCGCGGCGTCGCCAGCCCAGCAGGAGCGCGGAGAGGTTCACCAGGACGAACGCGGTGAAGGCGCCGAAGTTGATGAACGAGGTGGACGACGCGATGTCCAGGGTGACGCCGAGCAGACCGAACACCCCGATCAGGCAGATGTTGCCGACCGGCGTGTGGAACCGCGAGTGCAGGCGGCCGAAGAAGCGGCGGGGCAGCACTCCGTCGCGACCCATCGCGAACAGCAGGCGGGCGGCGCTGGCCTGGGCGGCGATGCCGCAGGTGACCCCGCCGGCCACGATGCCGCCAGTGAACAGGGAGTCCAGGAACTTGCCACCGATCGCGCGCCCGACCTCATTGGCCGCCGCGTCCGGGCTGGCGAACGACGCGCCGGGGTGCACGATCTGCACCGCGTAGGCGACCACGACGAACAGCAGCCCGCCGAGCAGGGTGAGCGACAGGATGGCGCGCGGCATGGTGCGCTGCGGGTCCTTGGTCTCCTCGGTCAGCGTCGTCACGGCGTCGAAGCCGAGGAAGGAGTAGACCGCCACCGCGGCACCCGCGCCGATGCTGGCGATGCCCGTGCCGCTGTGCAGGAAGGGTGCGGCGGAGAACAGCCCGGTCGCGCCGTGGTCCGCCGAGGTCCGGACGAAGGCGAAGGCAGCGAAGACGAGGGCGATGAGCACCTGGAAGCCCGTGAGGAACCAGTTGACGCCGTTGGCGACCTTGATCCCGAGGATGTTGACCAGGGTGCTGACCACGATGAAGAACGCCACGATGACGCCGATGGGCAGCCCGGGGACGTAGGCGTTGATCACGGTGGCGGTGATCAGCCAGATCACCATCGGGATGAAGAAGTAGTCCAGCAGCACGGCCCAGCCGGTCAGGAAGCCGACGTGGCCGCCCATCATCCGGCGGGCGTAGGTGTAGGCCGAGCCCGCGACCGGGAAGGCCGCGGCCATCCGGCCGTAGCTGAAGGCGGTGAAGGCCATCGCGACCGTGGCCACCAGGACGGCCGAGGCCGCGGCACCGTGGGTCTTCTGGGCCAGCACGCCGAAGGTGGCCAGCACCGTGAGCGGGCCCATGTAGGACAGGCCGAAGAGCATCAGGCTCTTCTGCCCCAGCGTGCGGTCCAGAGTCGGAGGACGCTCCTGCGTTCGGGACTGGGCTCGGGGCTGGGTTCGGGGCTGCGTTCGGGGCTGGGCAGAGGCCACGCCGGCTCCTAGGAAGAGACGAGGACGGACAGGGAGGGGAGGGCCGGACCCGTGGTCCGGTGGGCAGCGGCGGCTCCGGGAGCACGCGCTGGAGGTACCCCTCCATGGTCCGCGACACGTCTGTGGTATGTCAAGGAATCCTGAGGATTGTTGTGGAATTCCTCGTTCGTGCTCAGTCCGGGAGCAGCACCGGCAGCCCCGCGTCCCGGAGCTCGGTGACCTGAGCGGGGTCCGCGGCGGAGTCCGTGAGCACCCCGGCGAGCGCCTCGATCCCGCACACGCGCCGGGTGGCGACCCGGCCCAGCTTGGTGGAGTCCGCGAGCACGAACCCCCGAGTGGCGTTCGCCAGCATCACCGCCCGCACGGTGATCTCGTCCGCGTCGTAGTCGGTGAGGCCACGGGTCGCCGAGATGCCACCGGAGCCGAGGAAGGCCACGTCGGCGTTGAACTGCGCCAGTCCCCGGACGGTGTCGCTCCCGGAGCAGGACACCTCGTCGTGCCGGACCTTGCCCCCGAGCAGGTGCAGGCCGATCTCCGGACGGTCGCGCAGCGCGAGCACCACCATCACGTTGTTCGTCACCACCAGGCCGCGGAAGTCCGCCGGCAGGTGGCGGGCGACGGCCTCGGCCGTGGTCCCCACGTCCAGGAACACGGTGTCCTGCGCGGTGACCAGCCCGGCCGCGGTCCGGGCGATCTCCTCCTTGGCCTCGCGCACCAGCCGCGAGCGCTCGTCCCGAGCCGGTTCGGAGGTCCTGCGCCGGTCGCCGGTCAGGGTGGCCGCACCGTAGACCCTGCGCAGCCGGCCTTCCTGCTCGAGCGCCAGGAGGTCCCGGCGGACGGTCTCCAACGAGACCTGGAGCTCCGCCGCGAGCTCACCGGGTCGGGCCAGCTCCTGGGAGCCGAGGATCGCCAGGATCCGGGAGCGGCGCTGCTCGGGGAGCAGCCCGGAGGGCTGACCGGACGACTGGTCCGGAGGTGACGCTGCACCGGCGGCTTCGCGCATCGGCACTCCTGTGGGTCGGCGACTCGGGCTCTGGGCACCGCGGGATCGCTGTGCTCTACTGAGAAGTGGTCAGGCCGAGGCTACGTCCACGGCTGTCGAGCAGCCGTCGATCGTCCGGCCGGAGGAGTCCACCATGTCCGTCACCGACACCGAGACCACGATCCGCGACTACGTCGACGCCCTGCTCAACGGCCGCGACTTCGCGTCCTTCTTCAGCGACGACGTCCTCTGGACGACCATGGAGACAGGCGAGGAGATACGCGGGCGGGACGCCGTACGCGACTTCATCGTCGCCTTGCACACCCAGCTGTTCGAGGCCGCACCGGAGGTCCGCGGCCTGGCCGTCGCTGACGGCGTCGCCTGCCTCGAGGCCGTCTTCGTGGGCAAGCACGTCGCGGAGTTCGCGGGGATCCCGCCCAGCGGGAGGGAGGTCCGGCTCCCGTATGCCGTGTTCTACGACGTCGATGGGCGAAGCATCACCGCCCTACGGGGGTACTTCCCCATCGCGGCGCTGATCCAGGAGCTCCGGGAGCCGAGCACCGCGACCGCATGACCCGATGAGGGCTGCGCCGGTCTGCGTTCGTCGGATCAGGGCGCCGTGACCCGCAGGGACACGGTCGGGGAGGTCGCGGCGCGGGCGTACGACGTCCGGTAGACGTGCGTGCGGACCAGCCAGGAGCCGGCCGTGCTCGTCGGCACGGTGAGGGAGTACCTGCCGGACGCGTTCAGGGTCACGCGGCCCACCCTCGACCACGTCGTCTTCCCGGCGCGACGGAGGAACACCGCGACGGTGCGGGCGGTGAAGTCGGTCTTCACCGTGCCGGTGACCGTGACGGCCCGGTTGCGGGACACCGATCCTGCTGAGACCGCGGCGGTGATGCTCGACGGGCGCTTCGACACCGTGAAGCCTGCCGTCGGGGACGTGGCTGCCTCGGTCGTCGCCGTGGCGGGCGCCAGCAGCCGGTATCGGTGCGACCCGGCGACGGTGTGCTGCAGGTACACCGTGAAGGAGCCGTTGGCGGTCGACTTGACGGACCCCACGGTCTTCCAGCTCGTCGAACCGGTCAGGGTCTGCACGTCCAGCACTCGTCCGGTGACCGCCGGGAACGCGAACCCGTAGAGCAGGACCTTCTGGCCGGCGACCGGGGTGGTGTCTCCCCAGCTCATGTCCAGGACGGTCTTCGCCTTGGCGGTCGCGGCCGTGGCCGTAGCGCCGTCGCCGGCAGTGCTGACGGCGACCGCTGCACCGGCGATCGCGACGGAGGTGAGCAGGGCGCCGACCACGGAGGTCAGTGCCCGACGGGTGTACAGCGGGCGAGCGAGACGAGTCGACATCATGGCAGGGCTCTCCGGGCTAGCGGGCGATGAGTTGGTTGATGAAGGCGACGTAGGCGTCATACGCGACGATGTCGTCGTCGACCTGCAGGACGGTGTCGTCGTTGTGGAAGGACTGGTCCGCCCAGTTGTCGGACCCGGTCCAGATGCTGCGGTGGGGTCCGCTGGCGTCCTGGTACTCCGCGAGCATCAGCTTGGTGTGGATCCGCTTCCCGTCCGCGAACACCCCTTCGTGGATAGGGATCCCGGCGGCCGTGAGGGTGTTGCGCACCGCGCTGCTCACGGACTCACCCGCCACCACGGTGATGTTCGCGCCGGCGCGCTTCTTCGCCGCCAGCGCCTTGGCGATCCAGGCTCCTCTGGTGTCCCACCAGGCGTACTGGGAGATGAGGATCGTGGTGTTGCTGTCCGACGGCAGGGCGTTGATCCGGCTGATCACCGGGTCGGTCGCCGCAGTCGCGCCGGGCTCGGGGAAGAAGTAGGCGCTCCCGCGCTCGAAGGTCTTCGTCGTGAACGGGTTCGTCACCGGCCTGTCGAGCTTCTGCTGGTCGAACATGCTCGCGTAGGCGTCGTACACGTCCTTGCGGCCGGTGTAGGTGTAGTTGTCCGAGAACTGCACCTCGGTGCCGTAGGCGGTCAGGTTCGTGGAGCCGATCATCACGACGTCCGGCGTCTGTCCGACCTGGGAGAACGTCCACGCCTTCTCGTGGGTGACCCCGCCGGTGCCGCGGGCGGAGCCGTGCGTCAGCACGAAGAAGGACGGCTTGCTGGGGTCGCTGCCGAGCACCGGAACCATGCGGGTGGCCGGCAGCCACACGCTGGAGTGGCCGTCCATCACGACCTGGACGTTCACGCCTCGGTCGTAGGCCTTCAGCAGAGCGGTCGACACCCTGGTCAGCGAGAACGAGTAGCCCACGATCTGGATCGTCGCGCCGGGTGGGGTGTGTGCGATGTTCTCCATCAGCCGGTCGAGGATCTGGTTCGAGGGGGCTGACGGGTCGCCGAACGTGGCGCCCGCGACCGGCACGAAGGTGTCCGTCGGCGAGCCGGGCACTGGGGGCTTGGGGGCCGTCGTCGGGAGCAGGGGCGGCAACGTCGGCATGGGTGTCGGCATGGGTGTCGGCATGGCCGTCGGGGACGGCGTGGCCGTCGGGGACGGCTTGATCGTCGGGGACGGCTTGATCGTCGGGGACGGCTTGGTCGTCGGCGAGGGCTTGCTGCTCGGCGACGGCGTCGCACTCGGGGACGGCTTGCTGCTCGGTGACGGCGTGGCGCTCGGGGACGGAGTGGCGCTCGGGGACGGCGTGATCGTCGGCCTGGGCAGCGGCGGCCCGATCACGATGACCGGTGTTGCGTCGGCCGCGGCCTGGGCCGGGTCTGCGGACCGCCCGAGGGCACCGCCGGCGGCGACCCCGACCAGGAGGACCCCGGCCGTCGCGGCAGCCAGAGCGCGGCTGCGCGTTCTCGTGACGCGCGCGGGGCCCTTGGCACTGCGCGGTTCGAGCGGAGCGGTCGACGTCACGGCAGGGGTCTCTCTGGCTCACTGGACGGTTAGGGGTGACTTGTCCGTTATCGGCGGCTTTGTCGCGGTGCTTAACCTTCCGGCCGTCTCGATCCGTCGAGGTCGCCACCGGTCGCCTCGGTCGCTCTCGGCTGTCTCAGGGCGTGAGGGACCTCGGTGACCCGTTGTGGCCGGGGCGGCGAGTGCCTAGCGTGGCTGTCGCCGGGTTCCACTCAGCGCTGCACTGCAGCACGAGGAGGCAGGCATGGCCGCATTTCCTTCGCTCGCGCACGTAGCCGTCACGGTCAGCGATCTCGAACAGAGCACGCACTGGTACAGCGCGCTGTTCGACGCCTCTCCCGTCCTGGACGAGGACGAGGAGGTCGGCAACTTCCACCACACGGTCTTCGCGCTCGACGGGGGTCAGCTCTTCGGCCTGCACACGCACCCGAAGAGCAGCGACGGCGGGTTCGACGAGCGCCGGGCCGGCTTGGACCACGTGGCGTTCGCCTGCAGCGACCGAGCCGACCTGGAGCGCTGGGTCTCCCGCCTCGAGGAGCTCGGCGTCTCGCACGGCGGGATCGTGGACGCCCACTACGGATCGGGACTGTCGTTCCGCGACCCGGACGGGATCGCCTTGGAGTTCTTCGCCCCACCGGCCTGAGGCTCAGCGGGGTTGAGACGTGCGGACGCGCCGACTCAGCGGGGTTGAGACGTGCGGACGCGCCGGGTCGGCGGGGTGGGTCAGACGGCGGGGCGGACCGCGGGTCCGTAGCCGTCGGCGCCGACGACCGTGGTGAGCAGGTGGCTGCGGTAGCGACGCGGCTCGGTGACGGCCGCCAGGACGCTGAACTGACCCTGGCCGGTGGGCTTCACGGCCTCCACGCGGGCGAGGTAGCGGGTCCCCTCGGGGCTCGTCGCGCAGATGCGGTCGCCGGTGCGGTACGGCGGCGGAACGTCCGCGCCCTTGGTCGCGGTGAGTTCGGTCGCGGTCAGTTCCTGTGCCACTTCGAGAATGCTCATGTCGGGCCCTCCCAGTCCTCGATGACTGGAGTATCGACAGGCCCCCCTAAGCACTTGAACCGCGAAAAGTAAAATTAGTTCGCCCGTTTCGGGCGTGTCGCTCAGGGCAGCAGACCGTCCCTGAGCGCGACGGCGAGCATCGGGGACAGCGGCAGGCGCGGCACGAGCGTCGCCTGGAACGCGTGGTAGATGTCCGGCTTGCCCTGCCAGGTCTTGCTGCTCGGCTCGTTGGCCGGGGACAGCTCGTGCCGCCACGAGCCTCGTTCCGGGTCGGCGAAGCGGTCCGCGATGTGCTGCCACCAGGTCTGGTACCAGGCCGCGTACGACGGCTCCCCGGTCGCCGTGAAGAGCGCGGCTGCGGCCGCCGTACCCTCCGCGGCGACCCAGTGCATCCGCTCGCGTACGACGGGCGCTCCCTCCCAGTCCACGGTGTAGACGAAGCCGTCGTCCCCGTCGACCGCCCAGCCCTCCGCGACCGCGGCGGCGAACAGCGAGCGGGCGTCGTCGAGCAGCCACCCGGGCGCGGCGGCGCCCAGGGACGCCCGCAGGTGCAGGGCGAGGCGGGACCACTCGAGCCAGTGACCGATCGTCGCGCCGTACGGCCGGAAGGGGTGCGCCGGCTCGTCGATGTTGTACTCCAGCAAGGGGTTCCAGGCGTCGTCGAAGTGCTCGGGGATCCGCCAGTGGTTGCCGGCCGCGAGCTGGTGCACGACCCGAGTGGTGATCCGCAGCGCCCGCTCGCGCAGCGACGGGTCGTCGAGCACGACCGCCGCCGAGAGGAGCGCTTCGACCGTGTGCATGTTGGCGTTCACGCCGCGGTAGCCGTCCAGCGTGGAGAAGGACTCGTCCCACTGCTCCACGACCATGCCGTGCTCGTCGTCCCAGAACCGCGCGAGCCAGACCTCGAGCGCCCGGTGCAGCAGGTCCCGGCCGCCGGGTCGGTCGGCAGCCGCGGCGGCGGCCCCGGCGAGCAGCACGAACGCGTGCTCGTAGGCGGTCTTGTCGGTGACCGTGGGGCCGTCGGCACCGACCTTCGCGTACCACCCGCCGTGGACGGCGTCGTGCAGCCGGCCGGCCAGGGCGGCGACGCCATGGTCCACGAGTCCGGCGCAGTCGGGCCGGCCCATCAGGTGACCGAGCGCGTAGACGTGCACCATCCGGCAGGTGACCCACAGCTCCACCGGGCGGTCGAGGTCGGGACGCCCGTCGTCGTCCAGCCAGGCGAAGCCGCCGGCCGGGTGCCGCGACGCCCGCCCGAAGGCCAGCAGCCGGTCCCCCTCCGCCTCGAGCCAGCGGGCGTGCGCCGGGGAGCCGAGCCAGGTCATCGTGCCGCCTCGTTGGTCATCGCAGCATTGTGCAGCAGACCCGGATCGGCACGAGCGGGCTGCACTGCGGCTGCACCGTGCCCGGTGTCGCTGCCACGCCGGTCGGTCGTCGTCCGTTAGCGTGACGGACTCCTGAGGAGGTGCCACCCATGCCGATCGGACAAGAGAGCACCGAGCCGGTCCGCCGCCGCGTGCCCCTGCCGGAGATAAGCTCACGCGCCTGGGAGCACCCCGCCGACAAGGGCGCGCTGGTCGCGCTGCGCAGGCTCCGCGGCTTCGACACGCTGATCAAGAAGCTCTCCGGGCTGTTCAACGAGCGCGCCGTGCGACTGGAGTTCCTCGGCTCCGCGATCCGCGTCGACGAGCGCCAGTTCGCGCGTCTCCACACCCTTCTGGCCGAGGTCTCCGCGGCCCTGGACTCACCGGAGGTCCCGGAGCTGTACGTCTCCGCCCATCCCGTGCCGCAGGCGGTCACCATCGGGATGAACAAGGCGTTCGTCGTCATCACCTCGGGCCTGGTCGACCTCCTCGACGAGGAGGAGCTGCGCTTCGTGCTCGGGCACGAGCTCGGGCACGTCCTCAGCGGGCACGCCGTCTACCAGACCATGCTGCAGCGGCTGATGCAGCTCAGCGGGATCCTCAACGCCATACCGATCGGCGGGCTGGGCGTCCGCGCGATCCTCGCCGCGCTGATGGAGTGGTCCCGCAAGGCCGAGCTGTCCTCCGACCGCGCCGGGCTGTTGGCCACCCAGGACCCTGCCACCGCCTTCCGGGTGCACATGAAGCTGGCCAGCGGCGGGCACTTGTCCGACCTGGACACGACCTCCTTCTTCGCCCAGGGCCACGAGTACGACGCGACGGGCGACCTGCGGGACTCCCTGATCAAGCTGCTGCTCATCGAGGCGAGGTCACACCCCTTCGAGGTCGTACGAGCCAGCGAGCTGCGTCGCTGGGTGGACGCCGGCGAGTACACCCGGATCATGGGTGGGGACTACCCGCGGCGCTCCGGTGACGCCGGCGCCAAGGTCAGCGAGGCGGCCCAGGAAGCGGCCCGCAGCTACGCGGAGACGTTCCGGCAGAGCCAGGACGCCGTGACCAGGCTGGTGCGGGACGCCTCGGGCGCCTTCGCCTCCCTCCGGGACTGGATGGGCGGCACCTTCGGCGGGTCACCCGGTCGCGAGCAGTAGCAGCCGGCCGCCGAACAGCAGGCACCCGCCGGTGACCAGGAGGAAGAACCCGACCCACAGCAGTCCGGGGAGGTGCGTCAGCCGGGCCAGGGTCGCCGCGTCCGACGAGCGGTCCTTGCCCCGGCGACGGTCGCGGTGCAGCTCGACCACCGCCCGAGGCGCCGCGAGCAGCAGGAACCAGGTCACCACGTAGGCCAGCGCCAGCTGCAGCTCGACCGAGGCCCACCGGGTCACCACGAACAGCCCCGCGGCCGCCACGAGCACCGACCACAGACCGAAGAAGTTCCGGATCTGCAGCAGCAGCAGCCCGAGCAGCACCAGCAGAGCCCACAGCATCCCGACGGCGTGGCCCGCGGTGAGCAGGCAGGCGCCGGCCAGCCCGCCCAGCGCCGGTCCGACGTAGCCGGCCGCCGCGGTCAGCACCATCCCCGGACCGCGGGTGCGTCCCTTTGAGACGGTCAGGCCCGAGGTGTCCGAGTGCAGCCGGATCCCGGCCAGCCGGCGGCCGGTGAGCAGCGCGGCCACACCGTGCGACCCCTCGTGGGCGATCGTCACGAGGTGCCGGCTGCGGAGCCACAACCCGGGCACGGAGGTGACCGCCAGCGCCAGCACCCCGGTGGCCACCACCAGCCCCAGCGACGGCGGCGGCGCCACGGCGGACAGCCGGTCCCACAGGTCCGGCGGCGGGGAGGTCACCAGGTCATGGTGCCAAAGGGCAGCCGCTACTGGTGCTGCGCCGCGCTCTCCCGCTCGGAGGGCGCCGCGTCGCCGAGAGTGGGCCGGATCCGCAGCTCCCGCACCGCCATCCCGAACGCGACGAGCGTGAAGGCCAGGGCGCACAGGACGGCGATGGAGACCGAGGTCCCCAGGGCCGTCCCCGACGACAGCGGGAGCCGGAAGGCCGCGGCCAGCACCGCGGCGCCGATCGCGCTGCCGATCCGCTGCCCGGTCTGCAGCGCGCCGCCCGCCGCGCCACCCATCCGGGGCGGCACGGAGGCGAGCGTCATGGTGATGTTCGGGGAGATCGTCGAGCCGCTGCCGATCCCGGCGACCAGCAGCGGCACCAGCAGCCACAGGGCCGGGCGCGACGGCGAGGTCAGGGGTACGACGAGCGACATCGCCGCGAAGCCCACGACGACCAGGGCCAGGCCGAAGACGGTGACCCGGCGTCCCAGCCGGGCGATCACCCGGCCCGCGAACACCGACGCGAGAGCGGAGCCGATCGCGAACGGCGTCACGGTCAGCCCGGACTGCAGGGGCGTGAAGCCGAGGCCGTCCTGCAGGTAGAGCGCGAGGACCAGCCAGATCCCGCTGAAGCCGCAGAAGTACGTCGTACCCAGCACGATGCCCGACGCGTAGCCGGGGGCCTGGCTGAACAGCCGCACGTCGAGCAGCGGGGTGCGGTCGCGTGCGACCTGCCGACGCTCCCAGCGCACGAACGCGTAGCAGAGCACCGGGCAGGCGACCACGAGCAGCCACAGCGGCGTGGCCGGGTCCGCCATCGCCTCGACGATCGGCAGCAGCACGCTGAGCACCGCAGCGCCGAGCAGCACGGCCCCGACGCCGTCGATCTGCGAGCTCACCGAGCCGGTGGGGCGGGCCGCACGCGGCAGCCACCGCGCGGCGAGAACCATCGCCACGATGCCGATCGGCACGTTGACGAAGAACACGTAGCGCCACCCCTGGCTCTCCCCGAACGCCGCCAGGATCAGGCCGCCGAGCACCGGTCCGGTCGCCGAGGACAGGCCGACCGTCGTGCCGAACCAGCCGAAGGCGCGACCTCGCTCCTCGCCGGTGAACAGCTGCTGGATCAGCCCGCTGTTCTGCGGGGTCAGGAAGCCGGCGGCCGCACCCTGGAGGAGACGGGCCACGACCAGCAGCTGCTCGTTCGGGGCGACCCCGGCGGCCGCGCTCGTCACGGTGAACCCGACCAGGCCCAGGATGAACATCCGGCGGCGGCCGACCACGTCTCCGAGCCGGCCTCCGGCGACCAGCGTGAGGCCGAAGGTGAGCGCGTAGCCGGACACGATCCACTGGATCGCGGCCGCGGACGCATGCAGGCCCTGCTGGATGGACGGCACGGCGACGTTGACGATGGTCACGTCGAGGAGCGACATGAACCCGACCAGAAGGGTCACCGAGAGCGCGCGCCACCGGTGCCGTTCGGTCGACGAAGGGGCGCTGCCGGACTGATCCTCGGGAGTGGACATACGCACACCGGGGTACCCGGCCAGGTCGGTTGGAAACTGCACACGCGAACGACGGACGAAGGACGGACACATGAGCGACCTGCCCACCGTGGCCCTGCTGGGCACCGGCACCATGGGAGCCGGGATGGCCCGCAACATCGCCGGGGCCGGGATCCCGCTGCGGGTGTGGAACCGGACCCGGACGAAGGCCGAACCGCTGGCCGAGGCCGGCGCCGAGGTCACCGACTCCCCCGCCGAGGCGGTGCGCGGCGCGGACGTCGTGCTGACGATGCTGTTCGACGCCGACTCCGTCCGGGCCGCGCTGGAGCAGGCCCGCGACGGCCTGCAGCCCGGCACCGTGCTCCTGCAGCAGTCGACCGTGGGCGTCGAGGGCACCGAGGAGCTCGGCTCGTTCGCCGCTGAGCTGGGTCTGGTCTACGTCGACGCGCCGGTCCTCGGCACGAAGAAGCCCGCGGAGGACGGCGCCCTGGTGGTCCTCGCCTCGGGTCCCGAGGACGTGCACGACCGCGTCGACCCGGTCCTGGAGGCGGTCTCGACCCGGGTGATGTGGGTCGGCGAGGCGGGCCAGGGCACCCGCCTGAAGCTGGTCGCGAACTCGTGGGTGCTGACCGTCGTCGAGGGCATCGCCGAGGCGCTCTCCCTGGCCAAGGCGCTGGGCCTCGACCCCCACTTGTTCCTCGAGGCCGTGAAGGGCGGCGCCATGGACGCGCCGTACGTCCAGCTCAAGGGCAACGCCATGCTGGACGGCGAGTTCAGCCCGACCTTCGGGCTCGACGGCGCCGCGAAGGACGCCGGCCTCATCGTGGACGCGGCGCGGGCCGCGGGCGCCGGCGTGGAGTTCGTCGACGTGGTCCGGCAGCACTTCGCCCGGGCGAACGAGGCCGGGTACGGCGACAAGGACCTGTCCGCGACCTTCCTCGCGCACTGAGCCAGTCGAGTCGGGCGTCCGCCGAGGCCGTCATGTGACGGCCTCACGGCCCGGTGTTAGCCTGTCCTTACTTAGGGCAGGCTAACTTCACTTCCAAGGAATCTCGGCATGCTGGGCAACTACCTGATCGGGCTCCGCGAGGGGCTCGAGGCGACGCTCGTCGTCGTCATCCTCGTGGCCTACGTCGTCAAGTCCGGGCGGCGAGGCCTCCTCCCGCGGATCTGGGGCGGCGTGGCGGTCGCCGTGCTCGTGTCCCTGGCCTTCGGTGCCCTGCTGACCTTCGGTCCGAGAGGGATGACCACCGCCGCCCAGGAGACCCTGGGCGGGGCGCTGTCGATCGTCGCGGTCGGCTTCGTGACGTGGATGGTGATGTGGATGGCGCGCTCGGCGCGCACCCTGTCCGGCGAGCTCACGGGGCAGGTCGACAAGGCCGCCGCGGCCGGCGGACTGAGCCTGACGGTGGTGGCGATGCTCGCCGTGGGTCGCGAGGGGCTGGAGACGGCGCTCTTCCTCTGGTCGGCGACCGCGGCCACGACCGGCGGCGGCGGGTCGACCGCCCTTCCCCTCCTCGGCGCGGCCCTCGGCCTGCTGAGCGCCGTGGTACTCGGGTACCTCCTCTACAAGGGGGCGGTGCGGATCAACCTCGGCAGGTTCTTCACCTGGACCGGCGGCATCCTGATCGTCGTCGCGGCCGGGGTGCTGGCCTACGGCGTGCACGACCTGCAGGAGGGCGGCGTGCTGCCCGGCCTGAACAGCCTGGCCTTCGACCTCCGCGGCGTCCTCACAGAGGACACCTGGATCGGCACCCTGCTCAAGGGCACCGTCAACGTCACCCCGAACACCACCTGGCTGCAGGCGGTCGTGTGGGGCGTCTACGTCGCCGTGACGATGCCGCTGTTCCTGCGCGTCGTACGAGCGAGCCACCTCCCGGTGCCGGCAACCCGCATCCCTGCCGGCTCCCCCTCCTGACCCTTCGTCCTCCTCTCGCACCCGAAGGAACGACCCGCGTGAAGCACCCCGCAGTCACCGCTGCGCTGGTGGGCGCCCTCGCCCTCCCGGCGCTGGCGGCGTGCACCGACAGCACCACGGCCCGAGGCGGCGGCGACCCGCGGACCATCACCGTCGCCGCCGGCGACACCTCGTGCGACCTGTCCGCCGACCGGGCGCCGTCGGGCAACCTGGTCTACAAGGTCACGAACCGGGGCGCCAAGGTCACCGAGTTCTACCTGTACGGCGAGGACGGCCGGCGCATCGTCGGTGAGGTGGAGAACGTCGGGCCGGGGCTCTCCCGCGACCTCGTGCTCAACGTGCCAGCGGGCACCTACATCCCCGCGTGCAAGCCCGGCATGGTTGGCCAGGGCATCCGCAGCACGTTCACGGTCACCGAGTCCGAGTCCGAGTCCGAGTCCGAGTCCGGGTCCGGGTCCGGGTCCGGGCAGACGCCCGCCACCTCCGGCGCCACCCAGCAGCAGATCGACCGCGCAACCGCGCGGTACCACCGCTACGTCCAGAAGCAGTCGGAGGACCTGCTGGCCGGGACGCGAAGGTTCGTCGCCGCCTACACGGCCGGCGACGACAACGAGGCCCGGTCGCTCTACGCGCCGACCCGCGTGCACTGGGAGCGGATCGAGCCGGTGGCGGAGTCCTTCGGCGACCTCGACCCGCGCATGGACCTGCGGCAGGCCGACCTGGAGCAGGGCCAGTCCTGGACCGGCTGGCACCGCATCGAGAAGGACCTCTGGCCTCCGAGGAGCGGCTACACCGCGCTCACCTCCAAGCAGCGTGCGGCGTACGGCGACCGCCTCCTCGCGGACACCCGGACCCTCGTGACGCGGGTGAAGAGGCTCGGCTTCACCATCGACCAGATGGGCAACGGCGCCAAGAGCCTTCTCGACGAGGTCGCGAAGAGCAAGGTCACCGGGGAGGAGGAGGCCTGGTCGCACACGGACCTCTACGACTTCGCCGCCAACGTCGACGGGGCCCGTGCCGGGTTCGAGGACCTCGAGCCGATCCTGGCCCGCAAGGACGCGACCCTGAAGGACCAGATCGAGCAGCGGTTCACGGACCTGCAGAAGGTGCTCGACCGGCACCGCAGCGGTCCGCACGGGTTCGTCAGCTACACGACCCTGTCCCAGGCGCAGGTCAGGCAGCTCTCCGACGCCGTCAACGCCCTCTCGGAGCCGCTGTCGAAGCTGACCGCCGCGGTGACGCTGTGACGGGGACGGAGGAACGGGACCAGGCCTCTGCCGGCCGCGGAGTCAGCCGCCGCCGCCTGCTCGGCTATGCCGGCGCGGGTGCGACCCTCGGCGCCGCCGGGTTCGCGGGCGGCGTGGGCACCGCGCGCGCCGTGGAGTCCGGGAGCGACCCGGCGGCCCCGGACCGGCACCCCTTCCACGGGACACATCAGGCGGGCATCGTCACGCCCGCGCAGGAGCGGATGCACTTCGCCGCGTTCGACGTGACCGCCACCTCGCGGGCAGAACTGATCGTGCTGCTGCGAGCCTGGACCGCGGCCGCTGCTGCGATGACGCACGGCCGCCCGGTGGGAGGCGGCGCCCCGCTGCCGTACGACGCACCGCCAGCCGACACCGGCGAGGCCACCGGCCTCCCCCCGGCCAACCTGACCCTGACGTTCGGGTTCGGCCCCTCGCTGTTCCGCGACGAGCACGGGCGCGACCGGTTCGGGATCGCGGACCGGCAGCCCGCGGCGCTCCGCCGGCTCCCCCACTTCCCCGGAGACCGGCTCGCCGCCGAGCGCAGCGACGGTGACCTGTGCGTCCAGGCCTGCGCGGACGACTCGCAGGTCGCCGTGCACGCGATCCGCAACCTCTCCCGGATCGCCTTCGGCACCGCTGCCATGCGCTGGTCCCAGCTCGGCTTCGGCCGCACGTCGTCCACGTCGACCGGACAGCAGACGCCCCGCAACCTCTTCGGGTTCAAGGACGGCACCGCGAACCTCAAGGCCGAGCAGCCGGCGCTCGTGGACGAGCACGTCTGGGTCGGCGCGCACGACGATCCCCGGGCGCCGTGGCTGGGCGGTGGCTCCTTCTTGGTCGCCCGCCGGATCAACATGACCATCGAGTCGTGGGACCGCACCTCCCTGAGCGAGCAGGAGCGCGTCGTCGGGCGGGACAGGTCGGCGGGCGCGCCGATGTCGGGCGGCACCGAGCTCAGCAGCCCGGACTTCTCGGCGAAGGGCTCCGACGGTCAGCCGCTGATCGCGACGGACGCCCACGTGCGACTGACCCACCCCTCCCGCAACCGAGGGGTGCGGCTGCTGCGCCGCGGCTACAACTTCACCGACGGCAACGACGCCCTCGGGCGGCTCGACGCGGGGCTGTTCTTCATCGCCTACGTGCGCGACCCGGACAAGCAGTACATCCCCATGCAGACCAGGCTGTCGCGCGAGGACGGGATGAGGGAGTACCTCACGCACACCGGGTCAGGCCTGTTCGCCGCACCACCGGGCGTCCGGCAGGGCGGTTTCGTCGGCGAGACGCTGTTCGCCTGAGCTGCCCGGGGTCAGCCGACGACGCTGAAGTCGACGACCTTCGGGTGGGCGCCGGGGTAGCAGGTCAGCCTGACCCGCGCGCCCTTGGCCGCGAGACCGTCCAGCTCGAGGTTGGCCGCGTCGACCTTCCCGTTGCCGTCCCAGTCCTTCCCGGCGATGGGGCCGAGGTCGGCCACGGTCAGCGTGACGGTGGCGATCCTCCACCCACCGTTGGCCGCGGTCACCAGGGCCGTCACGGTCACCGGCGAAGGGGACGGTGAGGGGCTGGGCTTCGGGCTGGGCTTCGGGCTGGGCTTCGGGCTGGGCTTCGGGCTGGGCTTCGGGCTCGGCTTCGGGCTGGGCTTCGGGCTGGGCTTCGGGCTCGGCTTCGGGGTGACCGGCGCCGGCGCCCCGTTCGCGTGGTGGTGCCTCGCCTTGCGAGCCGCGGCGACCGCGCGGCGGTGCGCAGCCCTCGCCTTCCGCTCGGCAGCCGCCTTCCTGGCCCGCTTCGCCTTCTTCGCGGCCTTCTTCGCGGCGGCCTTCTTCGCGGCCTTCTTCGCAGCCTTCTTCGCAGCCTTCTTCGCGGCCTTCTTCGCTGGCGTGCCGCGCAGGTGCACGACCCCGTCCCCGGCGCCCCGCGCCACGGGCGGTGACGGGATCACGAACGTCCCCGTCCGGTAGCCGTGGGCGAACGCGGTCACCAGGTCGACGTAGTACGTGGATGCGTTGTAGCTGTAGACCGCCGCACGCTGGTCGGCCGTCCGGGCCAGGTCGCGCTGGCCGTGGCACAGGTACGCCGCAGCCGCGAGCGCCGCGTCGTCGATGTCGTTGGGCGACTTGACCCCGTCGTGGTCCCCGTCGCGCCCGGCGGTGCGCCAGGTGGAGGGGATGAACTGCATCGGCCCGACAGCGCGGTCCCAGACCGTGTCCCCGTCGAAGCGGCCGTTGTCGGTGTCCCGGATCGCGGCGACCGGGCCCTTGCCGTTCAGGGCGACCCCGACGATGGCCGGCCGGGGCACTCCGTCGCGGCCCAGCACGGAGCCGCCGTACCGGCCGTGGTCCGACTCGACCCGCCCGATCCCGGCGAGCAGCGTCCACGGCAGCGCACAGCCGGGATCGGTCGCGTTGATCGTCCGGGCGGCGCTCTTGTAGGCGCGCATCGCGGCCGAGGGCAGGTCGTGCTCCGCCAGTGCGCTCGCGGTCCAGGTGTGGCGGCCCTTGGCGCTCGCGACCGAGATCTTGCGGTGCCGCTGTGCGGCGGTCCGCAGGGCCAGTCCGCCCTCGATCGTGGTCCGGGGAGCGACCCGCTGCGGTCGGGGCGCGACGACCGGCGACGGTGCCGAGGTCGTGGCGGACGCCGTGGTGTTCGTTGTCGTTCGGGCGACGGACGGCACCGCCGACGGCTCGAGCGCGTAGGCGATGGAGGCCATGGATGCGGGGACGGCGAGGACCAGAACCGCTACGGACGTGCGCCTTCCCCAGCGCGACAGCATGACCATGTGAAACGTCTCCCAGGCTCCCAGATACTGCGTCCAGGGTAAGGCGGCGAGAGTCCGCTATGGGGCCGATGCCCGAATCTGGGAGGTGGTCCGGGTCACAGCTCCTCGGTGCGCTCGACGGTGAACGGCAGGCCGGCCTCGGCGAGCCGGGCCAGCAGGTTCTCCCCCATCGCGACGGCCGGAGTCACCTGGCCGGCGGTCGGCGGGTTGTCGTCGAAGGCCAGGGACAGGGCCGACTCGGCGAGCATCTTGGCGGTCTCGGTGTAGCCGGGGTCGCCCCCGCGCACCAAGGTGATGACGCGACGCTCACCCGCCTCGCCCACGAAGCGCATGGAGAAGGACGACCGCGCACGCCGCTCCTCGCTCGGTCCGTCACCCTGCGGCACCCGGTTGACCAGCCAGCGCCTGAGCGGGCCGACCTGCGCTCCCAGGCCCAGCGCACCCGCCGCGGCGATCCCGGTCACCGCGACCGGGAGCCGCCGGAACGCGGCGTAGTGGCCGTAGCTGAAGTCCGGCCCGTACCGGTCCAGGGCGGCGGCGGACCGGCGTACGACGAGGGGGTCGATCATCGGCAGCGGGACCAGCCAGAAGCCGGTCACCTCGTCGAAGTGCGGCCGCTGCGCAGCGGCCCGGACCCGGCGCCCCTGCGGACGAGGCTCGAGCCTGCGGCGGGCCGCGTGCGCCTCCCTGCTCCTGCCGGGCCGCGAGGCCGCGGTCAGGGCGGACGCGAGCGTCCCGCCGGAGAAGGCAGCGTTGCTGCGGACCAGGCCGCGGACCCGCACCGGCAGCCCTTGAGGCAGCTGCTGGACGGTGAAGAGGACCCCCAGGTCGGGAGGGACCGACTCGAAGCCACACGAGTGCACGATCCGGGCTCCCGAGCGGACCGCCGTCTCGTGGTGCGCGAGGTACATGCGGTCCACGAACTCCGGCTCGCCGGTGAGGTCGACGTAGTCGGTCCCCGCCGCGGCGCAGGCCGCGACCACCGGCTCGCCCCACTCCAGGTACGGACCGACCGTCGTGACCACGACCCGGGCCCGGGACGCCAGCTCGGCCAGCGACGCGGCGTCGCCGACGTCCGCGTGCAGCAGCGGCAGGTCGGCGAGCGCCGGATCGACCGCGGCGAGCCCCGACCTCACCGTCTCCAGCTTCGAGGGGCTCCGTCCCGCGAGCCCCCACCGGCACCCGTCCGGCGCGTGGCGCGCCAGGTAGCCGGCGGTCAGGCCGCCGGTGAACCCGGTGGCACCCAGGACGACGACGTCGAGCTCCGGCACTGGCGATCCCTCTCTCTCGGTCGAAGGACCCACTGTGCCAGCCGGAACCGGACCGGCCGGTGGTGCGTCCCACCCACAGTGCGACCCGGGACCGCGACGGTCCCGGTGGCTGGAGCGGAGGACTCACCATGGGACGTCGAGGCATCGCCATCGTCGGGGTGGCGCTGACCGCCGGGCTCGCCGGCTACGCCGGTCTGGCCACCGGCCTGCTGACGCGAGGTTCCGCCGACCTCGTGGGCCAGGCGCGGAGCCTGGTGCGCCCGCCGGCCGCGGCGGCCGACGAGCTCCCGGCCTTCGCCGACTGCGAGCAGCTGCGCGAGTGGTACGTGCGGGCCGCCCTGCCCAAGGTCGGTCCCTGGGGTCTCGGGGGCCCCCCGGTGATCTACCTGCACCCGACGGCCGGCCGGGTCGACGCCGCGCGGCCCCCGGCGCCGGCGGGCCAGGCGGTGGGGTCCAGCACCAGCGGGACCAACGTCCAGGAGTCCGGCGTCGACGAGTCGGACATCGCCAAGACCGACGGCCGGATCCTGGTCCGGATGTCGGGCCGCACGCTGGTGGTCACAGACGTCTCCGGCGACCGGCCCCGGGAGCGCTCTCGCACCCCGCTCCCGGGGCCCTCGGTCGTGTCGGCCGAGGTGTTGCTGCGCGGGAACCGGGTGCTGGTCGTGGGCGAGGAGCCCACGCCGCTCTATGGGGGTCCCATCCAGGAGCGGGGCATCGCGAGACCGTTCCCCCTCCCGGGCACGCGCCAGACCCACAGCCGGCTGGTCTCCTACGACCTGAGCGACCCGTCCAGGCCGCGGCTCATCGAGGCCCGGACCATCGACGGGGCGGTGCTGTCCACCCGGGAGTACGCAGACGGCACGGTGCGCGTGGTGCTCGAGCAGGGCTACCCGACGCTGCGCTTCGTCCACCCCGACGCCCAGCACACCGGTCCGCAGGCCGTCGCGACGAACCGGCGGATCGTGCGCGGGGCGCCGATCGACGCGTGGCTGCCCTCGACGTCCACCGACGCCGGCCCGGGACGACCGCTGCTCGGCTGCCCCGACGTCCGGCACCCGCTGCACCCGTCCGGCTTCGGGACCCTCAGCGTGACGACCTTCCCCTTCGACGACCCGGCCGGCCTCCACGCCACCGCGATCACCACCTCCGGCGACCTCGCGTACTCCTCGGCACGCCGGCTCTACGTCGCCACCGCCGACGGCCGCTCCACCAACGTGCACGCCTTCGCCCTCGACGGCACCCGGACGTCATACGTCGGCTCCGGCACGGTGCCCGGCAGCCTCAAGGACCGCTGGTCGCTCAGCGAGTACGACGGTCACCTGCGCGTCGCGACGACGACGAGCAGCGGCCGCCACGACACGGTCCTCACCGTGCTCGCCGAGCGCGGGGGCCGGCTGGTGACGACCGGACGAGTCCGCGGGCTCGGCTACGGCGAGGACCTCAAGGCCGTGCGCTGGTTCGGGAACCTCGCCGTGCTGGTCACCTTCCGCCAGACCGACCCGCTCTACACCCTCGACCTCTCCGACCCCGCCCGGCCGAGGGTCCAGGGCGTGCTGAAGGCGCCCGGCTTCTCGTCATACCTGCATCCGCTCGGCGGCGACCTGCTGCTCGGACTGGGCCAGGACGCGACCCGCCAGGGCACGACCGTGGGCGCCCAGGCCGCCACCTTCGACCTCCGCGACCCGAGCCGGGTTCGCCGCCTGAGCACCCTCGGGCTGGGCGCCCAAGGCGTCCTGGCCTCGGACAACGACCCACGCGCGGTCACCTACCTCCCCGCAGAGCGGGTGCTGCTCACCTCGGTCGACAGCTGGAACGCCGCCGTGACGCGGTTCGTGGCGCTGAAGGTGGCGACCGACGGCACGCTGACCGAGGAGGGCTCATGGCCGGAGCCTGTCTACGGAGGTGCTGGTGCGAGGGTCCTGCCCCTCGGCGGCGGACGGGTCGCCCTGGTGGACGGCTCCGTTCGGGTCGTCCATGTCGGCCCCGGCGCCTAGGGTGGAGGCATGTGCCGCAACATCCGGACCCTGCACAACTTCGAGCCGCCGGCCTCCCAGGACGAGGTGCATGCGGCCGCGCTGCAGTACGTCCGCAAGGTCAGCGGGTCGACGCACCCGTCCCAGGCGAACCGGGAGGCGTTCGACCGGGCCGTGCTCGAGGTCGCCGCGACGACGCGCAGGCTCCTGCAGGAGCTGACCTCCAGCGCCCCGCCGAAGGACCGCGAGGTCGAGGCCACCAAGGCCCGCGCTCGCGCCGCGACGCGCTACGCCTGAGGGCCCCTAGCGGGCGAAGTCGACGACGTCGTCCGCGTCGTCACTCCACTGGTCGACGAGCTCCACGACGTCCGCGATCGAGTCGACCACTGCGGTGGGCCGGTAGGGGAAGCGCTCCACCTGCTCGGGCCTGGTGGAGCCGGTCAGCACGAGGACGGTGCGCAGCCCCGCCTCCAGTCCCGAGACGACGTCAGTGTCCATCCGGTCCCCCACCATCACGGTGGTCTCGGAGTGCGCGTCGATGCGGTTCAGCGCCGAGCGCATCATCAGCGGGTTCGGCTTGCCGACGAAGTACGGCGCGATGCCGGTCGCCTTGGTGATCAGCGCGGCCACCGACCCGGTCGCGGGGATCGGCCCCTGCCGGCTGGGGCCGGACACGTCCGGGTTCGTCGCGATGAAGCGGGCGCCCTTGTCGACCAGGCGGATCGCGGTGGTGATCGCCTCGAAGGAGTAGGTGCGGGTCTCCCCCAGCACGACGTAGTCGGGGTCCCGCTCGGTCATCACGTAGCCGATCTCGTGCATCGCCGTGGTCAGGCCGGCCTCGCCGATGACGTACGCCGAGCCCTGCGGCCGCTGGTTGTCCAGGAACTGGGCGGTGGCCAGGGCGCTGGTCCAGATCGCATCCTCGGGTACGTCGATCCCGGACCGGTGCAGCCGGGCCTTGAGGTCGCGCGGGGTGAAGATCGAGTTGTTCGTCAGCAGCAGGAACGGCCGGCCGATCCGGGTCAGCCGGTGCACGAACTCCGCGGCCCCGGCGATGGGCTCCTCCTCGTGGACCAGGACGCCGTCCATGTCCGAGAGCCAGGCCCGCACGGCTCGTTTGGGCGCTGCGGGTGGACGCGTCATACGGCCATGCTGTCATGGCCCGGCTCGGCCTCCCGGGCGGCTCCGCGGGCCCCCGTATCCTGGGCGAGATGACCGTGCTGCCCTCTCCCGTCCCGGCCACGGCCGACGTCGCCGCCGCGCTGGACCTGCTCACCGAGCGGCCGTTCCTGGCCCTGACCGGCGCCGGCATGAGCACGGACTCCGGGATCCCGGACTACCGCGGCCCCGGTGCGCCCGTCCGGATGCCGATGACCTACTCCGAGTTCGTCTCGGGGCCGCAGGCACAGCAGAGGTACTGGGCCCGCTCGCACCTGGGCTGGTCACGGATGCGTCGCGCCGTCCCGAACGAGGGACACCGGGCGCTCGCGACCCTCGAGACCGCCCGCCGGGTCCGCCTGCTGATCACCCAGAACGTGGACGGCCTGCACGAGGCCGCCGGCTCCCGGTCCGTGTGTGCGTTGCACGGCCGGATCGCCGACGTCATCTGCCTCGGCTGTCGGGAACGCACCAGTCGCGCCTCGCTGCAGCAGCGGATGGCCGCGCTCAACCCGGGCTGGGACGAGGAGCACGCCTCGGTCGCGGTTCGGCCGGACGGGGACGTCGACCTGTCGGACACGTCCGGCTTCCGGGTCCCCTCGTGTCAAGGCTGCGGCGGAGTCCTGAAGCCCGACGTGGTGTTCTTCGGGGAGAACGTCCCGAAGCCGCGGGTGGAGCGCTGCTACGCGGCCGTCGACGCGCTCGACCCCGGGTCGCACGCCCTCCTGGTCCTCGGGTCGTCGCTGACGGTGATGTCCGGCCTGCGGTTCGTGCGGCGCGCGGCGAAGCGGGGCGTGCCGGTCGTCATCGTGAACCGGGGGACGACCCGCGCCGACGACCTGCCGGTGCTGAAGGCCGAGCACGGGACCAGTGAGTTCCTGACCGGGTTGCTCTCCAGGCTCACCTGACGCGCCACGAGGTCAGAACGTGGCAATGAGGTCGGCGAAGACACGCTCGATCGCGGCTCGAAGCTCGGTGGAGTCCGCGGGTTCGACGGAGTCCGCGGGTTCGGTGTATTCCGCGGGTTCGCCGGAGTCCGCGGGTTCGCCGAAGTCCGCGGGTTCGACGAAGTCCGCGGGTTCGGCGGGTTCGTCTGCGGACAGGTCGGGGTCCCTGCCGAGCGCGTGGGTGCCGTCGTTGTCGACGCGGAACCAGTAGCCGTGCGGCGTCCGCCAGAGGTAGATCCCGGGTGCGGGTTGTCGGACACGCCAGCCTCTGCCATGGGTCTTGACCCGGTGTCCGAACCGGACCATGGGTCCGAGGTTGCCGGTGCGGGTCTGGCCAGGTGGTCCGCCGTGCGCGGGGTCGAGATAGGGACGGGTGTGGTCCCAGTCCGGCGAGGCGCTGCCGCTGCGGGAGAACGGGAAGACGCTGCTGGGACGGGCGAGCCGAAGCGCCTCGCGCATGGCGTGCGGCACCTCGTAGGCATCGACGGGAACCTGGTCGCGCAGGTCGAGGACCGGGCGGACCGTGACGTGGTAGTGGCCGAGCAGGTCCCTGACCTGCTGCAGGGTCACCGGGCCGACTCCTCCTTCGCAGTGCGCGACACCGGTCCCGGACCGAAGGGCCTCTTCGCTGATGCGCACGTAGAGCACGGCCCGCGGCCTCAGCTTCTCCGGATCCAGGGCGGGCATCTGTCGCGGCCCGCCTGCATCGTCGGCAGGATCGGCCGCGTCCACCGGATCGGCGGGGTCGGCCTCGTCGTCGGGGTCGTCCTGCTCGTCCTGGTCCTGCTGGCCGTCCTGGCCCAGCGGGGACCGGTCCGGGTCGAGCGGGTGCGGCTCGGAGGAGGCGTACCGCATCAGCATCGCGAGCGCGCGGGCCGGGTTCGCCAGGATGGCCAGGGCCTTGGATCGACGCACCTCGATGGAGTCGCAGTCGCCTTCTACTGCGAGGATCTGCGCGATCCGGTCACACATGGCGACGAAGTAGACGACCTCACCGGCAGTGGCCCGGGCGATCAGCGTCTTGAGCCCGAACTCGTTGGAGCGGCCCGTCGAGACGAATCGCTCGAGCTCCGCGGTCAACCGCCGCGCCTCGGCAGCCTCCGGGTCCGCCTCGATGATCCGCGCCTCGACCAGGCGGGTGAATTCCGACCAGAGAAGAGTGTCGACGTACGGAGTGGTTGCCTCGTCGACGAACCGGGCCTGCTCCCGGGAGAGGCCGGCCGCATGCGTCATCCGAGCCACCTGACGGGCCTTCCAGACCCGCGCCTTGCCCTCGCCCAGTGCCTGCCACATGAGGGGATGCCGGTGCTGCAGATCCAGCGCGTCACGAATCAGCGTGCTGGCCGCGATGAACCCGCAGCCCATCAGCATCCCGAGCTCGGCGCAGGCGAACTCGGCTACCTCCGGCGTCCCGTCCCCGCCCGGGTGCACGATCCGCTCGCCGCCCGAGCGTCGACCCGAGGAGCCGCGGCTGCCCGGGGAGCCGGCGACGGTCTCGGCCTCATGCAAGGTGGCCCAGTGGGCGGCGAGGACGAGCTCAGTCCACTCGTCCTCCCGCAGCCGGCCCTGGGTCGCGGTGATCGACGCGCACGCCTGCTCGGCGTCGAGCTCCGCAACCCAGGACGTGTCGAACATGTGTTCGAGTCTATCGGGTCCTGAGCCCACTGTCCATCACGAATCCCGTTGTCCACAAGGAGATCGGGCCTCGTGCCGAGACGTTGGAGAACGCTCCGATCGTTGGGTCTCAGCAGGCGGTGAGAGGTCGGATCCGTCCCTCGAGGTTCCCGAAGAACCAGGCGAGTGCCGGTTTGCCGTACTGCTGGGTGCGGCCGAAGGTGTTGCCGTTCCTCATCTGGCCGAACTCCCACACGCAGGTGCCGTTGACCTTCGCCAGCGTCCACCAGGGGTAGAAGTGACCGGGCGCGCCTGGTGGAGGAACCGCGCAGCCTGCTCCAGTCGGTTTGCAGGACGCCTCGCTCGCGGGTGCATTCGTCTGGAACTGGAACTGCGCGAAGTGCGCGCCCCGCGTGAGGGGTTGCTCTTGTCTGAAGGTTGAAGGGTGCCGGTTCGGTGTGGTGCTGCTCGGCCAGTCCGGCCAGTATGACGTGCCGTCGAAGTCGAGGTCACCACCCGAGTCGAAGTTGTCGCAGCCGGTCACGAGGTTGGGCGGCGCCAGGCCGTTGTGCGTGTCGCCCTTGCGGAAGCAAGGCGCGTCGCTCGGCTCCTCGGTGAGCCCGCTCCGCGCACCGGCCTTCTCATAGGGTCCGATGCACTTCTGCCATTCGGTGTCCTTGACTCCGCCGAGGTCGAGGCTCTTCGGGTTCGTGACGGCTGAGCACGGAATGAAGTGGCCGATCTCGAACTGGGTCGAGATGTTCGTCTGCAGGGCCGCCCACGGGATCACGTTCGCGGCCGAGGCGGTGTTGTACTCGGGCTGGTAGTTGAACGGGACGCCCGTGCAGTCTCCTGGGTTCGTGGCCATGAAGCCGTTCTTCGCCGAAGCGATCATGAACCCGCTACGTCCGGTGGTGTGATCATCGATCCGGGTCTCGAGGGCGTGCTTCCCGCCGCCGATGTCGGCGTCGAAGATGTGCGCAGTGATCTTGTCGCCGGGGTTCATCAACAGCGTCTTGCTGTTGGGGGTGAAGGTCCTTCGGTTCGCTCGCTGGGGGCTCGGCGGTCCGGTCGGCACTCCGTTGAGCTGGATGAAGCCGAAGTTGGTCGGCTCAACGCAGTCAGGGTTGCAGGTGAAGCTGGTGTCGCACTCGAGGTCGTTGATGTGCAGGGAAGCACACCAATGGGTGTTGTCGCAGCTGATGTTGTCGACGAACGGAGCGGCACCCGGGGCGTAGAACTGCATCTCCAGGAAGGAGCTGCCACCACCCGGCGAAGTGGTGCTCGGCGCGTTCTTGTCGCTGTTCGGCGTGCAGGGCCTGGTGAGCGGGAACGACCGGCTGTTGCACAACGCCATGGAGAACCACGGTGCCACGCTGAGCTCGAACCAGTGAGTGATGTCGTTCCCCGGCGACTTCACGGTCGGTGCGGCCTGGGGGTCACGAGGCAGCGTCTCCGTCCACTGCACGTCGCGCCCCGAGCCCGCCCGCTTCGACAAGAAACGGATGATCGGCTCGTCATGCCCGATGTAGTGGCCGTTGTCCTCGAAGCGCCCGCCATGGAACCCGCGCGGGTCGGAGCATGCCCCGGTGTGCTTGAGGGACCGCTGCGTCCTGCTGAACCCGTTGCAGTCGAGCATCCCGGTCGCAGACGGCTTGACTCCCGCACTTCGTGAGGAGGTGGAAGGGCCGGTGGTAGCCGCGACCCCCGTGCTCGCGAATACGAGCAGGAGGCCGGCGGAGGCCAGTACGGCAATGATCCGCGCGATCGGTGACTTGGAACTGCTGAAGACCTTCACTAACCACTCCCTCGATCCGCTTCCGCGCCATCGGCAGAGCCGACGACAGCGTCCAGCCGGTCAGGAGGCGGATCCGGGAGTGGCAGCTTCCGCCCCGCAAAGACAACAACCACGCCGATCCGCATACTACGACTGGCTCAGGCGCTGTCAACAGGTCTCTCTCGTGCGTCCGACAACCGGCACGGCGTTCGAGGTGGCTAGCCGCGTCGTACCCACCCGAAGAAGTGGTGGTACCGCGGCGCCCAGTCGGTGACGATGCGAGTGGCGTACTGGTAGCGGCCCTTGATGGCCACCCTCACCTTGCCGGGGTGGTGCAGGCACGCACGAGGGATGGAGAACCGGTCGGTGACGTGGAAGCCGGTCAGCGCATGCGCCCGAAGCCCACTGCAGCGCACTGCATGGCCATGTGCGGTGAAGCTGCCGACCCTGCGGAGGGCGAAGCCGTCGCTGTCCGGGAAGATGCGCAGTTTGTACTCGGGGCCGGCATTGCGCGGTGCAGTGTCCAGCCACAGGGTCGACGAGTCCCCGTCGATCATGTTGCCCATGCGGGCGGTCACGATCACCCGGCCGCCGTGGGTGGCGTTGTCGACGACCACACGGGTGATGTCCGAGGGTGCGCCGGTGTCGCCCGCCCGGTCGTGGAAGACGAGGGTGCGAGCGGTGGCGGGGCCGGCGACGACCAGGGAGGCTGCCGCGGCCGTTGTCGCGGCGGTGGCGATGAGTGGGCGTAATGGTCGCATCGAGAACCTCCGGAAGATCACGAGCTGCGCCGCGACGGCCTTGCCGGCACGACCTGCCGGATCATAAGCACATCCCCTGACGCTTCGCGGTGATCTTCATGCCTCCACCGAGGTCGCTCCCGTCGCCGCCTCATGCCCCAGTGCTGGAAGCCGGCTGACCCCTCCCCCGATCGCGCACAGCGCGGCTGCCGACAGGACCGTGCCCATTGGCCCCGCCATACTCCGCGCGACCTCGAAGCCTGCCGATCCGAGCGCCTGGCCCACGGCCAAGGCGATGAAGAGGACCGAGGTGCCGGCACCGGCGGCGGTGGGCCAGGCCGCTCGGGCCCAGAGGATGAGCACGCCGGACAAGCACATGTATCCCCCGCCGAAGATCGCCATCGCCGTGAAGGCCGCCCAGCTGACACCGAGACCGATAGCCACCGCCAGCACGACGTTCGCCAGTGCCAGCACACCTGCGAACAGGCGCCAACCCCCTCGGGGTCCCAGTCGACCGACGACCACGCCGGTGAGCGGCCCGAGCAGACCGCCGACTCCGAGAGCGATCCACAGCCAGCCGACCCGCCCTGCGTCGACGAGGCCCGCCTCGGAGGCCAGCAGCGGCCCGAAGGTCCAGATCAGCGCGGATCCCGCACCGACCACGAGCGCCGCGAGCCCGGGGACAACGAGCCGGCCGCCCTGTCCGGTGGCGGACGCCGTGGAGGTCTCCGCGTCCCTCGCCGCAGGCATTCCGGAGCCGCCGCGCGTGACCAGCAGGACTGCACCGGCGGACGCGGCGCACGCCACTGCCATGAGCAGCCAGGGCCCGGCCGTCGAGGTCGTGGCGAAGGCCAGCCCTCCGACGGCCATCACACCGACGGAGGTGCCGGCGTTGACCATCGACTGCGCGGTCGGCGCTGCACGACCGGACACGGCGCAGTCAACGACCCGCACCATGGAAGGCGAGGCGAACCCGGCCCCCATCCCCCCGACGAACACGGCTGCGAGGAACGCCAGCGGTGTCGAGACGGCGGCGACCCCGATGCAGCCGGCCGTCGCGGTCAGCCCCGCCAGGACGAGTCCGGTTCCGGGCCGACGATGGACCAGCCGAGCCGCAACGGCAGCCGCCACGGCATACGACACGAACTGGGCTGCGGCAGCGAAGCCGACCACTCGAGCCAGCGCCGGGCGCTCCAGGACGAGCCGTGGCGCGAACAGGCCGACCCCGAACCGCGCCATGCCGTAGGTCGATGCGATCAGCATCGTCCCGGCCAGGGCGACGCGAAGCCCCGACTCTCGACCGCTTCGGCGGCGGTGCGCCGTGGAATGCATAACGACCGTTCTATCATAACGAGCGTTATCCTGCCGGTATGGCGACGACGCAGACGACCGATCGGATCCTGGACTCCGCGGAGGCGCTGTTCTTCACCAACGGCATCGCCGTCACCGGGGTGGACCGGGTCGCCGACTCGGCCGGCGTCGCCATCGCGACCCTGTACAAGCACGTGGGCAGCAAGGAGGGACTGCTCGAGGCAGTCCTGAAGCGCCGCCTGCGGTCGTGGACCGAGCACTGGGACGCCGCCATCGCGGCCGCCGACTCACCGACCGGCCGGCTGCTGGCCATCTTCGACGCGATCTCCACGTTCCGAGCATCCGCGGGAGCAACCCAGTGGTGCTGCTTCCTGGCCACCGCCTCGGAGCGGCCCCAACCCTCCGGCTCCCGGTATGACGCTGTTCAGGAGCTCATCGAGCAGGAGACGGAGCTGGTGACGAAGCGACTGCATGAGCTCGCCGTGGACGCCGACCTGGACGACCCGGCCGACGTCGCGGCGCGCCTGATGCTCATCTACAACGGCGTCCTCAGCAGCCTTCTCCGCAGCGCGCCGGCCGACCCGATCGCCCTTGCCCGAGAGCTCGCCGAGATCGTGGTCGCTCACAGGCCGCGTGGGGTGAGACCGGCCAGTCGGTAGCAGTCGTCGACCAGCACTGCGTTGGCAACGAACCCTAACAGCCGAGGTCCATCGTGGCGCCGGAGGTCACCAGCTCACCGAGCCGCCGGTTGACCGGGTGGTGGATGTAGTGGAACCCCTCGACGACCTGAGCCTTCGTCGACCGGGCCGCCTCACGGACGGCGCGGGCTTCCGCGGCGTTGCTCGCCAGCGGCTTCTCGCACAGCACGTGCTTGCCTGCGCGCAGCGCCGCCAGGTTCCACTCGAAGTGGAAGGCGTTGACCAAGGCGTTGTAGACGACGTCGACCTCGGGGTCCGCGATGACGTCGGCGTAGGTGTCGTGCACCCTGCACAATCCGCGCCTCTGCGGCTCTGCGCGAAGGCCTCGGCCCGGCCGCGGTCACGGGCCGCAACGGCCACCACCTCGTGGGCCAGCAGCTGCGCGGGCTCGACGATGCCTTCTTGCGCGATCCGGGCGGCGCCGAGGATCCCGATGCGCATCGGGGATCTCTGGGAGGGGCTCATGGACGGCTAGTGTGCGCGGCGTCCGCCGCGGCCTCGAAGCGTCCATCGGCGCTTGGGTGACGCAGCAGGTGCCGGACGGGGCCGTGAGCAGACGGCGCAGTCGACTCTTCCGCAGCCCAGCGGCTCGTCACCGGTGATCAGCTCCAAGGCCCGGTCGAGGTAGTCGTCCGCGAACTGCCAGACCAGGTCGAGGCGACCCTCACCGACCGCCGCGTTGACCTCCCAGACATAGGTGTCGTGCAGCTCACGGAGCCGCTCGTCGTCGCTCATCTGACCCACCTCTGCCGAGACGAGCCCGTCGCCGGACGTGATCGGGGCCGCCGCCTCCAGTGTGCGTCCCCACGGCGCGTGGGACCAGAGCGGGTGGACAGCACGAGGGTGCCACTCTTGGACCAGCGGGCCAGGAAGACGGGCGCACTCGGCAAGCCGAGCCGAACCCAGCTGACTCAGCCGGGCTGCGTCGAGGAACGCTGGTCGGCTGGGAGGACGGGCTTGATGTCCACGAGCGGGGTTCCGTTGATCGCCTCGAGCGGGTGGACCCGGAGTCTGGTGTCCTCGCGCGCGACGATCGTTGCGCGATGAAGGCCGACCGGGTTGGGCCGGGCCGGCGAGCGGGTGCTGAACACCCCTCGTTCCGGGCCGGTCGGGTCGTCACCCGGCCGGGTCGCCAGCTCGTCACGTCGGGCCTGGTGCAGCCAGGTCAGCACGAAGATCTCCGATCCGACCTGTAGGTCACGGATGCCTTCGCGCACGTCGGGGTTGATCACGAGCCATGCATCCGGCGCGCCCCGGTAGCCCTGGTTCGGTGCGTCGGCCGGGTCGACCAGGGTGGACTCGACCCACCCGATGGGCCGCACCTCGAACGTGCCGTCGAGGAAGGAGCCCCCGCCTTCGGGATCCAGGAGGGCCTCCGCTCGGGTCGGTTCGAACAGCTCGACCAGGTTTCCGGACGGATCCTCGACCAGGACCTGCCTGCCCCCGACACCCGTCACGACCTCGTTGCGGAAGTGCGCACCGCCTGCCCGCAGCCGCGCCACCGTGCCTTCCAGGTCGTCGACCTCGATCGCGAACCGGTTCCAGCCGCCCGGCTCGGGCAGCGTTCCGTCCGATGTCGCCTGACCGCCACCCGGGCCGCCTCCCGGGGCGCTCAGCACGAGCCGCAGCGAACCGCCGGTCAGCATGGCGAACGTGGGCGCCGGATGCATCACCTCGCTGAAACCGAGCTGCCCGCAGTAGAACCCGATCGCTTCATCGACGTCGTTCACGATGTATCGAACGCTCACCGTCGCCACGATGCAGCCCTCCGTTCACGAGACCGCACAGATCATAGGGCTGACGTCGTCGGGCTTCTCCTCGCTCTTCACCGGGGTAGCCTCCGGATCATGGTGGGATCGATCCTGGGTAACCACGTCCGCCGGGTCGAGGACCCGGAGCTCCTCACTGGGCGCAGCACGTATGTCGACGACCTGCGCGTCCCGGATACGGCGCACGCCGTGTTCGTGCGCAGCCCGTTCGCGCACGCGCGGATCCGTGCCATCGACATCTCCGACGCCGAACGGGCACCGGGCGTTCTCGCCGTACACACCTCGGCAACGCTCGGTTCCGTCCCCGTGCCGCCCTTCGCCGTCGTCAATGACAAGGTCGGTCATCCGCCGCTGGCGGACGGCGTCGTGCGCTACGTAGGCGACCCTGTCGCGCTGGTGGTCGCTGCCACCAGGGCCGAGGCGGTCGACGCCGCGGAGCTGGTCGACATCGACTACGACGAGCTCCCCGCGGTCGTCGACATGGAGGCAGCGCTCGCACCCGACGCGGCGCTCCAGTTCCCCGAGCTGGGCTCCAACATCGCGAAGTCCGTGCACGCGGTCCACCCCGACGACGCAGGCGACGTGCTCGCCGACGCGGATGTCGTGGTGCGGGCGCGTATCGAGAACCAGCGGATCGCCACCGCACCACTCGAGGGCAACGCGATCCTGGCCGACCCGCGCCCGGCGGGCGACGTGCTCCTGACGGCGTACATCGCCACTCAGCAGCCGCACATGGCGCGCGATCTGCTCGTCAAGCTCACCGGCCTGGAGAAGAGCCAGGTGCGGGTGGTCGCTCCTCACGTCGGCGGGGCCTTCGGTGGCAAGGCCGGCATCTCCTACACGCACGGCGCCATCGTCGGCGCCGCCCGGGCGCTCGGCCGGCCGGTCGCCTGGTCGGAGACTCGCAGCGAGGCGATGCTCTCCATGCAGGGCCGCGGGCAGGTGCAGTACGCCGAGCTCGGCCTCAGAAGGGACGGGAGGATCGTCGGGCTACGGGCCCGCAACATCGGCGACTGCGGCGCGTACGCCGGCTTCGGCGGCTCCCTGGTGCTCGGCCCGACGCACATCATGGCCCAGGGCCCCTACGAGATCCCGAAGATCGACTACGCCGGGATCGCCGTCATGACCAACACGGCGCCCATGGGTGCGTTCCGCGGCGCCGGCCGGCCCGAGGCGGCTGCGATGCTGGAGCGGCTGATCGACCTGGCGGCGCTGGAGCTCGGTCTGGCCCCGGAGGAGGTACGCCGCCGCAACCTCATCCCGAAGGATGCCTTCCCCTACGAGACGCGCACCGGCCTGCGGTACGACACCGGCGACTACGAGCTGGCCCTGACGGAGGCACTGCGGGTCGCCGACGTCGACACCCTCCGCGCGGAGCAGCGCCGCCGGCGTGAGAACGGCGCGGTGAAGCAGCTGGGGATCGGCATGTCGACGTACGTCGAGATCACCGGGTTCGGCGGGACCGAGCTCGGCAGCGTCCGCATCGAGCCCGACGGGTCCGTGGTCGTCATGTCCGGCACCTCTGCCCATGGGCAGGGTCACGCGACGTCCTTCGCGATGCTCGTGGCCGACAGGCTGGGTGTCCCCATGGACGCGATCAGATACGTCCAGTCGGACACCTCCGTCGTGCCCACCGGAGGGGGCACCGGCGGCTCGAGGTCCCTGCAGCTCGGCGGCAGCGCGGTGGCCGCCGCCGCGCACGCCGTACGCGAGCAGGTGCTCGCCTTCGCGGCCGAGCTGCTCGAGGCCTCGCCCGACGACATCGACGTCTCCGCCGACGGCGTGAAGGTCGCAGGCGTCCCCACGCCGACCTACAGCTGGAGCGAGCTGGGGGCCGAGGCGGCCGAGCGGGGCGTCACGCTGCGCGCCGACCTCGACGTGCCGCAGGCAGGCGCCACCTTCCCGTTCGGCGCTCACGTCTCCGTGGTCGAGGTGGACACCGAGACCGGTCGGGTCGTCCCGTTGAGGCACATCGCCGTCGACGACTGCGGACGGATCCTCAACCCCACGATCGTCAGTGGCCAGCAGCACGGCGGCATCGCCCAAGGCATCTCGCAAGCCCTCTGGGAGCAGTTCGTGTACGACGAGGCGGGGCAGCCCCTCACCTCGACCTTCGCCGACTACCAGATGCCGACGAGCGCCGACACGATCAGCTTCGAGGCGTCGAGCACCGAGACAGCGACCGACCTCAACGAGCTGGGCGCCAAGGGGATCGGCGAGTCCGGCACCCTCGGCTCCACACCAGCGGTGCAGAACGCCGTCGTCGACGCCCTGAGCCACCTGGGCGTCCGCCACATCGACATCCCCTGCACCCCGGAGCGGGTGTGGCACGCGATCGAGGCAGCTCGGGCCGGACGGCCGCTCGACCCATGGCGCGACCCGCCGGCGGCTTTCCAGTCGCTCGACGTCACCAGGGGGCCGGCCGACGGAGGCGTCGAGGTCTGACCGCGGCACCGGAGCCGGGCTAGGGTGCCCGACATGCAGGCTCCTCGTCGGCGGGACATCCCGTTGCCGGTCGCGGGACAGGTCACCTCGCTGGAGCTCTTCTTCGACCTGGTCTTCGTCTTCACCATCACCCAGCTCACCGCGACCGTGCTGCCGGGCGGCTGGGCGGTCACCGGGCGCACGGCGCTCCTGCTGCTCCTCCTGTGGTGGATGTACGGCGGCTACGCATGGCTCACCAACGCCGCTCCGCCGGTGACCCCGCGGCGACGGGTCCTGCTGGTCCTGGGGATGATCGGCCTCTTCGTCACCGCACTGGCGATCCCGCATGCCTACGGCTCGGACCGGGTCGTCTTCGCCTGTGGCTACCTGGTCGTGGTCGGCGTGCACGCCGGGATGTACGTCTCCGAGGCCGCTCGGATCACGCGCGGCATGGTCGTCCAGCTGCTCGGCTGGAACATGGCAGGTGCGGTGCTCGGGCTCGTCGGTGCCGTCTTCTTCGAGAGCATCCTGGCGTGGTGGTGGCTCGCGTCCTTCGTCGTCGCCGTGGTGCTGCCGCGACTGTTCTCGATCACCGCACTCAACGAGCCCGAGGGCGACGGCGGCCCGTCGTTCGAGCTGGTCCCCGGGCACTTCGTGGAGCGGCACGGGCTGATGCTGCTGATCGCGCTCGGCGAGTCGGTGCTCGCGATCGGGATCGGCCTCGGCACCGGTGTGGTGACGATCGGCCTTGACCGGATCGCGTTCGCGGCGATCAGCCTGCTGCTTGCGACGACGCTGTTCTGGGCCTACTTCGGGCTCGGCGAGGACGCCCGCGCCGAGGCGGCTCTCGACGCGCTGCCGGCCGCCCGGGCGGAGGCGGCCGGCCTGGCGTCGTACGGCTATGCCTTCTGGGTGATCCTCTTCGGGATCGTGCTCAGCGCCGCCGGACTGCATCACGCCCTCGTGCAGCCGACGGACCGGCTCACCTGGGAGTACGCCGGCCAGCTGTGCGCCGGCGTGGGCGCGTTCTGGGTCGGACTCGGGCTGTTCCGGCTGGCTCTCGGGCTCCGCGGCGCGCTGCCGCGCCTGGCCCTCGGGCTGGTGCTCGGCGCGGTCACCGTGGTCGGCGCCACGGTCTCCGGCTTGCTCGCGCTGGTCTGCCTGCTGCTCGGGTCCGCCGCCCTGGTGCTGTTCGAGCAGCGTGCGCGCGCGTCCGCTCCCGGGGAAGGGCCGGTCAGAGGCGATGCACGAACAGGTGCGAGGCCAGCTCGAGGTCGATCTCCGCGGTCTCCCCGCCGCTCCCGATCAGGACGCCTTCGGCTCCGGCCGAGACGGTGACGACCTTGTCCGGCTGGGCA
>JAWWPF010000037.1:0-3894 GCA_033850795.1 Nocardioidaceae bacterium | reverse complement strand
CCGTTGTAGGCCAAGCAGCATCCGTCCCAGCACGGCACCCAGTCACACCACAACCCGGGCTGACCGGGTGCGGTCTTGTTGTAGGCGACGCGGTCGAAGTCGCCGTACTCCTCTGCGCGCGGGTTGCGCGGCACGTCGTACGGGCCTCTGTCGCGAGCGAAGCGGCGCGAGCCGGAGAACGCCGAGAGGAAGGCGATCTCGTCGTCGTTGAGGCTCGGGGTGATATCGATGTGGCCGATGAAGTCGGTCGTGTAGCCCATGGCCCTCCTTTCCTTGACGGCGACCTTGCCGCCGAAAGCACCGGCGCACCAGAGCGACGTGAGTGCCTGTGGACTGCCGCCGACGCTCCCCAGGGATCCGCGGCATCATTCGGCGGCATGACCCTCCGACCCTTCGACCTCCGCGATCCTCAGGCCTGATGCGCGATCTCGCCACCCACGTGTCGCTGACCGAGGACACCGCGTTCCTGCTCCTCGTGGCGCACCCGTCGACCACACAGCAGCTCCTGGCGGTCCACAAGCTGAGGACGCCGGCCGGGATCGGCCACCCCGAAGCGGCGAGCGACGAGCTGCGTGAGACTGTCCAGAGCCTCGCCATCCCCTATGGGCAGGGACCGCCATCGCACCTGCTGATGACAGTCCTCGTCCGCCGGGGCCTGTGCGTGTTCGGGCCCAGCGAGAACCGGTGGCTCCTCGGCTGGCGATATGTCCGTCACATCGCTCACGCGTATGACGGAGGGGTGGTCCTGGTGACCGAGCACGGGTGGCGTGACTTCATCTCGGACGACGGGGGACACTCCCCAGCACTGGTGGAGCTGGCGCATAGGACCAGCTGAAGCCGCGACGGACGAGCCGGGCGGTACGACGGTCCCGCGACTGTCCGTGCCGTCTGCGAACGTTGGTCTCGGGATGGTCCCTCTGGTGATGAGGAGCGGCATGGACTGGGTCTGTGAGTACTGCGGCGAGGAGGGCGAGACCGACGAACCGATCGACCAGGTGCAGTGTGAGCGCTGCGGTGAGCCCGTGGTGCCGAAGTGACGGCGGGCCTGACCCGACAGCGTCGTCCTACGGGCTCCCGAGGAGCCGGATCGTCGCCTCGTCGGGCAGACCCCCGAAGTATCGGTCCAGTACCTGCTGGAAGATCTCCCCCTCGGGCGCAGCACGGGCGAACAGCGTCATCGACGACCGCAGCTTGACCGCGTCGATCGACCCGAGCACCGCGACAGGGTCGGTGCCCGGCAGCCCGAGCAGCGCGCTCACCGACTCGCGCAGGCGGACGCCGAGGACAGGGTGCTGCAGGTAGGCGCGCGCCTCGTCCAGACCGGACACCGCGAAGTGCTGCGCCGTCGCGCTCCGGCCCAGGCCCGCGAGCTGCGGGAAGACGAACCACATCCAGTGGCTGCGCTTCCGGCCGTCCTGCAGCTCCTCGAGGGCGCGGGCGTAGACCCCGCTCGCCTGCGCGACCAGGAAGCGCTCGAGGTCGAAGGGGTCGTGGTCGCGAGATCCGGTCATCCGGTCGAACGGCTGGCCCGCAGGACCTCCGCACCGCCGTGCGTGGTGCGGGAGTCACCATGTCCGCCGTACCAGTCCAGGCACAAGATCGTGGCGTCGTCGCTCAGCGCGTGACCGGTAGCAGCGAGCACGCTGTCGGCCAGCGCCATCGCCGCTTCGCGGGGGTGCAGGTGCGCCGACTCCCGGATCGCCGCGGGCAGGTCGCTGGACGAGGCATTGCGCTCGAGCATGCCGTCGGTGACCAGGACGATGCGGTCCCCCGGGTCGAGCGTCACCGTCGCGGCCTCGTAGGCGGCGTCGGGGAACAGCCCGAACGGCAGGTTCACCGGCAGGTCGACCGTGCCGACATCCGTGCCGCGGAGCAGGTAGGGCGCGACGTGGCCGGCGTTGACCAGCGTCAGGACGCCGGTTCTGAGGTCGAGGCGGCCCACGAGCCCGGTGACGAAGTCATCGAGGCCGTGGGCGGCCCCGTGCTCGGCCACGGCGGCGTTGGCATTGGCCACCTGCTCGGTCACCGGCGCGCCCGCGCGACGGGATCCGCGGAGCGCACCGACGCACAGGGTTGCGGTCAGGGCGGCGCCGACGCCGTGTCCCATTGCGTCGGTCATGGACAGGTACAGGACGTTGCGCTGGAGGCTGTAGTCGAAGGTGTCCCCGGCGATGTCGGCGGCCGGCTCGAGCCAGCCGGACAGCGTGAAGGCGCCGCCCTCGCAGGTGTGGGGGCCAGGAAGGAGCCGCTGCTGGATCTCGGCGGACAGGCTCAGCGGGCGGCTGCGCTGCCCCCATTCGAACAGGTCGGTGTGGCGTCGGTTGGCGATGACCACGAACGCGAGCAGATGCGCCAGCGACGCGATCTCGTCGACGTCCTCCTTCGACGGCTCCTCGGGCAGCAGCAGCTCCAGCACGCCGAGCACCTCGCCGCGCTCGGTGACCGGTGCCAGGACGGTCCACGGGTCCGCGTGGTGGGCCGGCGGCTGGATCTCCGGGCGCTGCCCGCGCAGCACGCGCTCGATCGGTCCACCCTCGAGGGGAACCGTCCGGGCATGCTCCTCGCCCACCGTCCGTTGCCCGGCCGACGCGGTGGACGTACTCCCGGCCGCCTGCGGGGAGGTCAGCGGGTCGTGCGCCATCCGCACCAGGCAGCGGCCCGACGTGTCGACGATCAAGAAGGACACCGCGGTCGCGCTCAGCCGCTTACCGACCTCCCGCGTGACCGCGGTGACCGCATCGACCGGCGCAGCGGACTCGGCGGCGTCGAGCAGACGCGCAAGAAGTTCGAAGCCGGGCACCACAGGATCATAGGTGGGTCAGCGGACCCGGTCCGCAGCCGGCACCGGTGACGGTGGTGCAGGTCGCCGTCGGCGCCGATCGGCTCCTACGAGCCCCCGCGGAGGTTCAGCGGCCGCTTCGTGAACTGGTTCGCGCGACCGTGCAGCGCCGTGATGATCGCCGCGAACGACGCATCCGTCTTGGCGTCACGCTCGAACGTGGTCAGCGCAAGCAGCGGCCTCGTGCGCTGTCGGGCAACGGCTTTGGCGTAGGTGAACTCCCTCAGGCCGTCGGGGCCGTGGATCCGCCCGAACCCGGAGGCCCCGACACCCCCGAACGGCAGCGACGGGATGCCGGCGAACGAGATCACCGCGTTGACCGAGGTCATCCCCGAACGCAGCCGGCGCGCGAGCTCGGGACCCCGCTTCCCCGAGAAGACCGTGGACCCGAGACCGTACGACGTCGCGTTGGCGAGCTCGACGGCCCGGTCCATGTCGCGCACCTTGCTGACCGTCACGGTCGGGCCGAAGGTCTCCTCGGTGATGGCTGTGGAGTCCTCGGGTACGTCGAGCAGGACCGTCGGCTGGATGAACCGGTCACCGACCGCGTCGCGGCCACCCACGACGGCGCGCCCGCCGCGGCGCAGTGCGTCGTCGATGTGGCGTCGTACCACGTCCACCTGGGCGGGCAGCGTCATCGGCCCGTACTCCGCGTCGGCGTCGACCCCGGCGTGCAGCCCGCGGGCACGGCGGGTGAGCTCGTCGACGAACTGCTCGTGCACCCGCTCGTGGACATACACGCGCTCGACGCCGACGCAGGTCTGCCCGGCGTTGGAGAAGGCACCCCACGCAGCCGCGTCCGCAGCCGCGGCCACGTCGGCGTCCTCGTCGACGAGCAGCGCGTCCTTGCCACCGGCCTCGATCAGCACGGGCGTGAGGTTCTCGGCACAGGCGGCCATGACCTTTGTGCCCGTGGCGGTGGAGCCCGTGAACGCGATCTTGTCGACCTTGGCGCGGCACAACGCGGCACCGGTCCCGCCGTACCCGACGACGGTCTGCAGCAGCGCCTGCCCGGGCAGCACCTCCGACAGGCTGTCGGCCAGCCAGACGCCTAC
>JAWWPF010000031.1:0-10988 GCA_033850795.1 Nocardioidaceae bacterium | reverse complement strand
CACGTGCGGCGGGCCGACATCGTGGTCGCGGCCGCCGGCGTGCGCGGCCTGGTCACCGCGGACATGCTGCGCCCGGGCGCGATCGTGCTCGACGTCGGCACCTCCCGCGGGGAGGACGGCAAGCTCGTCGGCGACGTCGAGCCGGCCGCGGCCGAGGTCGCGGGCTGGTTGGCCCCGATGCCCGGCGGCGTCGGCCCGATGACGCGGGCGATGCTGGTCGACAACGTCGTGCTCGCCGCGGAGCGTCTGGCCGCCGAGCGGACTGCGTAGGCGTGACCACCCCGCCGCGGCGCGCGTCACGTCCGGCTCTCGTCCGGATGGTGTCGGCGGAGTGGCCGCTGGTGGCCGTGCTGGCCGTGTGCACCGCCGGGGTGCTGATCGTGCTCTCCGAGCATTTCCGGCGGGGCACCGTCCTGTTCGCCGGCGGTCTGGTGCTTGCTGCCGGGCTCCGCGCGCTGCTGCCGTCCGAGTCCGCGGGACTGCTCGTCGTCCGCGGCCGCCTGATCGACGTGATCACCCTCACGGCGCTGGGGTTGGGCGTGCTGCTGGCGGCGCTGGTGGTCCCGCCCCCCTCTTGAGCCCCTCTTCCGGCCCGGTCGACCGGCCGCCGACGCGGCGGCCCGGTGGAAATCCGTTACGCCGAACGGGCTAGGGTTTCCTCCGACAATGTCTTGACGCCAAGAGATCTTGGCGTGCCCCCACATGTGAGGAGTGACTGGTCATGGCACGCAAGGGCAAGGTCACCGTCGTCGGAGCCGGCTTCTACGGATCGACCACGGCTCTCCGCCTCGCCGAGTACGACATCTTTGACGAGGTCGTGCTCACCGACATCGTGGAGGGCAAGGGCGAAGGCCTCGCCCTCGACATGAACCAGTCCCGCCCGATCGAGGGCTTCGAGACCAGGCTGACCGGTGCGACCACGACCACCGACGGTGGCGGTTACGAAAAGACCGCGGGCTCGGACATCGTCGTCATCACCGCGGGGCTGCCCCGCAAGCCCGGCATGAGCCGGATGGACCTCATCGAGACCAACGCCAAGATCGTGCGGGGCGTCGCCGAAAACATTGTCAAGCACTCTCCGGACGCGGTGATCGTGGTCGTGTCCAATCCGCTGGACGAGATGACCGCGCTGACCCAGCTCGCCTCCGGCCTGCCGAAGAACCAGGTCATCGGCCAGGCGGGCATGCTCGACACCGCCCGCTTCACCAACTTCGTCGCGGAGAAGCTCGGCGTCGAGGTCGGCGCGGTCACCACGCTGACGCTCGGGTCGCACGTCGAGACGATGGTCCCGGTGCCCAGCGCCTGCACCGTGAACGGCAAGCCGCTGGACGAGCTGCTCTCCGCCGAGGACATCGAGGACCTGGTGGTGCGCACCCGCAACGGTGGCGCCGAGGTCGTCGCGCTGCTCAAGACCGGCTCGGCGTACTACGCGCCGTCCGCGGCCGCGTCGCGGATGGTGAAGGCCATCGCCACCGACTCCGGCGCGGTTATGCCGGTGTGCGCCTGGGTCGACGGCGAGTACGGCATCTCCGGGGTCTACCTCGGCGTCGAGGCCGAACTCGGCGCCGGCGGCATCAAGAAGGTCGTCGAGCGCGACCTCACCGAGACCGAGCTCGCGGCGCTGAAGGAGGCGGCCGAGGCCGTCCGCGCCAAGCAGGGCGACGTCGCGAACCTCTAATCACCTGTTGCGTCCGAGAGTCCAGCACGCACGTCGGCGACCGCAGGAGGCTGTCCGTACCCATGGCCACGATCATCTACACCCAGACCGACGAGGCGCCGCTGCTGGCGACCTACTCGTTCCTGCCGATCATCCAGGCGTACGCGTCCACCGCGGGCGTCGAGGTCCAGACGCGGGACATCTCTCTCGCCGGCCGGATCATCGCGCAGTTCCCCGAGCGGCTGACCGAGCAGCAGCGGATCGGTGACGCGCTCGCCGAGCTGGGCGCGCTGGCCAAGACCCCGGCCGCCAACATCATCAAGCTGCCCAACATCTCGGCCTCCACCCCGCAGCTCAAGGCCGCGATCACCGAGCTGCAGGGGCAGGGCTACGACCTGCCCGACTACGTCGACGACCCGAAGACCGACGCGGAGAAGGCCGATCGGGCCAAGTACGACAAGGTCAAGGGCAGCGCGGTCAACCCCGTGCTGCGCGAAGGCAACTCCGACCGCCGCGCGCCCGCGTCGGTCAAGAGCTACGTCCGCAAGCACCCGCACCGGATGGGCGTCTGGAGCGCCGACTCCCGGACCAACGTGGCCACCATGAGCGCCGACGACTTCCGCTCCAACGAGAAGTCGGTCGTGATCCCGGCCGACGACACCCTGACCATCGAGCTTCACGGCAACGACGGCGCGGTCACCGTGCTCAAGGCGGGCCTGACGGTGCTGGCCGGCGAGGTGGTGGACGCCACCGTCATGCGCGTCGGTCCGTTGCGCGAGTTCCTGGCCGCCCAGGTGCAGCGCGCCAAGGACTCCGGCGTGCTGTTCTCGGCCCACCTCAAGGCGACCATGATGAAGGTCTCCGACCCGATCATCTTCGGCCACGTCGTGCAGGCCTACTTCGCCGACGTGTTCGCGCAGTACGGCGAGGATCTCACCCGCGCCGGCCTGAGCCCGAACGACGGCCTGGCCGGCATCTACGCCGGGCTGGACAAGCTGAGCAACGGGCCTGCGATTCAGGCCGCGTTCGACCGGGCGCTCGCCGACGGTCCCGACCTCGCCATGGTCGACTCCGACCGCGGCATCACCAACCTGCACGTGCCGAGCGACGTGATCGTGGACGCCTCGATGCCGGCCATGATCAGGACCTCGGGCCGCATGTGGGGCCCCGACGGCGCCGAGCACGACACCCTCGCCGTCATCCCCGACAGCAGCTACGCCGGTATCTACCAGGTCGTGATCGACGACTGCCGGGCTCACGGCGCCTACGACCCGGCCACCATGGGCTCGGTGCCCAACGTCGGGCTGATGGCGCAGGCCGCCGAGGAGTACGGCAGCCACGACAAGACCTTCGAGATCCCGACCGACGGCACCGTGCGGGTCCGCAGCAGCGCGGGCGACACGCTGCTCGAGCAGGTGGTCAGCGCCGGCGACATCTGGCGCGCCTGCCAGACCAAGGACGTCCCGATCCGCGACTGGGTGAAGCTCGCCGTGACCCGCGCCCGCGCGAGCGGAACGCCGGCGGTGTTCTGGCTCGACGAGACCCGGGCGCACGACGCGGCGCTGATCGAGAAGGTGAACGCCTACCTGCCCGAGCACGACACCGAGGGGCTGGAGATCAAGATCCTCGCGCCGGTGGACGCGATCGCCTACAGCCTCGACCGGATCCGCAAGGGCGAGGACACCATCAGCGTCACCGGCAACGTGCTGCGCGACTACCTGACCGACCTGTTCCCGATCCTGGAGCTGGGCACCTCGGCCAAGATGCTCTCGGTGGTGCCGTTGATCAACGGCGGCGGCCTGTTCGAGACCGGCGCCGGCGGGTCGGCCCCCAAGCACGTGCAGCAGCTGGTCAAGGAGAACTACCTGCGCTGGGACAGCCTGGGCGAGTTCCTGGCCCTCGCCGTCAGCTTCGAGCACCTGGCGAACGCGACCGGCAACCAGCGCGCGCAGATCCTGGCCGACACCCTCGATCGCGCGACCGGCACCTTCCTGGACGAGAACAAGTCCCCAGCTCGCAAGGTCGGCTCGATCGACAACCGTGGCAGCCACTTCTACCTCGCCCTCTACTGGGCCCAGGAGCTGGCGCAGCAGACCGACGACACCGAGCTCGCGGCGGCCTTCGGCGGCCTGGCGAAGAACCTGGCGAGCCAGGAGCAGACGATCACCGCCGAGCTGCTGGCGGTCCAGGGCTCCCCGGCCGATATCGGCGGCTACTACCGCCCCGACGATGCCCTGGCGTCCGCGGTGATGCGTCCGTCGGCCACCTTCAACGAGGCCCTGGCCAGCCTCTGACCCTGCAGAAGCAAGGCTGATGAACTCACCGGTCCTCGGCGCGTTCGGCGTCTGTGCCCTCCTGCTCTTCGCCGGGCTGCTCACGCTCGCCCAGGCCGCGCTGTTCTCGTTGCGCGAGGACAACCTGCGCCTGCTGGCGGAGCGGGGCCCGCGGGGCCGGCGAGTGGTAGCGCTGGCCGCCCGTCCGGAGCGGGTCTCGCAGACCGTGCGGGTGTGCACAGTACTGGCCACGGTGTCGGCGGCCGCCCTCGGTGCGACGACGTTGGCCGAGGACCTCTCGACGGAACTCGTCGACGCCGGGATGCAGCACGACTGGGCCCGGTTCGTCGCGACCGCCCTGGTTGTGGTGACCGTCGCCTTCGTCGCATTGGCATTGGCCGAGTTGGTGCCGTTCCGGTTGGCGCCCCACCGGGCGGAGGTGTACGCGCTTGCGCTGGCCGGGACGCTGAACCGGTTCGCGTTCCTGTCCGCCCCGATGCGTTGGCTGCTTCCGCTGGCCTCCGGCCGGCGGGCCGCCCTGGCGGCAGGGGAGCCGGCGCCGACGCACGAGGCAATCAGCTCTGAGGAACTGCGCGAGATGGTAAGCGCGCACGCCGCGCTCACCCAGGACGAGCGCAAGCTGATCGGCGAGGTGTTCTCGGTGGGCGACGTCGTGCTGCGCGAGGTCATGGTGCCGCGCACCGAGGTCGACTTCATCGACGCCGGGATGCCGTTGGCCGACGCGATCGCGTTCGTGCTGTCCCGGCCGCACTCGCGGTACCCGGTGGTGCGCGGCTCCTCCGACGACGTGGTCGGATTCGTGAACATCCGCGACCTGCTTGACCCGACGCTGGCCGGACAGGACCCCGTGGTGGGTGACCTGTGCCGGGAGATCATGGCGTTCCCGGCGACCAACCGGGTGCTTCCGGTGCTCAGCACGCTGCGGGCCAGCCGCTCGCACCTGGCGGTCGTGGTCGACGAATACGGCGGAACCGCGGGCATCGTGACCGTGGAGGACCTGGTCGAGGAACTGGTCGGGGAGATCCGGGACGAGTTCGACCCCCCCAGCGAGCCGACCCAGCAGCTGTCCGGCGGCGCGATGGAGGTCGACGGCCTGCTCAACCTGGACGACTTCGCCGAGGCATCGGGCCTGCGGCTGGACGACGGCCCCTACGAGACGGTGGCCGGGTTCCTGGTCGCCGAGCTGGGCCACATCGCCCGGATCGGCGAGGTCGTCCCCGTCGCGGGGTTCCGGTTGGAGGTCTCCGCCCTGGACGGCCGCCGGGTCGCCCGGGTCCGGGTGACACGGTCAGCTCCGACCGAGATCGGCGAGCCCGGCGGGAAAAATGGCGCGGGCGAGGGCCTGCAAGAATGACTCTCATGTCGGCCCAGCGCGCGAAGGAACGACCCCGGGTGCTCTCCGGCATCCAGCCGACCGCGGACTCGTTCCACCTCGGCAACTATCTCGGCGCGGTGCGCCAGTGGGTCGGGCTGCAGGACACCCACGACGCGTTCTACTTCATCGCCGACCAGCACGCGATCACCGTCGAACACGGCCCGTCCGCGTTGCGGGCGCGCACGCGCGTCTCGGTGGCGCAGCTGCTCGCGGCCGGCCTCGAGCCCGAGCGCTGCACGCTGTTCGTGCAGAGCCACGTGCCGGAGCACTCGCAGCTCGCGTGGGTGATGAACTGCCTGACCGGCATGGGCGAGGCCTCCCGGATGACCCAGTTCAAGGACAAGTCCGCCAAGGGCGGTGCCGACCGGTCCACGGTCGGGCTCTTCACCTACCCGATCCTGCAGGCCGCGGACGTCCTGCTCTACCACGCCGACCAGGTGCCGGTGGGCGAGGACCAGCGGCAGCACCTCGAGCTCACCCGCGACCTGGCCCAGCGCTTCAACCACCGCTTCGGCGCGACGCTGACCGTGCCGGAGCCGTACATCCTCAAGGCGACGGCGAAGATCGCGGACCTCCAGGACCCGACGTCGAAGATGAGCAAGTCCTCGTCCTCGCCGGGCGGCATCGTCGAGCTCCTCGACGAGCCCAAGGCGTCGGCGAAGAAGGTGAAGAGCGCGGTCACGGACTCGGAGCGGGAGATCCGCTTCGACGAGGTGGAGAAGCCGGGGATCTCCAACCTCCTCACGATTTCCTCAGCCCTCACCGGCACGCCGATCGCCGAGCTGGTGGCCTCCTACGAAGGTCGCGGTTACGGCGATCTGAAGACGGAGGTCGCGGCCGCCGTGGTCGACTTCGTGACGCCGTTCCGCGCGCGCACCCAGGCCTTCCTCGACGACGTGGCCGGTCTGGACGCGATCCTCGCCCGCGGTGCGGAGAAGGCCCGCGGGGTCGCCGCCGAGACGCTCGCCCAGGTCTACGACCGGGTCGGCTTCGTGCCGGCCAAGCACTGAGCGCCGCCATGACCGGGACCGGGCCTTCGGGCGAGGTACGCACGATCGGGGTCGCGATCCCCATCCCCGAGCCGCACGGCAGTGAGCTGCAGGACTGGCGGGAGCACTTCGGGGATCCCCTGGCCCGCTCGATCCCGACCCACGTGACGCTGCTCCCTCCGACCGCCGTCCCGGTCGAGACGCTGCCGACGGTCGAGGCCCATCTCCGATCGATCGCGGCGGTTGCGGATCCCTTCGACATCCTGCTGCGCGGTACCGGCACGTTCCGGCCGGCGTCGCCGGTGGTGTTCGTCACCCTGGCCGAGGGGATCTCCGACTGCGAGATCCTCGAGCGCCAGGTGCGGAACGGCCCGCTCGCGCACCGGGACCTCCAATTCGGTTACCACCCGCACGTCACGGTGGCCCACGACATCGCCGACGAGGCGCTGACCCACGCGTTCGAGAAGCTCGCCCAGTACGAGGCGCGGTTCTCGGTGTGGGGGTTCAGCCTCTACGAGCACGGCGCGGACGGCGTGTGGCGCCCGGTGGTGGACTTCAGCTTCGGTCCCGTCGCCCGCTGAGGGTGCGTCAGGCCCGGCGCGATCAGAAGCGGTAGGCCCCGGCGCGGCGGTAACGGCGGCGGGAGGCCACCAGCCGGGTCGCGCCGAGGAGCACCAGGATCGCGACCAGGGCCGAGCCCGCCACCGCGGACCAGCGCAGCGACTCGTTGCGGGAGGCCGGGGAACCGTCGAACCGTGAGCTGCCCGCCTTGTCGGACCCAGCGACCGCCGGACCCTCGTTGGCCGCGGACGCGGCGAATCCGCCGTCCTCGTTGGTGGTCACTGACGCCGAGACCGGCGCCACCAGCTCGCCGACCGGCTGGACCACGCCGCTCGCGGCGAAACCCCAGTTGAGCAGGGCTTCGGCCTCTTTGGTGATCTGGCCGAACGGGGTGTACATCAGCGTGGCGATGATCGTGTGCCCATTGCGCTGGGCGGCCGCGATCAGCGTGTTCTGCGCGAGCGTCGTGTAGCCCGTCTTCACGCCGATCGCGCCGTCGAAGTTCTGCAGGATCAGCCGGTTCTCGGTGTAGACCCAGAAGTCCTTGCTGTTCTGCTTGGTCGCCGTGGCGGTGTGGTTGCCGGGGAACGTGTGCCGGAGCTGGGCGACGTAGTGGCTCAGGTCATGTCGCTGCAGGACCGCCCGACCGAACAGCGCGAGGTCGTAGGCCGAGGAGAACTGGCCGTTGGCGTCCAGGCCGCTCGGGTTGACCACGGTGGTGTCGGTCGCCTGCAGTCGCTGGGCCTCGGCCTGCATCATCCGGACGGCGTGATCCACGGTGCCGCCGCCGGCGCGGGCGAGCGCGTTGGCGGCGTCGTTGCCCGAGCGCAGGAGCAGGCCGTACCAGAGGTCGTCCACCGTGTAGGCCTGCGGGGCGACCATGCCGACCCGGGTGCCCTCCTGGTTCTCGTCACTCTTGTCGGCGACGATCGTGGAGTTCGGGTCCAGGCGCGGGGCCATGGTCAGCGCGAGCAGACTCTTCAGGGTGCTGGCGGGGCGGTACTTGCCGTGCGGGTTCTTCGCGGCGAGCACCTGGCCGCTGTCGGCGTCGGCCACCACCCACGAGGCGGCCGAGGTGACCGGTACCGCCGGCGCGCCCGGCGCGGCGATGAGACCATTCTCGGCCATCCGCGGGCCCCCGACGGAGGACTGCGGGCCGGCCGGGGCGGCGGCCGGGATGCCGGCCGGAGCACCGACGGTGCCCGCGATCGGGCTCGGGACGGGGTCGACCGCGACCGCGCTCGAGGCCAGCAGTGCGGGCAGGACCAGACCGACGACGGCCGCACCGAGGCCGATGCGACGACGACCGACGGCTCTCACGGTTCCCCTTGGCAGTGAAGGCAATGGTGATGTGCGGTGTGGCAGTGATCTCAGCGATGGCAACGGTGTCCGGGGGGACCAGCAATGGCCTGCGGCGGAATCGCGGGCGATGGACCCCTGTCCCGAGCAGCGTAGAGTCTGATCGCCGCCCAGGACGGTTACTTGACGATCTTCCGGCCCCGTGTTCCCCCCGTCGGACGAAGCGGCGAATCGGTCCGGAGCGACATCTCCCCCCGATCCGGACGGAAGGCCGCACAGCCGATGTTCAGCTCCGGCTCAGCGCGGCTGAACGTCGCCGCGGTCGTGGAACAGATGCGGGAGGTGCGCCGCGACCTGCACGCCCACCCGGAACTGTCCGGTGCGGAATTCCGGACCACGGCGTTGGTCGCGGACCGGTTGACGGCGGCCGGGCTCGAGCCGCGCACGCTGCCCGGGGGTTGTGGCCTGCTCTGTGATCTCGGGCCCGCGGGGGCGGACCGTGGAGTCGGCGACGCGCCGGTGACCGTCCTGCGGGCGGACCTGGACGCATTGCCGCTGCCCGACCTCAAGGACGTGCCGTACCGCTCGACGGTGCCGAACGCGTGTCATGCCTGCGGGCACGATCTCCACACGGCCGTGCTGCTCGGGGCGGGGATGGTGCTCGCGGACCTCGCGGCGGCGGGGTCGCTGCGCGGCCCGGTGCGGTTGGTCTTTCAGCCCGCCGAGGAGGCGATGTGGGGCGCCCGCGCCGCCATCGACGCCGGCGCCCTGGAGGGAGCAGGGCGCGCGTTCGCAGTGCACGCGGACCCGCGCCTTGAGGTCGGCAAGGTGGGCCTGCGCGCGGGGGCGATCACGGGCGCCGCGGACTTCGTCGTGGTGCGGTTGCACGGCCCCGGCGGGCACACCGCGCGGCCGGAGCTGACCGTGAACCTGGTGCATGCGCTCGCCACGATCGCGACCTCGGCACCGGTGTTGCTGGCCGAGCGGATCGACCCCGCCGCCGGTCTCCGCCTGGTGTGGGGCCGGGTCCAGGCGGGCTCGGCGCCGAACGCGATCCCCGCCACCGGCGAATTGGCCGGGACGGTGCGGTGCCTGGACGCGCAGACGTGGGAGGCCGCCCCGGAGCACCTGACGGCCGTCCTGAGGGACCTGGCCGCACGCCACCACGTGCGCGCCGAGATCGAGATCACCCGCGGCGTGCCGCCGTGCGTGAACGATCCGGTCGCGGTCGAGGCGGTGCGGGATGCCGTGGTCGCCGAGTTCGGCCCGGACGCCGTCGCGCCGTCCGAGCAGAGCCTGGGGGGCGAGGACTTCGCGTGGTTCACCCGCGCGGTGCCGGGGGCGCTCGTGCGGCTCGGCACGCGGTCGCCCGGCGCGCCGGAGACGGACCTGCACCAGTCCCGGTTCGACGTGGACGAGGCTGCCATCGAGGTCGGGATCCGGACCTTCGTCGCGGTGGCAACGGGAGGCAGGGCGTGAGCATCGATTGGGACGCGCTGCGTACGGCGGCCCGGGCCGCGGCCGAATCGGCCTACGCGCCGTACTCGGGGCTGCGGGTCGGCGCGGCCGGTACGACCGCAGCGGGACGCGTGGTGGTCGGCGGCAACGTCGAGAACGCCTCCTACGGCCTGACCCTGTGTGCCGAGTGCGGGATGGTGTCGGCTCTGGTCGCCGGCGGTCGTGCGCCGCTGGTCGGAGTGAGTGTGTGTTCGGCCGATGGCGCCGTGCTCACCCCGTGCGGGCGGTGCCGGCAGGTGCTGCTCGAGCACGGCGGGCCGGACTGCCTGATCGACACCGCGTCGGGCCCACGAGCCCTCGGTGAGCTGCTGCCCGATGCCTTCGGCCCCGCGAACCTGCCTCGCTGATGGCACGTTCCGCTCTCGATGCCGTCTCGATCATCCGGGCCAAGCGCGACGGCGGTGCGCTCTCCGACGCGCAGATCGACTGGGTGCTCGCCGCCTACGTGCGCGGGGAGGTCGCCGAGGAGCAGATGGCGGCGCTGGCGATGGCGATCTGCCTGCGCGGCATGGAGCGCCGGGAGATCGCTCGCTGGACCGCCGCGATGATCGCGTCCGGTCGGCGGGCATCGCTCGGGGACCTGGACCGCCCGACCGTCGACAAGCACTCCACCGGCGGGGTCGGCGACAAGATCACCCTCGTCCTCACGCCGCTGGTGGCGGCCTGCGGCGCGGCGGTTCCGCAGCTGTCCGGGCGCGGGCTCGGGCACACGGGCGGGACCCTGGACAAGCTGGAGGCGATCCCCGGCTGGCGCGCGGATCTGACGAAGGATCAGTTCGAGTCGCAGTTGCGGGACGTGGGCGCGGTGGTGGCGGCGGCCGGTCCGGACCTGGCCCCGGCCGACGCCCGGCTGTACGCCCTGCGGGACGTGACCGGGACCGTGGAGTCGGTGCCGCTGATCGCCGCGTCGATTCTGAGCAAGAAGATCGCGGAGGGGACCGCTGCGCTGGTGCTCGACGTCAAGGTGGGCTCCGGCGCCTTCATGAAGAACCTGGCCGAGGCCCGCGTGCTCGCTGAGACGATGGTCGAGCTGGGCACGGACTCCGGGGTCCGGACCTCGGCCTTGCTCACCGACATGTCGACCCCGCTCGGGCTGACCGCCGGCAATGCGCTCGAGGTCGCGGAGGCGGTGGAGGTACTGGCCGGCGGCGGGCCGGCCGACGTCGTCGAACTGACGGTGGCCCTGGCCCGGGAGATGCTGATGCTGGCGGGTCTCGGCGCGGTGGACCCGGCCGCCGCGCTCGCCGACGGGCGGGCGATGGACAGCTGGCGGCGCATGGTTCGGGCGCAGGGTG
>JAWWPF010000007.1:0-13892 GCA_033850795.1 Nocardioidaceae bacterium | reverse complement strand
ATGCCGTTCCTTGTGACCACCGGCAACGAGCCCACCCGCGAGCGGATCCAGTCCCAGAAGGACCGCGAGCGCTTCGACGACACCACCAAGTGCATCCTGTGCGCCGCGTGCACCACGTCCTGCCCGGTCTACTGGACCGACGGGCAGTACTTCGGGCCGCAGGCCATCGTGGGTGCGCACCGGTTCATCTTCGACAGCCGCGACGAGGGCACCGACCAGCGGCTCGAGATCCTCAACGACAGGGAGGGGGTCTGGCGCTGCCGGACCACCTTCAACTGCACCGAGGCCTGCCCGCGCGGCATCGAGGTCACCAAGGCGATCCAGGAAGTGAAGCGGGCGCTGATATTCCGGCGATGACCCGGCCTGCGCCCGCCGGGACCGGCGTCAGGCGTCGATGCGCTCGCGAGTCCTGGTGCCACGCCAGGCCTGGGCCCCGAGCCGGCCCAGCACCGCCGCGATCACGAGGTTCACGACGATCAGGACGCTGTGGGCCACCCAGTAGCCGGTGGGCCGGTCCTCGCCGCTCGCATGCGCGGCCGCGAGGTTCTTCGCGAACGTCACCCAGGTGAACACGTTCCAGGCGGCCAGGGCGAGGAACAGGACGGCGTGCTTGCGCTCGAGCTTCACGGCACCATCCTCCCCGACGGCCCAAAGCAGGACCCGGCGACCCGGACGCCCCTAGCCGCGGGGCGTGAGCAGGAAGTCCCGGGTCGGGACCCAACCGGCCCGGGGGTCGTGCATGTAGAGCCAGAACCGGTCGACCACGAACCGGCACTCGAAGTCGGCGAGCTCCTCGAAGGCGCGGTCCAGGACGTCGTCGGGGAGGTGGTGCGCGACGGTCACGTGCGGGTGGTAGGGGAAGCGCTGCTCGGCACGCAGCGGTCCCTGGCGCACGCACGAGGCGAGCTGCTCGCAGGCCGAGATCCCTTCCGCCACCGTGACGAAGACCACCGGTGAGACCGGCTGGAACGTCCCGGTCCCCCGCAGGTGGATGCGGAAGGCGTCCTTGCCCTCGGTGACGTCGCCGAGGTGCTTCTCGAGGCCTGGAAGGTCCTCGGCCGCCACCTCCACCGGCGGCATCAGCGTGACGTGGGTCGGGATCCCCCCGGCGGTGTCGTCGCCGAGCGCGGAGCGGTACTCCTGCAGCTGGGTGCCCCAGGGGTCCGGTACGGCGATCGCGACCCCGATCGTGGTGGTGCTGCTCGTCGGCACGGCGGGCGACCCTAGCGGCCCGGCGCCGCGAACCCGACGCGCTCGTAGACGTCAGCCAGCGTGCGCTCGGCCACCGCCCGGGCCTTGTCGGCCCCGGCACGGAGTACGGCGTCGAGCTCGGCGCGGTCGTCGAGGAGCTCCATGGTTCGCTGCCGGAAGGGGGTCACGAAGTCGACCACGACGTCGGCGAGGTCGCCCTTGAAGTCGCCGTAGCCCCGCCCGTCGTAGGCCTTCTCCAGGTCCTCGACCGACCGGCCGGTGAGGGCTGCGTAGATCGTCAGCAGGTTCGAGATCCCAGGCTTCTCCTCGGGGTCGAAGCGGACCTCGGAGCCCGAGTCGGTCACCGCGGAGCGGATCTTCTTCGCCGACACCGACGGATCGTCGAGCAGCTCGATGATCCCGGCGGGCGAGGAGGCCGACTTCGACATCTTCGCGGTGGGCTCCTGCAGGTCGGTGATCTTCGCGGTCTCCTTGAGGATGTAGGGCTCCGGCAGCCGGAAGGTCTTCTTGTAGCGGTGGTTGAAGCGGCCGGCGAGGTCCCGGGTGAGCTCGAGGTGCTGACGCTGGTCCTCCCCGACCGGCACGTACTGCGGCCGGTAGAGCAGGATGTCGGCGGCCTGCAGGATCGGGTAGGTGAACAGGCCGACCGACGACTGGCCCTCACCGCCCTTGGCGGACTTGTCCTTGAACTGGGTCATCCGCCGAGCCTCGCCGAAGCCGGTGAGTGACTGCAGCACCCAGCTGAGCTGGGCGTGCGCCGGGATCCCGGACTGGATGAACACCGCCGAGCGCTCGGGGTCGACGCCCATCGCGAGCAGCTGCGCGGCCGCCCGCAGGACGCGGTCCGGAAGGCGCTTCGCGTCGTGCTGGACGGTGATCGCGTGCATGTCCGCGATGAAGAAGAACGGCTCGTGCTCCTCCTGCAGCGCCACCCACTGCCGCAGCGCCCCGAGGTAGTTGCCGAAGTGGAAGGAGTCGGCGGTGGGCTGGATCCCGGAGAGCACCCGGGGACGTGAGGCGGGAGTCGGCGCGACGTCGGACATAGCGGAGATTCTTACAGGCCGGACGGCTTCTCGCCGCCCTGGGCCGAGACGGCCCCGTCCCGGGCCGGCCTCAGCCTCGTCCCGCGACGTCCTGGCGGGCGTCGTCGGCCGCCGCGTCGATCGCCGTGGCGCCCACGGCCGGGTCGCCGGGCGCCATCGCCACCGTGTCCTCCGGCCTCGTCTCGGCCGGCGGAGGCACGGGGGTCACCAGGACCCGTCCGACGCGCCGACCCTCGAGCTCCTGCACGGTGATGCGACGCTCCGCGAAGTCGACGGCGTCGCCGACCTGGGGCAGCCGGCCGAGCCGGGCCATCAGGAAGCCGGCCACGGTCTCGTAGGGTCCCTCGGGCAGCTCGATGCCGGTCTCGTCCTCGAAGTCGTCGAGGTTCAGCAGGCCGTCGACCTCGACGTCGCCGCCGCGGTGCACCGTGGTCTCCGCCTCGTCGACGTCGTACTCGTCCTTGATGTCGCCGATCAGCTCCTCGACGAGGTCCTCCATGGTGACGATCCCCGCCGTGCCGCCGTACTCGTCGGCGACGATCGCGAGGTGCATGCCCTCGCGCCGCATGTCGGCCAGGGCGGCCAGGATCGGCCGGGTCCACGGCAGCACCAGGATCTGCCGGGCCAGCTCGGCGACCCGCAGCGAGCTCTTCGCCGTCTTGGGGTCCAGCAGGTCCCGGACGTGGACGAAGCCGATCACGTCGTCGGCCGATCCGCGGGTCACCGGGTAGCGGGAATGCGGCTGGTTGAGGGCCTCCTTGGCGGCGCGGAAGACCGGGGTCGAGGCGTCCAGGAAGTCCACCTCGGTCCGCGGGATCATCACCTCGCGGATCTGCCGGTCGCCGGCCTCGAAGACGTCCTCGACGATCCGCCGCTCCTCCTCGCCGAGGGTCTCGTGGGTGTTGACCAGCTCGCGCAGCTCCTCGTCGGACATCTGCTCGCGCCGGGCCTTCGGGTCGCCCCCGGCGAGCCGGACCACGATGTCGGTCAGGAAGGACAGCAGCCAGATCACCGGGCGGGTGAGCTTGGCGATCCGGTCCACGGAGGGACCGAGCGCGAGGGCGATCCCCTCGGCCCGCTGAAGGGCGAGGCGCTTGGGGGCGAGCTCCCCGAGCACCAGGGACAGGATCGAGATCGCGATCGTGACCAGCACCAGCGCCAGGGGATCCGCGGCTCCTGGTGGCACGCCGAGCTTCACGAGCGTGGGGGCGAGGTGCCCGGAGAGCGTGGCGCCACCGACCGACGCAGACAGGAACCCGGCGAGGGTCACTCCCACCTGGACGGCGGCCAGGAACCGGTTGGGGTCCTTGGCGAGCCGGGCCACCGCCTCGCCGCGACGTCCGCGCCCGGACATGGCGCGGACCTGGCTGTCGCGCAGCGAGACCAGCGACATCTCCGCGGCCGCGAAGAGGCTGCCGATCAGGACGAAGACGACGACGAGCGCGATGTTGGCGAGGACGCCGTTCACGGTTGGGCCACCAGTCCGGTCACCAGAGCCTTCGGTCCATGCCGACAACGATAAGGGTTTGCCCGCGAGCGGTTGACCGGCGAGGGTTGCGCGGGTGGATTTCCCCGATGACGTCCCGGTGCTCACCGACGGCCGGGTGACCCTGCGGGCGCACCGCCTCGAGGACGTGGACGGCGTCCTGGAGCAGTGCGCCGACCCGCTCAGCATCCTCTGGACGACCATCCCGGTGCCCTACGCCGGCGAGGACGCCCGGCAGTTCGTCACCGAGGTGGTCCCCGCGATCTGGGCCTCCGGAAGCTGGGCCTTCGCCGTGGAGGCCGCCGACGAGACCGGGCTGCCGCGCTTCTGCGGGACCGTCGAGCTGCGCGACGAGGGCAACCGCCGCGCGGAGATCGCCTACGGCGCGCATCCCTGGGCGCGCGGACGCGGGATCATGCTGGCCGCGCTGCGGCTGTTGCTGGACTGGGGGTTCACCGAGCAGCGGCTGCGCGCCGTGATCTGGTGGGCGAACACCGGCAACTGGGCGTCGCGGCGCCTCGCGTGGAGGCTCGGGTTCTCCTGCGACGGCACCCTCGAGCGCTGGCTGCCGCAGCGCGGGGACCTGCTCGACGCCTGGGTCGGGATGCTGCACGTCGAGGACGAGCGCGCCCCGCGCCACGCCTGGCTCGAGGTCCCCGTCCTGACCGGGCGGCAGGTCGTCCTGCGGCCGTTCCGGGAGGACGACGCGGGCCGGGTCGCGGAGGCCTGCAACGACGAGCGGACGGCCCGCTGGCTGTGGCGGCTGCCCACGCCGTACACCGTCGAGGACGCGCGTGCCTTCCTGCTCAGCCGTGGCGAGCTGATGGCCTCCGGCCGCGGGGTCGCCTGGGCGGTGGCGGACCCGGCGAGCGACCGACTGGTCGGCCACATCTCGCTGTTCGACCTCAAACCCGGGCGCGAGGCGGAGATCGGCTACTGGACGCACCCGGAGGCGCGGGGCCGCGGCGTGATGACCGAGGCGTGTGGGCTCGTGGTGCGTCACGGCCTGGGCGCGCCCGCGCAGGGCGGGCTGGGCCTTCGCCGCCTGCTGGTCTTCGCCGCGGAGCACAACAGCGCCTCCCGGCGGGTGATCGAGGCCAACGGCTTCACCCGGGTCGGGCGGGAGCGCAGCGGGGTCCGGATGCGCGACGGCAGCCTCGTCGACTCGTTGTCCTACGACCTGCTGGTCGAGGAGTACGCCGGCTGGGGCGCCTGAGCCGGCCGGGTGTCCCGGCGGTGCACCGCCACGGAGACCGCGAGGACGACGAGCCCGGCGAGGGAGAGGCCGGCGCCGACCCAGCTCGGAGCGGTGTAGCCGAGCCCGGCGGCGATCACCACGCCGCCCAGCCAGGCGCCGAGCGCGTTGGCGAGGTTGAGGGACGCGTGGTTGAGGGCAGCACCGATGGTCCGGGCGTCGCCGGCCACCTCCATCAGCCGCATCTGCAGGGTCACCGCGAGCATCGAGCCGACCGTGGAGACCAGCAGCACCGTCAGCCAGGCCGCGACCGGCTGGGCGGCGGTCGCGGTGAAGAGGACCAGCGCGGCACCCATGGCGACGTTCGCGAAGACGATCGAGCGCAGCACGGACCAGTCCGCGCCGATCCCGCCGAGGGTGGTTCCCAGGAGCCCGCCGACCCCGAAGGCCAGGAGGTAGACCGGCACGGCCGAGGCCGACAGCCCGGTCACGTCGGTGACGGTCGGCGAGATGTAGCTGTACATCGCGAACATGCCACCGAACCCGACGGCGCCGACGAGCAGGGTCAGCCAGACCTGGACGCGGGTGAAGGCCAGCAGCTCCCGGCGACCGGTGGCCTCGCGGTCCGGTGCCGTGGCCGGCACGAAGCAGAGCACCAGGAGCACGGTGAGCACCGCGAGCACGGTCACCGTGCCGTAGGCGGACCGCCAGCCGAAGGTCTGCCCCAGCCACGCCGCCGCCGGGACGCCCACCAGGTTCGCCACCGCGAGGCCGAGCAGGACACGGCTGACCGCTCGGCCCTTGCGGTCCGGGTCGACGAGGCCCGCGGCCACCAGGGACGCGATCCCGAAGTAGGCGCCGTGCGGGAGGCCGGCGACGAACCGCGCGCCGGCGAGCGTGAGGAAGGACGGGGCCAGGGCCGTGGCGAGGTTGGCGACGGCGTAGGCGGCCATCAGCGCGACGAGCAGCCCCTTGCGCGGGAGCCGGGCGCCGAGGATGGCGATCAGCGGGGCACCCACGACGACGCCGAGGGCGTACGCGGAGATCACGTGCCCGGCCTGCGGGATGCCGACACCGATCCCGCGGGCCATCTCGGGAAGCAGCCCCATGGTGACGAACTCGGTCGTGCCGATGGTGAAACCGCCCACGGCCAGGGCCAGGATCGCCAGCGCGACCCGGTAGGGCCGCGGGACTCGGCCGGGTTGCGCCGTGTCCTGCAGGGGGGCGGTGGTCGTCACGAGCGAGTCCTTCGTCCAGGGGAGGCAGGGCCGGTGCAGCCCGCCACAGGTCCAAGGAACCGTCGCCCCCGACTATTCCTTGCGCGGTACAGAAGGATGCGCCTGTGGGTCCGGACCGGCCGTTGCACCGGCCTTGACATCGACCTTGACATCGACCTTGACATCGACTGGGCGCACCGCGAAGACTCCGAGACAGGCTCGGCCTCGGGGCTCCGCCGGACTCTCGCTGGACGCTCCCTGCTCGCTCAGGAGACACGATGCTGACACGGACCGGGCCGGCCTGATGGCCCGCGCGACCCGCGGCTTCCTCGGTGGACGGCGGCCCACGGAACCCGGCCGGCTCCCGCCCGGACAGTACGACGTGGGGAGGGACTGGCCGGTCCTCACCGCGGAGGTCACGCCGGACGTCGACCCGGCCGCCTGGACGATGACGGTCGACGGACTGGTGGAGGAGCCACGCACCTGGACCTGGGACGAGGCGCACGCACTGCCCTCGTCCGAGTACGCCGGCCCCATCCACTGCGTCACCACCTGGTCGAAGTTCGACACCCGGTTCGGCGGCGTCTCGGTCGACGTACTCCTCGAGGCGGCCCGGCCGAGTCCCGAGGCGTCGTACGTGCTGGCTACCTGCACCACCGGCTACACCACCAACCTGCCGCTGGAGGACGTCACCGGCGGCAAGGCTTGGGTCGTGTGGACCTACGACGGGCGACCACTGCCCCGCGACCACGGTGGGCCGGTCCGGCTGCTGGTGCCGCACCTCTACTTCTGGAAGAGCGCGAAGTGGGTCACCCGGCTCACGCTTCTCGAGCACGACCAGCAGGGCTTCTGGGAGCGGAACGGCTACCACGACCGCGGCGACCCGTGGCAAGAGCAGCGCTACCAGGGCGACTGATGGACGGCTGCCTGGGGGCGCCGACCGGCGGCTGGTGCACGGGGACCGTGCGGGAGGTCGCCCGCCCCAACCCGCGCGCCGTGCGGCTGCGGATCGAGGTGCCCGGCCGCACCGACCACCTGCCCGGTCAGCACTACGTGTTCCGGCTGACCGCCGAGGACGGCTACTCGGCATCGCGGTCCTACTCGGTGGCGTCCTCGCCCGCCGACCCGCTGCTGGAGTTCTACGTGGAGCGTCTCGACGACGGGGAGGTCTCGGCCTACCTCGCCGACGTCGTCGAGCCAGGTGACGAGCTCGAGCTGCGCGGGCCGATCGGCGGCTGGTTCGTCTGGGAGGCGGACGTGCCCGCGGTCGGGGTGGCCGGCGGGACCGGGGTGGTGCCGCTGGTCGCGATGCTGCGACACGCGCGCGACCTGGGTCGTGAGGGCTACCTCCGGCTGCTCGTCTCGGCGCGCACCCTCGACGACGTGCCGTACCGGGAGGACCTGTCCGGCCAGCGCCTCGTGCTCACCCGCGCCGACCTCGAGGGACGGCCCGCCGGCCGGCTGCGTCCCGACGACCTGCGGCCGCTCCTCGACGGCGCGCGACCGGGCGCGGCGTACGTCTGCGGCTCCGCCGGCTTCGCCGAGACGGCCAGCCGGATGCTCGTCGGGCTCGGCGTCCCCACGCCGGACGTTCGCGTCGAGCGCTTCGGCCCCACCGGCTAGCCCAACCCCGCGACCCGGCGCATCCGCACGTCTCAACCCCGCCGACCCGGCGCATCCGCACGCCTCTCGAAGCGCGGTCAGCCCTCAGCCAGAGCGGCGATCACGTCGTTCAGCGTCTTCGACGGCCGCATGACCGCCTCGGCCAGCGCGTCGTCGGGACGGTAGTAGCCGCCGATGTCCACCGGCGAGCCCTGCACGGCGAGCAGCTGGTCGTTGATCTCGTCCTCGTGCTGCCGCAGCGAGGTGGCCAGCTCCTGGTACGCCGCGGCGAGCTCGCGGTCCTCGGTCTGGGACGCGAGCTCCTCGGCCCAGAACAGCGCGAGGTAGAAGTGGCTCCCGCGGTTGTCGATCTGGCCGACCTTGCGACTCGGCGACTTGTTCTCGTTGAGGAACCGGCCGGTGGCGCGGTCGAGGGTGTCGGCCAGGATCTGCGCGCGAGGGTTGTCGGCGACCTGCGCGAGGTGCTCGAAGCTCACCGCGAGCGCGAGGAACTCGCCGAGGCTGTCCCAGCGCAGGTGGTTCTCGCGGAGGAGCTGCTGGACGTGCTTGGGCGCCGACCCGCCGGCCCCGGTCTCGAAGAGCCCTCCGCCGTTGATCAGCGGCACGACGGACAGCATCTTGGCGCTGGTCCCCAGCTCGAGGATCGGGAAGAGGTCGGTGAGGTAGTCGCGGAGCACGTTCCCGGTGACCGAGATCGTGTCGTCGCCCTTGCGGATCCGCTCGAGCGACAAGGCGATCGCGTCGACGGGCCTCATGATCTCGATCTGCAGGCCCTCGGTGTCGTGCTCGGGGAGGTACTCGCGCACCTTCGCGATCAGGTTCGCGTCGTGTGCACGGCCCTCGTCCAGCCAGAAGACGGCGGGCACGCCCGTCGCCCGCGCCCGGGTGACTGCCAGCTTGACCCAGTCGCGGATCGGCACGTCCTTGGTCTGGCACATCCTCCAGATGTCGCCGGCGCCGACGGCGTGCTCGAGGAGCGCGTCGCCGTTCGCATCCACCACGCGCACCGTGCCGGTAGCGGGGATCTCGAAGGTCTTGTCGTGGCTGCCGTACTCCTCGGCCGCCTGGGCCATCAGGCCCACGTTCGGCACGGACCCCATGGTCGCCGGGTCGTACGCGCCGTTGGCGCGGCAGTCGTCGATCACGACCTGGTAGATCCCCGCATAGCTGCTGTCCGGTATGACGGCCAGCGTGTCGGCCTCCTTGCCGTCGGGACCCCACATGTGCCCGGAGGTGCGGATCATCGCCGGCATGGACGCATCCACGATCACGTCGCTCGGCACGTGCAGGTTCGTGATGCCCTTGTCGGAGTCCACCATCGCCAGGGCCGGCCCCTCCTCGAGCCCCTGCCGGACGGCCTCCTCGATGGGCCCGCGCTGGTCCGCAGGCAGCTTCTCGACCGCCTTGAGGAGCGCGCCGAGACCGTCGTTGGGGCTGACCCCTGCCGCGGTGAGGGCGTCCGCATGCTCGGTGAACAGGCGCGGGAAGAACGCCCGCACCACGTGACCGAAGATGATCGGGTCGGAGACCTTCATCATCGTCGCCTTCAGGTGGACGGAGAACAGGACCCCTTCGGCCTTGGCACGCTCGATCTGCTCGGCCAGGAACTCCCGGAGCGGCCCCACGCGCATGACCGTGGCGTCCACGACCTCACCGGCGAGCACCGGCACGGACTCCCGGAGGACGGTGGTCGTCCCGTCGTCACCGACGAGCTCGATGCGCACCGACCCGGCGGCCCCGATAACGGTCGACTTCTCACTCGAGCGGAAGTCGTCGGCGCTCATGCAGGCCACGTTGGTCGTGGAGTCCGGCGACCAGGCACCCATCGAGTGCGGATGGGTCCGCACGTAGTTCTTCACCGACGCGGGCGCCCGGCGGTCGGAGTTGCCCTCGCGGAGCACCGGGTTCACCGCGCTGCCCTTGACCTTGTCGTAGCGCGCCCGGACGTCCTTGTCCTCCTCGGTCCGCGGGTCGTCGGGGTAGTCGGGAAGGTCGTAGCCCTGACCCTGCAGCTCGCCGATCGCCGCCTTCAGCTGCGGGATCGAGGCGCTGATGTTGGGCAGCTTGATGATGTTGGCCTCGGGCCTGGTGGCGAGCTGGCCGAGCTCGGCGAGCGCGTCGTCGAGGCGCTGCTCGGGCTTGAGCCGGTCGGGGAACCCGGCGATGATCCGGCCCGCCAGGGAGATGTCCCGGGTCTCCACGGACACCCCTGCGGTGGATGCGTAGGCCGACACGATGGGCAGCAGCGAGTACGTCGCCAGCAGCGGCGCCTCGTCCGTACGGGTGTAGATGATCTTCGGGTCCGTCACGGGGGCTCCGTTCCGAGGGGGCAGATAGTTTCTTGACGTCAAGATATCTCAGCGTCGTACTCGTGCGCCAACCACCCAGTCCACTCCCGGCGGGCGGTGACGGTCAACGCGGAGTGGGGTAAGACTGCTGTATCCGTCTACCCGTTGCGAGGAGCACCATGTCCCTGACTCCCACGCCGTCCACCCCGACCAACGACGGCTCCTCGGGCGCGCCGACGGCCGTCGCCTGGACGGAGCGGCTCGAGGGCGCCAGCGCCCTGGATCCCGTGATCCGCGCGGTGCAGCCGCTGGCCGACGCCCTGGTCGCCGACCCGGCCGTGCGCGACCTGCTGCGCGGGACCTGGCTCGGCCATGCCCTGCACCCGCCGCTGACCGACGTCCCGATCGGGTTCTGGACCTCTGCCCTGGTCCTGGACCTGCTCGGCGGCGCGCAGGCTCGCCCGGCCGCACGGCGCCTGGTCGGCCTCGGCATCCTCTCGGCCCTGCCCACGGCGGTCACCGGCGTGGCGGAGTGGAGTGCCACCGGCACGCGCGACCAGCGGGTCGGTCTCGTGCACGCGGTCGCGAACGTGGCGGCGCTGACCCTGTTCACGGCGTCCTGGCGAGCACGTCGCGCCGACCGGCACGCGGCCGGGGCGGCGCTGGGCCTGGCCGCCTCGTCCGCTCTCGGCCTCGGCGGCTACCTCGGCGGCCACCTCGTCTCCGCGCGCAAGGTCTCCAGCCGGAACCCGGCCTTCGAGGACTGAGCCTGGGTGCCCGACGGCCGGTGCCCCTTGCTAGCGTCGGGACAGCCGTGACGTCCCCCAGGGACGGCAACCACCGAGCCAGGAGAGTGTCGTGAGCACCAGCCCAGCCAAGACCCCGGTCAAGGTCGCCGTCACGGGTGCCGCCGGACAGATCGGATACAGCCTGCTGTTCCGGCTCGCCAGCGGGGACCTCCTGGGCAAGGACACGCCGATCGAGCTGCGGCTGCTGGAGATCACGCCGGCGCTCAAGGCGCTCGAGGGCGTGGTGATGGAGCTCGACGACTGCGCCTTCCCGACCCTGGCCGGGGTCGAGATCGGCGACGACGCCCGCAAGGTCTTCGACGGCGCCAACCTCGCCCTGCTGGTGGGCGCCCGACCTCGCACCAAGGGGATGGAGCGCGGCGACCTCCTGGAGGCGAACGGCGCCATCTTCACCACCCAGGGGAAGGCCCTCAACGAGGTGGCCGCGGATGACATCCGGATCGGGGTGACCGGCAACCCGGCGAACACCAATGCGCTCATCGCGATGAGCAACGCACCGGACATCCCTCGCGAGCGGTTCTCCGCGCTGACCCGTCTCGACCACAACCGGGCGATGTCTCAGCTCGCCGCCAGGACCGGCTCCCCCGTCTCGGAGATCAAGAAGCTCACCATCTGGGGCAACCACTCCGCGACGCAGTACCCCGACATCTTCCACGCCGAGGTCGGCGGCAAGAACGCCGCCGAGGTGGTCAACGACCAGTCCTGGATCGAGAACGACTTCATCCCCACCGTGGCCAAGCGGGGCGCGGCGATCATCGAGGCCCGCGGCTCGTCCTCGGCCGCCTCGGCGGCGTCGGCCACCATCGACGCGGCCCGAGACTGGCGCAACGGGAGCCCCGAAGGCGACTGGGTCTCGATGGCGGTCGTCTCCGACGGCTCGTACGGCGTGGCGGAGGGCCTGGTCTACTCCTTCCCGGTGACCACGCGCGACGGCAACTGGGAGATCGTGCAGGGCCTCGAGATCGACGACTTCTCCCGGTCGAAGATGGCCGCGACCGCCGCCGAGCTGGTCGAGGAGCGCGACGCGGTGAAGGACCTGGGCCTGATCTGACGGGGGCCGCTCAGGCCGGCGGCTGGTTCGGGACGATCACGGCGAGCACGATCAACGCCAGCCCGGCGAAGGTCAGCATCGTCACGTCCGACCACTTGCGGCGGACCCGGAGCATCCCGGCCCCGCGCTCGGACAGCGACAGCCGGGTGGCCGCGGCCAGCAAGAGGCCGGCACCCATCCAGACGATGCCGGTGCGCCACCGGCCTGCGAACACGATCCCGAGCCCGATGAACGCGGCCGCGAGGACCACGAGGTAGACGACGCCCCCCAACGTCTGTGGTCGCCGGAACGGCCCGTCTTCGCGCACGGGCCGGTCAGGCGTCCGTCAGCTCGAGGGACTGCTCGGCCACGGTGACGATGTTCGAGAGCAGCATCGCCCGGGTCATCGGGCCGACACCGCCGGGGTTCGGCGACACCCACGCCGCCACGTCGTACACGTCCTGCGCCACGTCCCCGGCGATCTTCCCGTCGACCCGGGACACCCCGACGTCGAGCACGGCCGCTCCGGGCTTGACCATGTCGCCGGTGATGATCCCGGGCACGCCGGCCGCCGCCACCACGATGTCGGCGCGCCGGACGTGGCCCGCGAGGTCGCGGGTCCCGGTGTGGCACAGCGTCACGGTGGCGTTCTCGCTGCGCCGGGTCAGCAGCAGGCCGAGCGGACGGCCCACGGTGATGCCGCGGCCGACGACGCAGACGTCGGCACCCGCGATGGGCACGTCGTGGCGGCGTAGCAGCTCGACGATGCCGTACGGCGTGCAGGGCAGCGGGGCGGCCTTGCCGAGCACCAGCCAGCCCAGGTTCGTCGGGTGCAGCCCGTCGACGTCCTTGGCGGGGTCGACCTGGCCGAGCACCGCGTTCTCGTCCATGTGCTTGGGCAGCGGCAGCTGGACGATGTACCCGGTGCAGTCCGGGTCGGCGTTGAGCGCGGCGACGTGGTCCTCGACGTCCGCCTGCGTGGCGGTGTCGGGCAGGTCGACGCGGATCGAGTTGATCCCGACGTCCGCGCAGTCCTTGTGCTTGCCGTTCACGTACCACTTCGAGCCCGGGTCGTCGCCGACCAGGACGGTGCCCAGCCCGGGCACGATGCCGCGGTCGCGGAGGGCGGCCACCCGCTCCCTGAGGTCTGCCTTGATCGCCTTCAGGGTGGCGGTTCCGTCGAGGATCTGTGCTGTCACGGGAGCATCCTCGCACGCCACCCCACCGCCGAGTCGGCGCGTCTGCATGCCTCCGCACCCCCGAGTCGGCGCGTCTGCATGCCTCCGCACTGTCGAGTCGGCGCGTCTGCATGCCTCACGTCAGCCGCAAGGGGCGCTCAGTGGAAGAAGTGCCGGGTCCCGGTGAGGTACATCGTCACCCCGGCCCCCTCGAGCGCCGCCACGACCTCCTCGTCCCGCACCGACCCGCCCGGCTGGACGATCGCGCTCACCCCGGCGTTGACGAGGATCTGCGGCCCGTCCGCGAAGGGGAAGAAGGCATCGGAGGCCGCCACGGAGCCGGCGGCCCGGTCCCCCGCGCGCTCGACGGCCAGCCTGCAGCTGTCGACCCGGTTCACCTGCCCCATCCCCACCCCGACGGACGCGCCGTCGGCGGCCAGCAGGATCGCGTTCGACTTCACCGAGCGGCAGGCCCGCCAGGCGAACGCGAGGTCGGCCAGCTGCTGCTCGGAGGCCGGGGCGCCGGTGACCAGGGTCCAGCCGGCCGGCTCGTCGCCGCCCACGTCGGAGACCGCGTCGATGGCGTCACGAGCCTGGAGCAGCATGCCGCCCGAGACGGCGCGGGTCTCGATGCCGCCGCGGGACAGCGGCTCGCACTCGAGAAGCCTGAGGTTCTTCTTGCGCGTGAGCACCTCGACCGCTCCGTCCTCGTAGCCCGGCGCGACCACCACCTCGGTGAAGATGTCGGCGACCTGCTCGGCCATCTCCACCGACACCGGCACGTTGGTCGCGATCACGCCACCGAAGGCCG
>JAWWPF010000313.1:0-12681 GCA_033850795.1 Nocardioidaceae bacterium | reverse complement strand
GGCTGCCCCGAGGGGTCCGGCTGGACCTCGAGCTGCTCGAAGAGCGGCGGTTCGCCGGCGGCGTCGTCCACCTGCGCTACCGCCGACGCTGAGGGCTGGAGCTCCGGCCGGACCCGTGCCATCCATGCGCGCTTCAGCGTCCACCGGTTCTCCGACCGACAGGTGGCGCTGGAGAGCGCCGGCGGCCCGGAGGCCACCTGGCTCGGTGAGGCGTTCGTGCGCGGCGAGGACATCCGGCGCCGGCTCGGCATCCACCACGCCTACCCGAGCTCGGAGGTGGCCCGTGCGCTGGGGTTCTACGCGGGCAGCAACGCCCTCATCGGCGGGAAGAGGAGGGTGGCCGGGGTCACGCTGCGGGCCACCGACGCGGACGTCTCGCACGGCAGCGGCCCCGTCGTCGAGGGTCCGGTCGTGACGCTGCTGCTCGCGGCCACCGGGCGCCGTCCGCTTTCGACGACCTGTCGGGCCCGGGTCTGGAGCTGCTCAGGAGTCGCTCGTAGCGGCAACCGCGGACCGGTCGCCGGTGTCTCTCCGCGGTCCTCGCTCGGCGGTGATCACGATGGCCACGGCCAGGAGGACGATGCCGCCGCCGACCGCGATCGGCACGGTGACCGGCTCGGACAGCAGCAGCCAGCCGAGGGCCACGGCGACGACCGGGTTCACGTAGGCATGGGTCGAGACCAGCGAGATCGGCGCGTTCGCGAGGAGCCAGACGTAGCAGCCGAACGCCACCGTGGAGCTGAGGGTCATCAGTCCTAGCAGCCACCAGGTGCGCGCCCGGTAGTCCAGGGAGAGCGGCTCGCCCGTGGCCACGCCAGACGCGAGCAGCAGCACCCCGCCGAGGACGAGCTCGTAGGTCGCGGTCGCCAGGGCGCTGCGGGGCAGGACCAGCCGGGGCTGCAGGAACGACCCGAGCGCCCAGAAGTTGGCCGACAGGACCACGACCAGGGACGGCCCGAGCGGGAAGGTGTGCGCCGCGCCGCCGCCGACGAGCAGCACGGCCAGCCCAGCGAAGCCCACCACGACGCCCGCCAGCGTCCAGGACGGAGGGCGATCCCGGACGGCCAGCCGCAGCACCACGATGCTGATCGGCGTCATCGCGCTGAGCAGCGCGGCGGTGCCGGCCGGCACGCCCTCGCTCTCGGCGACCGAGACCAGTCCGTTGGTCAGCACCGGCAGCAGGACGGCGAGCAGCAGGCAGCCCTGCGCCGTGCGGCGGGTCAGTGCAAGCGCGCGGCGGCCTCCCCGGGCCACGGCCACCACGGCCAGGATCGCCCCCGCGGCGACGTACCGGACGCCGATGGAGGTCAGCGGCGGAGCGTCCTCGACCACGACGCGCACGGCGACGTAGACCGAGCCCCACAGCAGGTAGACCACCAGCAGGGCCAGCACCACCGGCCCGGTCAGGGCCGGACGACGCCGGCGGGCCGTCACGTGGTGGCTCAGCGCGGCCGGTCGGCGACGTCGCGCAGGATCCGCCGGCTGGCGAGCCGGCCCGGGGAGCCGATCACGCAGCCCCCCGGGTGGGTCCCGGACCCGCACTGGTAGTAGCCCTCGACCGGCGTGCGGTACTGGCTCCAGCCCGGCGCCGGGCGGAAGAAGTACATCTGCGGCGCCAGGAACTCGCCCGCGAAGATGTTGCCCTCGGTGAGGCCGGTGTAGCGCTCGATGTCGACCGGCGTGACGACCTCGCGGTGCACCACGAGGTCCCCGAATCCCGGGAAGTGGCTCTCGAGGACCGCCTGTGCCACGTCACCGAACGGCTCACGCTCGGTCTCCCAGTCGCTGCGCGCCAGCTCGTACGGCGCGTACTGGACGAAGCACGACATCACGTGCTGCCCCGGCGGAGCCATGTCGGGGTCGACGACCGACTGCACCGCGGCGTCGATGTACGGTCGCTCGCTGTACCAGCCGTACTTCGCGGCGTCGAAGGCCCGCTCGACGTACTCGATGGTCGGCCCGATGTTCAGGAACCCGCCGAAGTGCTCCACGGTGTCGGGGAGCGCCGGGAAGACCGGCAGGCCCGACAGGGCGAAGTTCACCTTGGCGGAGACCCCGCGGAACTTCATCCGCTCGACGTTCTCGACCAGGTCGCCGGGGAGCTCGCGCCGGTCGACCAGCTCCAGGAAGGTCCGGCGCGGGTCGAGCGCGGAGACCACGACGGGGGCGCGGAGCTCGGTGCCGTCCTCGAGGGCGACCCCGCTCGCGCGGCCTTCCGAGGTGAGTACGGCGGCCACCGGCGCGTCGAGCCGGATCTCGGCGCCGAACGCCTCGGCGGCGCGCGCGAGCACCTGGGTGAACCCGCCGTTGCCGCCCTTGTGGAACGCCCAGGACCCCAGGTGCCCGTCATGCTGGCCCATCTTGTGGAACAGCAGCACCAGGCCGGAGCCCGGGGACATGGGGCCGACCTTGGAGCCGATGACGCTCGAAGAGGCGTGGAAGCCCTTGACCGCCTCGTGCACGAAGTAGTCGTCCAGCCAGTCCGACGCGCTGCCGGTCAGCAGCCGCACGACGTCGTGCATCACCGACCGCTCCACGCCGCCGAGGTGGTCGAGCAGCCAGGCGACGTCGGCCTGGTCCTCCGGGTCCTTGCCGAACACGTTGGGCGGGGGGTTGTCGAAGAGCGGCTGGACCGCCTGCACGACCCGGTCCAGGTCGTGGTGGTAGCGGTCGTAGGAGTCGGCGTCGCGCGGCGAGTGACGGCGGATCTCCGCGATGTTCTGCGCGTGGTCGTCGCCGAGCAGCAGGTAGCCGCCGTCACCCGTCGGGTGGAACGAGGACGGCATCATCAGCGGCATGAAGCCGTGCCGGACCAGGTCCAGCTCGTGGATGATCTCGGGCCGCAGCAGGCTCAGCGCGTAGGAGAAGGTGGTGAAGGAGAAGCCCGGCACCACCTCCTCGGTGATCGCCGCGCCGCCGACCAGGTGCCGTCGCTCGAGGACGAGGGTCCGCAGCCCGGCCTTCGCCAGGTAGGCGGCGTTGACCAGGCCGTTGTGGCCGCCGCCGACGACGATGGCGTCGTAGGTCCCCGGCCGGTCCGACGTGTCGCGGCTCATGTCTGGGCTCATGGGCGTGCCGTCCTCCTCGACGGGTTGAACAGCGGCAGCTTGGCGGTGGCGGCCGCCACGGTCGTGTTGTGGTGCGCGATGGCGAGCTCGACGTGGACCTCGCTGCCGGGCGTGGCGAGGTCGGGACGGACCCGGGCCAGGCCGATGTGCCGCTGCAGGACCGGTGAGTACATGAAGCTGGTCACGTAGCCGGCCTCGGACCGCGCTCCGTCGTACAGCATCGACTGGTAGGGGAGCGGGTGCTCGTCCATGGACGGGAGCAGGCCCGCGTCGCGGTGCAGCCGGTCCCAGTCCGCCCAGTCGACGACGACGCCGACCGTGGCCCACCGCGAGGTGCCGTCGTCGATCTCCCGGCGGATCGCGTCGCGGCCGACGAACGGGCGGCCGGACGCGACGCTGCGGCGCACCAGCCAGCCCAGCCCGAGCTCCAGCGGCGTGACCCGCTCGTGGTCGGCGAAGGCGAGCCGGCTGTTGCGCCACTCCACGTCGACGAGCGGCAGGCCGGCCTCGATCCGGAGCATCATCAGCGCCTCCTCCCCGAAGGGACGAAGGCTGTGGGGCCGGCCGGCCTCCAGCACCGCGTCGAGCAGGTCGAGAGCCCGCTCGGACTCCACGGTGACCTCGTAGCCGAGGTCGCCGGTGAAACCGGTGCGGGAGACCGTGACCGGTGCGGCCGCGACCTTGGCCGGAGCGTGCTCGAAGTAGCCGAGCGAGTCGACCTCCGGCATCAGCGCGGCGAGCACCGCACGCGAGCGCGGGCCCTGCACCGCGAGCACGCCGTACTCGTCGGAGACGTCCTCGAGCGTCACCCGGAACCGTCCCCGGTGGCTGTCCAGCCAGCCGAGGTTGGGCCGCGCCGCGGTGAGGAGGAACTCGGACGCCGAGTGCCGGAGCACCACCCCGTCCTCCATCACGTACCCACGGTCGTCGCACCAGATCGTGTACTGGGCGGTGCCCGGGGCGCAGGCGCGGATGTCGCGGGCCAGCACGCCGGAGAGGAACGCCTCCGCGTCGGGCCCGTCGATGCGGTACTTGAAGAGCGGGGAGGTGTCGAAGATCCCGACCGCGTTGCGGACCGCGAAGTACTCGTGCTTGGGAGCTGAGCTGTACCTCAGCGGGGACAGGTGTCCCTGCCAGTGCGTGTAGAGCCCCTGCGTGTTCAGCTCACTGAGCCGCGCATGGAACGGCGTGGTCCTGATCATCTGTTCCTCTCCTGCCGGCCAGGGAGCAGCCTAGAGGCTTGCTGACTCGCGCGTCAGTAGACACCCAGCCGGTCCAGCACCCAGGCGTAGATCTCGGCCTCGTAGGCCAGCCGGGCATACCGGCCCGACGGGCCGCCGTGCGCTCCTGCCGCGGTCTCGCAGCGGAACAGGCAGCGTCCGGACCAGGCCGGGTCCCCGGCGCGCAGCGCCGCCACCCACTTGGCCGGCTCTGACACGCTCACCCGCGCGTCGTGCAGGGCGCCGGTCACCAGCAGGTCGGGACGGGACCCAGCGGGCGGCAGGTTGTCGTAGGGCGAGTAGGCCAGCATCCAGTCGAACCGCTCCCGGATCCGCGGGTCGCCCCACTCGTCCCACTCGTTCGCGGTCAGCGGGACCTCCGCGTCGAACATGGTGGTCACCACGTCGACGAACGGCACCTCGGCGACCACGGCTCGCCAGCGTTCGGGGCGCTGGCTGAGGACCGCGCCCTGCAGCAGGCCTCCGGCGCTGAGCCCGCGGGTGGCGAGCCGGGACCCGTCCACGATGCCGGCGAGCCGGTCGATGCCGGCCAGGCCGTCGGCGACCGCGAGGTGGTCGGTGAAGGTGTTCTGCTTGTGCGCGAGGTGTCCTTCGAGCCACCAGCGGCGGCCCATCTCGCCGCCGCCGCGGACGTGCGCGTGGGCGAACACGACGCCGCGATCGAGCAGCGACGGCAGAGCGGGGTCCCACTCGGGCTCGAAGGTGTACTCGTAGGCGCCGTAGCCGTAGAGAAGGGCCGGCGCGGTCCCGTCGAGGGGCGTGTCCTTGCGCCGTACCAGGGTGACGGGCACGGGCGTCCCGTCCGGGGACGCGAACGTCCTTGTCTCGCTGACGTACCGCTCCGGGTCGTGACCCGGGGCCTCCTGCCGGTGCCGCACGGAGCGTCGGCCGGTGTCCAGGTCGACGTCGGACCAGACGGTCGGGTGGACGTAGGACTGGTCGACGACGGTGACCGTGGTGGTGTCGTGGTCGAGGTTCGTGCCGAGCGAGACGGTGCCCGCCTCGAGGAGCGGCTCGACCACCACGCCGGCTGTGGTGGCGAGCCCGTCGAGCGGGAGCAGCCGGAGCAGGTGCCGCCCGCGGGACCGGAAGCTCAGGACCGCGTGGCAGGCGAACGCGTCGACTCGCTCCAGGCGCTCGGTGGGGTCCTCGGGGCGCAGGTCGCTCCAGGAGCGGTGGTCGAGGTGGCCGTCGGCCGGGACCGGCGCGACCGCGAGGCGGAACTCGGTGGCGCCGTCGTTGGTGACCAGCAGCAGCACGTCGGAGCCGTCGAGTCGCGCCGGCTCGACGTGGTACTCCACGCCGGTACGGCGGCCACCGGCGGACCGGGCCTGCGGGGTCGCCTCGCGGGTGTCGACCACCCAGGCCTCGGAGGTGTCCCGGCTGGTCGACCACACCACCGCGAGGTCGCCGCGCCGGGTGGGCCGCAGGTTCAGCTCGAAGCGCTGGTCGGGCTCCTCCAGCACCACGACGTCCTCCGCGACAGGTGTGCCGAGGACGTGCCGCCACACCTGGTGGGGCCGGTAGGTGTGGTCGTGGACGGTGTAGAAGAACTGGTCCGACGCCGCGCTCCAGGCGCCGCCGTAGTAGGTGCGGGGCACCTCGTCGGCGAGGTCGGCGCCGGTTTCGAGGTCGCGGAAGTGCAGGCGGTAGACCTCGTCGCCGGCCCGGTCGACCGAGTAGGCCAGCAGCCTGCCGTCGGGGCTGACCATGCTCAGACCGAGCCCGAGGTAGCCGGAGGCGTCCGCGAGCAGGTTCGCGTCGAGGAGGAGCTGCTCCTCGCCCTCATTGTTGAGATCGCGAAACAGTTGCTCGTACTCCCTTTCCGCAGGGAGCGTCGTGTAGTAGGAAGAGCCACGGCGCGACCAACTGACTGACCGGTCAGTAGCAGGGACCCGTCGCGTCATCTCGGATCGCAGGTCCTCGATCAGGGAGCGCAGATGTCCGGTTGCAGACTCGTACCACGCTCGTTCCGCGTCAAGGTGCTCACGCAGCGCCGGGGAGTCGACCGCGCGCATCCACTGGTAGGGGTCGGGTCGGTGCACGCCGTGCTCGGTGTGCTCGAACGGCACCTGCTCGGCCTTCGGCGGGGTGTCCACAGCGGGCACCGTACCGCGGGCGCGGGTGGCCGCGGGGTCCGTCCGGCCGTGGTGGTCGCTCTGCTCGGCGCTCTCGTCCTGGCCACCGCCGCCGTCTCGCCGGCCACCGCGGCGAGCTCCGGGAAGTCCTCGTTCACCGTGGCGTTCACCGGCGAGGTCGACAACCTCAACCCGTTCCTGGGTGTCGAGGCGAACTCCTACGAGATGTGGGCGCTGACGTACGACTACCTGACCAACTACTCGATGAAGGACATGTCGCCGCGACCCGGGCTGGCGACGTCGTGGGACACGTCGGCCGACGGCCGGACCTGGACCTTCCACATGCGTGACGGCGTGAAGTGGTCCGACGGGAAGCCGCTGACGGCGGCCGACGTCGCCTTCACCTACAACCGGGTGCTGCACGGCGAGGTCGAGGCGGTCAACTGGTCGACGTACCTCAACTCGGTGACGAGCGTGACTGCTCCCGACCCTCACACGGTCGTGCTGAAGCTCTCCAAGCCGAACGCCGTGCTGCCCCTGCTGCCGATCCCGATCGTCCCCGAGCACGTGTGGAAGACCGTCAGCGAGAAGGAGATGAAGAGCTACAAGGCCCAGCCGGTCAACGGCAAGCCGGTCGTGGGATCGGGACCCTACCGGCTGGTCAGTGGTACGGCGGGCGGGTCGACGTACCGCTTCGAGCGCAACCCGCACTACTGGGGCGGCACCCCGCACGTCGACGAGGTGAACTTCCGGATCTTCAAGAGCGACGACCCCGCGGTGCAGGCCCTGATCAAGGGCGAGGTCGACTACGTCAACGACATCACGCCGCTGCAGGTGAAGGCGCTGCAGGGCCGCAAGGGCATCACCGCGCACAACGGCATCTCGCCGCTGTTCGAGGAGATCGGCTTCAACACCGGAGCGGTGGACACCAAGACCGGCAAGCCGATCGGCGACGGCAACCCGGCCGTGCGGGACCCGAGGTTCCGGCACGCCCTGGGCTACGCGCTCGACCTGAACCGGATCGTCCGCAGCGCCTTCCAAGGGGCCGGTGAGCCCGGGTCGACGATCGTGCCGACCGCGTACCCCAACTACCACTGGGAGCCGCCGAAGGGCCAGGCGTTCACGTTCGACCTGGCCAAGGCCGGCCGGCTGCTCGACCAGGCGGGCTACAAGAAGGCGGCCGACGGGCTCCGCACGATGCCCGACGGGAGCCCACTGGGGACGCTGCGCCTGTATGCGCGCAGCACCGTGAAGGCCTCGATCGACACCATGGACTTCTTCAAGGAGTGGCTGGGCGATCTCGGCATCAAGTCCACGGTCACAGCAATGGACACCAGCAAGCTGAGCGACGTGATCCTCAGCGGCGACTACGACGCGTTCCAGTGGGACTGGTTCGTCGAGCCGGACCCCGACTCGATCCTCAGCGACATGACCTGCGACCAGCGGGGCGGCTCATCGGACTCCTGGTACTGCAACAAGACGTACGACGCCCTGTACAAGGCGCAGAACGGCGAGATGGACCACGCCAAGCGGGTGGCGGACGTCAAGCGGATGCAGCAGATCCTCTTCAAGGACTCGCCGTACCTGGTGACCGCCTACACGACCACCGGTGAGGCGCTGCGGTCCGACCGGTTCGCATGCTTCCAGCCGCAGCCGGACCCGGGAGGTGTCTGGCTGGTTCAGTACGGCTCCCGCAACTACGTGTCGATGCGGCCGGCGGATCAGGCGGGCAACTGCGACGGCGTCGCGTCGGCGGTGCGGCCGGCCGCTGCGCTCTCCAGCGGGAGCGGGTCCGACAGCGGCAGCAGCACCGTGCTGATCGTCGGCGGCCTGGCGGTGCTCGTCCTGCTCGCCGGCGGAGGACTGTTCGCGTACCGGCGCCGGGCGACCTCGGGCGACCGCGCGTGACCGCACTGGTCACCACGACGCCGGCCCAGCCGGTCATGCGTCGGGCCACCTACGGGCGCTACGTGGCCGGGAAGGCCCTCGGCGCGGTCGGCAGCCTGGTCTTCGTGCTGGTGGTGAACTTCTTCCTGTTCCGCATCCTGCCCGGCGACCCGGCGCGCACCCTGGGGCGGGGCCGGTTCCGGACCGCCAAGCAGCTCGCGGACTTCCGGCACACCTACGGCCTCGACCTGCCGCTCCCGCGGCAGTTCCTCACGTTCCTGGGCAACACCTTCACCGGCCACCTCGGCATCTCGCTGCGCTACCGGGTCCCGGTCAGCGACCTGATCTGGGAGCGGCTGTGGCCCACGGTGCTGCTCGTGGGCTCGTCCACGATCCTGGCCACCGTGATCGGGGTGTACGTCGGGATGCTGGGGGGCTGGAACCGCGGCGGCACGTTCGACCGGTTGTCGACGGGGGTCACGCTGACGCTGTACTCGATGCCGGAGTGGTGGCTCGGCCTGCTGCTGATCGCGGCGTTCGCGGTCGGCATCGGACCGCTCCCCGGCCTGTTCCCCACCGGAGGGCTGCACTCCGTGGACGCGGACCCCTCGTCGGTGTCGGGCGTCCTGGACACCGCCTGGCACCTCACCCTGCCGGTGATCACCCTGACGCTGGCCTATCTCGCGGACTACTCGCTGATCATGCGGTCCTCGCTGCTCGACGAGATGGGGGAGGACTACCTGATGACGGCGCGCGCCAAGGGGCTGCGGGACGTCATGGTGCGTCGGCGCCACGCCGTACGCAACGCCCTGCTGCCGACGGCCACGATCACCGCCCTCAACATCGGCTTCGTGGTGTCCGGGGCCATCACGATCGAGACGGTGTTCTCCATCCCCGGGCTCGGGCTCCTGACCAGCGAGGCGCTGTCGATCCCGGACTACTGGGTGCTGCAGGGAGCGTTCCTGGTGGCCTCGGGCGCGGTCATCCTGGCCAACCTGGTGGCGAACCTGCTGTACGGGCTGCTCGACCCGAGGGTGCGGTCGTGACCACGCAGGACCGGGCGGCCCCACCGCCGGCCGGCCGGCTCACCGCCCGACAGGTCACCCGCCAGCGCCGGTCGGCGTCCCTGCGGCGGACCTGGCGGCTGTTCCGGCGGAACCGCTCCGGGCTGCTCGGGCTGGCCATCCTGGCCGGGTTCGTCTTCGTCGCCCTGGCGGCGCCGCTGCTCGCGGACCCGAACGGGCTGGAGGTCACCAAGGCGACCGGCGGGGTGCTCGAGGCCCCCTCGGGCCGGTTCCTGCTCGGCACCGACGACAACGGCCGGTCGGTCCTCACGCTGCTCATCTGGGGCACCCGGGTCTCGCTCCTCGTCGGGCTGCTGGCCACGGCGATCTCGATGGTGATCGGCACGCTGCTCGGACTGATGTCGGGGTTCTTCGAGGGCTGGCCCGCGGCCGCGCTGTTCCGGCTCACCGAGTGGTTCCTGGTGATCCCGTTCCTGCCGCTCGCGATCGTGCTGGCCAGCGTGCTGGGGCGGTCACTGCTCAACATCGCCATCGTCATCGGCGTGACGAGCTGGCCCGGGACGGCGCTGCTGATCCGCAGCCAGACGCTGTCGATCAAGGAGCGGCCCTACCTGGAGCGGGCCCGGGTGCTGGGCGCGGGTCGCTGGCGGCAGATGACCCGCCACGTGCTCCCCAACGTGATGCCGATGGTGTTCGCCAACACCACGCTCACCGTGGCGATTGCGATCCTCTCGGAGACCACGCTGAGCTTCCTGGGGCTGGGCGACCCGACCCGGGTGTCGTGGGGCTCGATGCTCGAGAGTGCCTTCTCGGTGGGGGCGATGACCACCGGGGCGTGGTGGTTCATCGTGCCGCCGGGTGTGTGCGTCGTACTCGTGGTGCTGTCGTTCACGCTTGTGGGACAGGCCCTGGAGGAGATCTTCAACCCCCGGTTGCGGCGGCGCTGATGGGGGCGCTGCTGAGCATCGAGAACCTCTCGGTCGCCTACTGGACCGCGGAGGGCTGGCTGCCCGCCGTACGCGAGGTGGACCTGGCCGTGCAGGCCGGCGAGGTGGTGGGCATCGCGGGGGAGTCCGGCTGCGGGAAGTCCACGCTCGCCTCCACCGTGCTGCGGCTGCAGCCGGCGGACGCACGGGTGAGCGGCGAGGTCCTCGTGGACGGCGAGGACGTGCTGTCCATGCGCTGGGGGCAGCTGCGGGCGCTGCGGTGGGCGAAGGCGTCGATCGTCTTCCAGGGCGCGCTGCACTCGCTGAACCCGGTGCACCGGGTGGGCGACCAGATCGCCGAGCCGATCCTGCTGCACGAGCCGGACGTCGGGCGTGACGAGGCCGACGAACGGGTCGGCGACCTGCTGGAGCAGGTCGGCCTGCCGCGGACCCGCAGTCGCGCCTACCCGCACCAGCTCTCCGGCGGCCAGCGGCAGCGGGTCATGGTGGCCATGGCGCTGGCCTGCCGGCCGCGGCTGGTGATCGCGGACGAGCCGACGACCGCGCTCGACGTGATGGTGCAGGCGCAGATCCTCGACCTGCTCTCGCAGCTGGTGCGGGAGCTCGGGGTCGGGATGGTGATCATCAGCCACGACCTCTCGGTGCTGGCCGACGTCTGCGACCGGGTCGCCGTGATGTACGCCGGCCGGATCGTCGAGACCGCGCGGGCCGAGGACCTGTTCGGGAGCCCGCTGCACCCGTACTCAGCGGCGCTGTCGGACGCGTTCCCCCGGATCGGGGACCCCGCCGCCCGCTATGCGCCGTCGGGGCTGGCCGGCGACCCGCCCGACCTCCGCGACCTCCCGGCCGGGTGCTCCTTCCGGCCACGCTGCCCCCGCGCCGTCGCGGAGTGCGCCCAGCAGGAGCCGCCGCTCGTCGAGATCGTGGCGGGGCGCAGCGCCGCCTGCATCCGGGTGGGGGAGCCGTGAGCGAGCCACCGCTGCTGGAGGCACGCGGGGTCTGCGTCGACTTCACCACCCGGGCCGGGGCCACGGCTCGGGCTCTCGACGGCGTCGACCTCACCGTCGAGCGGGGCGAGGTGGTCGCGCTGGTCGGGGAGTCCGGATCCGGCAAGACGACGCTGGCGCGCGCGTTCATGGGGCTGCAGCGCCCGACTGCGGGCGAGGTGCGGCTGCAAGGGCAGCCGATGGACTACTCCGGCCGGGCGCTGCGTCGCTTCCGCCGGCAGGTGCAGATGATCCTGCAGGATGCCGCCGGCTCGCTGAACCCGCGCCAGACGGTCTACGAGTCGGTGGCCGAGGGGCTGCGCCTGCACCGGGTCGTTGCCTCGGACCCCGAGGGGCGGACGGAGGCCGACGTCGTCGCCGGTGCGCTCGCGGACAGCGGGCTGCGCCCGCCCGACCGGTTCTTCCTGCGCTACCCCCACGAGCTGTCCGGTGGGCAGCAGCAGCGGGTCCTGATCGCCGGGGCGCTCGCGCTGCGGCCGCAGCTCTTGATCGCCGACGAGCCGGTGTCCTCCCTCGACGCGTCGATCCGCGGCGAGATCCTCGCGCTGCTGCTCCGCCTCCGCGACGCCCTGGGGGTAGGGGTGCTCGTGGTGACCCACGACCTGGGGCTGGCTTGGAACATCGCCGATCGGATCGCCGTGATGTACCTCGGGCGCGTCGTGGAGACGGGGCGGATCGAGGAGGTCCTGGAGGCGCCGAAGCACCCCTACACCAGGGCGCTGCTCTCCGTGGTGCCGGAGATGGACCGCCTCGAGCCTGAGGTGCTCACCGGCGAGATCCCGGATCCGACCCGTATCCCCGGCGGCTGCCGGTTCCACCCGCGGTGTCCCCGCCTGGCCGACGGCACCGCGGAACGGGCCGGGGTGGCCGACGACTGCCTCGGCACGCCGCTCGAGGTACTCCCTGCCTCCGGTGCGCATCAGGCCGCCTGCCACCTCGCCGCCGTGCTCTCCCGCTCCGCCCCCCGACTCGTTGACTAGTTGAGCCGGCGCGGGTTTCCGTTGAGCCGGCTGGCATTCCCGTTGAGAAGGCGGGGGTTCCGTTGGGCAGTTGAAGACTTGGCTGAGGCGGCCGGGGATTCCCGTTGAAAGTCCGGAAGCTCTCTGCCTGCAAGGGGTATGGCGCTGAGCGGATGCGCTTGGTCAGTGGGTGCTGATCAGGTCGGCGAAGGCGTGTTCCATCGGGGTTCGCGGCGTAGTCAGGATTGTTGTGCGGGCTGGGGTTGCCGGTGGGGTCGTCTGGTCTGGGGTTGCCGGTGGGGTCGTCTGGTCTGGGGTCGTCTGGTCTGGGGTCGTCTGGTCTGGGGTCGTCTGGTCTGGGGTCGGGTTGGGGTTCTTGCCGAGGGCGTGGGTGCCGTCGGCGTCGACGCGGTACCAGTAGCCGTGCGGGGTCCGCCACAGGTAGACCCCGGGGACGGGTTGGCTCAGG
>JAWWPF010000289.1:0-4974 GCA_033850795.1 Nocardioidaceae bacterium | reverse complement strand
CGAGGGTCAAGTGGGTCTGCGTCGGGCCGAACAGGGCCCAGCCGGTGAACGTGCCGGCCGCGACCAGCAGCACCAGTGGAACGAAGGCGGCGGCGATCCGGTCGGCGAGCTTCTGCATCGGGACCTTGCCGGACTGTGCGTCCTCCACGAGCCGGACGATCTGGGCCAGGGTGCTGTCCTCGCCGACCGCGGTCACCTCGATGACCAGGGTGCCTACGCGGTTCACGGTGGCGCCGATGACGGTGTCGCCGGCGACCTTGCTGACCGGCACCGACTCGCCGGTCAGCATCGACTCGTCGACGCTGCTCGACCCGTCGACCACGATCGCGTCGACGGGGACCTTCTCACCCGGGCGCACCCGGACCAGGTCACCCGTGCGAACCTCCTCCACCGGTACGTCGACCTCGGTGCCCTCGCGCAGGACCCGTGCGGTCCTGGGGGTCAAACCCATCAGAGCCCGGATCGCGTCCGCGGCACGACGCCGCGCCCGCTTCTCCAGCCACCGGCCGAGCAGCACCAGCGCGATGATGATCAGCGACGTCTCGAAGTAGACGTGCAGGGGGAGGCCCCACTTCTCGGCCTGGCCGGGCCAGAGCGTCACGAAGGCGCTGTAGCCGTAGGAGACGCCGGTCCCGAGGGCGACCAGGGTGTTCATGTTGGTGGATCGGTGCCGGCCGGCCGCCCAAGCGGCCCGGTAGATGTCGGCGCCCGCCCAGGACTGCACGGCGGTCGCGATCACCAGGATCAGCGGCATCAGCCAGTCCATGGTGTCGAGGTAGATGGGGACGTACATCACCGCCATCAGCCCCAGGCCGGCGGCCAGCGACACCTGCCAGCGACGCTTCAACGCGCTCAGCTCGGCGTCCTTGGCACGCTCGTTGGCGTCGTCGGTGTGGGGCTCCGCGGCCCGCTGTGAGTCGACGTCGGGGACGCGAGAAGCGCCGGTGTAGCCGGCCCTCGCAACCGCCGCGCTCAGGTGGTCGACCCGCACCTGGGTCGGGTCGTAGGTCACCGAGGCGGTCTCGGCGGCAAGGTTGACCGTGGCCTCGAGCACCCCGTCGACCCGGATGAGCGCCTTCTCGACACGGTTGACGCAGGCGGCGCAGGTCATGCCGCCGATGTCGAGCACGCAGGTGTCGTGAGCGGTGTCCTGTGCGGTGTCCTCGTGCGTGCGGTGCTGGGCCTTGTGGGCGGTGGTGCTCATCTCAGGTCTCCGGGGAAGCTCGTCACGGTGGCGGTGGGGGCTGGGTCAGCGGATCTCGTAGCCGGCCTCCTCGACGGCCGCACGGACGGTGGCCGTCTCGAGGGGCTCGTCGCTGGCGACGTTGACCGTGCCGGCGGCCAGGTCGACTCGGACGTCGCTGACTCCGGGGATGGCGCCGACCTCGGTGCTGACTGCACGGACGCAGTGCTGGCAGGTCATCCCGTCGACGTTGTAGGTGGTGAGGGTGGACATCAGGTACTCCTTCTCGTGAGGTCCCGCTGCCTGCGGGCTGAACCGATCGTGGCGTCGCAGGCCCTCTGCTCACACCGGCAGAATCGCCAGGTTCGACGACAACATGTGGGCGGCGAAGGTGGACCGTGCTGCAGCCGTGGTCGGCTGTGCCACCACCGTCACGGGCCCGGCTTGCCGAACGCTGTCCTACTGCTGTCGTCGCCGCCGCTGCTCTTCTTGCTGCTACCGGTGCCGCTGCACTGGCCGCTGCTGGTGTCGTCGACCTGGGGGCGGTAGGTAGTGCCGATGAAGGCGGCGAGCACGTCTTCGACAGTCATGGACCCGGACAGCCGGACGATGGAGTCGCCGCTGGCGCTGACCGTCTCCACCCCGCGGACGTCGCGGAGCCGCGCGGTCACTTCACGCACGCAGCGGCGGCAGCCCATGCCGCCGACGAACAGGCTGACCTGACGCATCACGGGCTCACTCTCGGCGAATCGGTCGGTTCCGACGCCTTCACGATGCGCTGCCGTGCTGTCCGCCCGCTGTCCACGACTCACACAGGTCCCGGTACGTCGCCGAGTCAGGAGGGGAGCGACCCAGAACCGGTCGTTTGACCGGGGCGACCGTCTCCAACAACGGCCAACGTCGAGTCCTGGCCTTCACTCAGCAGCGACCGGAGGGGGCCAGGCAAGGCCCGCGGCTGAGCCTGAAGACCTCGACAGCGACCCGGAACACCCCGAGGCCGCGCCACAGCAGCAGTCAAAGGGACGTGTTGGAGATGGCAGCAGCATCACTGCTCATCGAAGAGGAGTCCGGCAGCTACACCGCCCGGTTCCAGCACCCGCACAAACGGCTACTACTCCGGCGACTTCTCCCAGGCGCCTCCGGTGCGGTCCAGGATGTCCTTTGCTCTCCCCGGCCAGGTACTCCACGGGCGCGAACGGGCTCGGACCCGTCAGCGGTTCCGCCTGCGGGCCTCGGTCGCCGCGGTACTTGCGGTGCCGCTCCTTGACGACTGACTCGCTGCAGCCGCACGGGCGCCGTGCTGTCCAGCGCCGCTGAGCGCCAGCACGGCGGCGACAATCGACGGCTAGTTCGGTCGGAAGCGCGCCACGAACACGCGACGCTCCGCGTCGAGGCGTTGAGCCCTTACCTCGATGAGCACCGGAACTTCGGTGCCGTCGGCGCGGACCATGGGCACGGTGATAGGCACGCCCAGGAGGTTGTCGCGACCGTTGGTGGCGTTGAGGGTCGTGCCCGCGATGTGGGCCTGGTGGAAACGCGACGGCACCACGACGATGACTCGTCGCCCGAGGAGCTCGTCGGGGTGCTCGTAGCCGAGCAGGTCGAGAGCCGGCTGGGACGCCGCCACGATGATGCTTGCTTCGTCCGTCGCCAGCAGGGGTTCGTCGACCGCTGCGAGCTGCGAGTAGGTCGCCGTGAGAGCGGCTTGGTCGGCGAGGGTCGCCCTGACGTCTGTGCGCGCCACCCAGGGTGTCGCGGTCGTCTCGCCACCGGCCTGCCGCGCGATCTCCGAACAGATCCACTGACGCATCTCGTCGATCTCCGGCTGGGTCGGAGGGCTCAGCATGCGCCCGGCACGTGCCTCGACGATCGCGTTGCGGAGGAGCCCGTCGAGGGTGCCGAAGTGTCGGATCGATTCCGCCGGAATGGTCAGGACCACTTCATCCGCCGTCACCTCGGGCTCGATCGCGCCGGCCATGAGTGCGTCGGTCTCTGGAGACAACGCGGGGACGGGCAACTGGTCGCCGAGCAGGCTCAGCGCCTCACTGGCCTGAGCGTGCTTCTCGAGTATGGCGTCGTCGTCCTCCAACCTGTGCAGCAGGAACTCCCGCAGCAGTGTGGAGGCGTGCTCCTGCCACGCCACGTGCATGAGCAACGGGACGTGGCGCAGCGTCACCTGATGTGCACCCCGGGACTCCTCGAGCGGCTCGGCTCTGCCACCGTCGGGGCCCGAGGTGGCTGGACGCCCGGTGGGGAGGTCGCCCATCTCGAACCACACCGTCTTGCCGGTCGAGTGAGGATCGGCGCCCCAACGATCGGCCAGGTCGTCGACCAGCTGCAGGCCCCGCCCGGTCCCCGCTGTTCCGGCATAGTGCCGCCGGGCCGGCAGGTGTGCTCCGGCGTCCTCGACCTCGACGCGGACGGCTTCCTTCGTCGACAGGACCCGGATCAGGACTTCGGTTCCGACGTGGACGAAAGCGTTCGTGACGATCTCCGACAGGAGCAGCGTCGCCGACTCCACCAGCTGCTCGGCGCCACTGCGCAAGAGCGCCTCACGCAGCACACCGCGGGCTCGGCCGACGTTCCGGGGGTCGGCGTCGAGCACAACAGAGAGTGCAACGGTGCTCCCCACGTCCCACTACCTCCCACTCTTGCGCGCAGTTTATCCGAAAGCCGCGACATCTCCGCGCGGATATCGGGACTCCGGTCGCCTGCCCCGCCGACGTGCTCGCCGCACAAGGGTGCAGATGATGACGTGCGGGTCAGGGCCGGAGCAGGACCTTGATGGCGCGCCGCTCGTCCATCGCCCGGTAGCCCTCGGCGGCCTCCTCGAGCGGCAGCTCGAGGTCGAACACCCTGCCCGGGTCGATGGTCCGGTTCCAGATGAGGTCGATCAGCTCGGGCAGGTACTGCCTGACCGGCGCGGGCCCGCCGTGCAGGTGCACGTGGGACATGAACAGCTCACCGCCGGGCAGCGAGACGTCGTGGGCCACGCCCACGAACCCGACGTGCCCGCCGGGACGGGTGGCTCGGATCGCCTGCATCATCGACTCCTGCGTGCCGACCGCCTCGATGACCGAGTGGGCGCCGCGGCCGTCGGTGAGGCCCTTGATCGCCGCCACCCCCTCGTCCCCGCGCTCGGCGACGATGTCGGTGGCGCCGAAGTCCAGCGCGAGCTTCTGCCGGGACGCGTGGCGGCTCATGGCGATGATCCGTTCCGCGCCGAGCTGCTTGGCTGCGAGTACGGCGAGCAGCCCGACCGCACCGTCCCCGACGACGGCGACCGTCTTCCCCGGCCCGACCTCGGCCGCGACGGCGCCGAACCAGCCGGTGCCGAGCACGTCCGAGGCGGCCAGCAGGCTGGGGATCAGGTCGTCGGAGGGGAGGTCTGGGGTGGCGACGAGGGTTCCGTCGGCGAGTGGGACCCGCAGGTACTCGGCCTGTGCCCCCAGGGCTCCGACCGGCACGCGGTGGACGCAGGAGCTCTGGTAGCCGGCCCGGCAGATCTCGCAGGTGTTGTCCGAGGCGAAGAACGACCCGACCACGAACTGTCCGGGCTTGATGGCGGTGACCTGCTCGCCGACCTCATCGACGATGCCGACGTACTCGTGGCCCATCGGCGCGGGCCCGTCGCCCTTGTCGACGCCGCGGTAGGGCCACAGGTCCGAGCCGCACACACATGCTGCGGACAGCTTGATGACGGCATCAGTCGGTTCGACGATGGTGGGGCGGTCGCGCTCTTCGACGCGAACGTCGCCGGGCGCGTGGAGGACGGCTCCTCGCATGCTGGT
>JAWWPF010000244.1:0-3974 GCA_033850795.1 Nocardioidaceae bacterium | reverse complement strand
CTGGTGACTACGCGCTGGACGGCGGCGGCGTCCCGGGGCGGGACCTCGATCAGCACCCGGAGCACGGGCTCGCAGACGACGGTTCCGGCCCGCGCGAGAGCCTGCTCGACCACGACCGGCGTCACCTTCCGGTAGTCGTACGACGTGCTCAGCGGTCCGCGCTTGGACGGCGGCCCGTCCGCGGTGCTGTACGCACACTCGACCAGGGTCACGACGCAGTCCGTGACCTGCCACCCGTAGCGACCCCGGGCCAGGGCACGGCGCACGTGCTTCTCGATCGCCGCGGCGAAGCCCTCCGCGCTGCGGAACAGGTAGAGCGGCATGTCGTGCGCGGGGACGTCGACCACGAAGGTGAGCCCGGACCCGGGCGGGCCTGGTGCGATCAGGACACCGATCGTGGCCTGGTAGGGGTTCGACTCCGTGTTGAGCCGCTCGACCGCGGACCCGACACGGCGAGGTCGCTCGACGTGCAGCACGCTTGCGTCGGCGAACGTCACCTCGATGCCGTGCTCTTCGGCGAGGGTCGCGCCCAGCACCTCTTGCTGCACGCGGCCGTACAGCGACACCGTGGGCAACCCGTCCTCGCCGCTGTGCACGTCGATCAAAGGGTCCTGGTCCGCGAGCTCGGCCAGCGCCTGGCGCAGCGCCGGCCCCTGCTCGCGGCGTACGGCGGTGACCGACGCCTCGAGCGTGGCCGGTGCGAAATGGTGCTGCTCGGCCGAGGCTCCGATCCCGAGGGCGTCGCCGACCCGGACCGCGCCGAGGCCGTGGAGCCGGCCGATCTGTCCCGCGGCCACGGCGTCCGCGCGGACCCACTCGCCGTGCTCGAAGAGCTGGACGCCCGAGACCGTGCCCACGCGGCCTTCAGGCAGGGCCAGCCGGGCCCGGACGCCGACCGAGCCGGTGAACATCCGGACGTAGGCGATCTTCTGCCCAGCCGCTCCACGCTCGACTTTGAACACCCGGCCGGCGGGCTCGCCGGTCGGGTCCGGCGCCGTCGCCGGGAGCAGCGCACCGATCCCGGCCATCAGCTCGGGAACGCCGGCGCCGGTGGCCGCGGACCCAGCGAAGACCGGATGGAGCACGCCGGCCCCGGTCTGGGTGGCGATCTCCGCCCGCAACCGGGCGTCCGGCTCGGTCCGTCCGTCGACGTAGGCCTGGAGAAGGGCGTCGTCGTGCTCGGCAAGGGCGGCGGTCTCCCGCTCCCGGAAGCCGGAATCATCAGGCCCGAACGCGTCGAACGATGCGCTCCGGCTACCTGATCCGGTGACGCTCCCCATCAACAGGATGTCCGGGGTCAGTCGGCGACGGACCGAGGTCAGCACGTTGTGGAGGTCCGCGCCGGTGCGGTCGACCTTGTTCACGAACATCAGGGTCGGGACGTGGAGACGTTGCAGCGCCCGCATCAGTATCCGGGTCTGCGGCTGGACACCCTCGACCGCCGAGAGCACCAGGATGGCGCCGTCGAGGACGCCGAGGACCCGCTCCACCTCGGCGATGAAGTCGGGGTGGCCCGGGGTGTCGACGACGTTGACCGTCGTCCCGTCGAGCGGGAACGACACGACCCCGGCCTTGACCGTGATGCCGCGCCGGCGCTCGACCGCCAGCGTATCGGCGCGGGTGGTGCCGGTGTCGACGGACCCCGGCTCGTCGATGACTCCTGCGAGGTGCAGGAGCCGCTCGGTCAGAGTGGTCTTACCCGCGTCGACGTGAGCGAGGATGCCCAGGTTGAGTGAGCGATGTGACGCACGTGCGGGCACGCGTGATCCCTTCGAGGAGACGGAGCTGGATGGGAGCGTGCGCTGCTCGCATCTCGCTACCGCCTTCGGGATCTCGGGCCGGACCTGACTGTCCGGTTGTGGTCACGGTACGGCGCGCCAGGGCAGTGGCACCACGGGTTTTTCCGCCGCTGACAGGCAGGCCGGCGCGTGCGACGATGACACGCATGGAGGGGGAGAGCCGCGGAGCCCGAGTGGTCCGGGTAGCCGTCGGCACCCTGGTCGCGGTCGTGCTCCTGGGGTCGAGTCTCTTCGACAGTGGCTGGTCGGACGGGAACTGGTCGTTCGATCTGGCCGCCGGGACGACGGTGCAGATCAGTCGGCATGCTCTTCTGCCGCTCTTCGCCCTGCTGCTGATGCCGTTCATGCCGTTGGTGTCCTACCGCAAGCGCGACGTGCTGCTGGTCGGGCTGGTGCCCGTGGTCGGTCCGATGGTCGCCGGGATCATGGTGTACCGGTTGATGTCGCTGCCGCGCCGGGACTGGCCGCCGCGCCCCGGGACCCGAAAGCACTAGGCGCTATGGTCGGCGGCCATCCTGTGGGCCAGCTCGAGCGTCGAGGCATCCAGCTCACTCGGCTGGAGAGGCCCGGTGGCTGCGTAGGCCGCGAGGATGGCCCCTTCGACCCGCTCGAGATCCAGAGTCGGAACCTCGGCCGTCACTGAGCTGACGGCTGCCACGTCCAGCGGCTGGTCGAGGGACTCGTAGACGCCGGCGAGGACGCGGCGCAGCACCTGCTCGTCCGCCACGATCACCAGGGCGCTGAACAGCCAGGCGTCCCGGACCACCCGCTGCGCGGTCCCGACCAGCTTGACCACGCCTCGCGCGTTCACGCTCTGGGCGCCGGGACAGTACTCGCCCGGGACGCTGCCGACCCGGGCGTCGACACCGAGGTCGCGCAGCACATCGGCGTAGAGGTCACCGAACACGCGGAACCTCTCGTCCATGCCGACGGCCGAGTCGGGTGCGTGGACGACGGCGTCGATCACCAGCGCTGATTGCGTGTAGGCGACGGCGCGACCTCCCACGGCGCGGACCAGGGGCTCGAATCCTGCCTCGCGCGCCCGTCGTACGGCATCGGACCATCCGGGTTGGCGCGTGTCCCGCCGGCCGAAGACCACGACGGGGCGGGAAGGCCGTGACACCCGCAGGGTGTCCGGAAGCTCGCCGCGGCTGACGCGCTGCAGAAGTGCGCGGGCGACCGCCAGCTCGACGGCCGGGTCCATCGCGGGCGGCGGTGTCCGGATGAGGCGCACGACCTCATGATGCCGCTCGCGCACGGCTCCCAGGACGTGTCGCGAGGCTTCGATCAAGGACCGGTGGCCACTCGGTGGCGCGCACGGCGTAGGTCACGGTGTCGAGCCACTGTCCGGACCGGTGGAGCGACTCGCCGAACGCGTGACCCTCGCGACGCATGCCCAGCCGCTCCATGAGTCGCCACGACCTGTCGTTGGCGAGGAAGCAGCTCGCGACCACCCGATGCAAGCGCAGGTCGGTGAAGGCGTACGTCACTAGGCCGCGGACGGCTTCCGTGGCGTATCCCTGGCCGCTGCGAGCGGGGTCGAGCGCCCACCCCAGCTCCGCCTGTGCGCCCTTCGCGTCGGCGGTCACCTCGGCTTGAGCCCACGCGTCCTCGACGCGGATCATGAGGTCGCCGACGACGTGCCCGAGGCGCTCGACCACCACGGTGGTCGCCAGGCGTTCCGGCTCCACGAAGGTGGATCGGTAGCTCGTGAGGTCTGTGGGCAGCTGCGCGAGCCACTCGCCGACGGAGGGGAGCCGTCGGTACTCCCAGGTCGCATCCGCGTCGTCTTCGCTGGCAGGACGCAGGGTGAGCCGCTCGGTGCAGACTCGCGCGGTGAGCACCGGGGCCGGTTGGACCGGCCGCCTCGCTGGACGGGGGGAGTCGACGGTGGACACGAACAGAAGTGGGGCGCCGAGGTCGCGGATGCGTGCGAGCAGTCCGTGCAGCTGGGCCTGGTCGGCTAGCGAACCGGTCAGCACGGTGGTGCCGTCGGCGTGGCGTACCAGGCTGAGGGTGTCGAGCCAGGTCGCCCAGTGGTCGTCGAGGTGCCCGGCGACCCGGATCTCGTAGGTCATGGTCGCTCCGGTGGCGGTCGAATGGTTCACGACGTCGCTCCCGCGGCTTCGGCGGCCCGCCGCCCGGAGGTACGGCGGCCGGGGGTACGGCGGCCGG
>JAWWPF010000351.1:0-4682 GCA_033850795.1 Nocardioidaceae bacterium | reverse complement strand
GTCACCACCGCAGCGGCGTCGGGTACGTCGACCACCACGATGTTCGTGTCCACCGAGGCCGGGTCGACCCCGCAGGCCTCGGCCAGCAGCCGGGCGTGCTCGTGGTCGTCGGCGAGCCGCTCGAGGTGGTGGTCGAGCGCGTGCAGCCCTGCCGCGGCCAGGATGCCCACCTGGCGCATCCCGCCGCCGAGGCGCTTGCGCCAGACCCGGGCCTCCTCGACGGTGTCCCTGCTGCCGACGAGCAGTGATCCCACCGGCGCGCCGAGACCCTTGCTGAGGCTGACCGCGAGGACGTCGGCGGTGGCGCCGTACTCCTGCAGCGGCGTGCCGGTGGCCACGTGGGCGTTCCAGATGCGGGCCCCGTCGACGTGCACCCCGACGCCACGCTCGTCGGCGAACCGGCGCACCGCACGCATGTCCTCGATCGAGGTGACCGCGCCACCACCGAAGTTGTGCGTGTTCTCCATCGAGATCGCCTTGGTGGCCACGAAGAACGGCCCCATGTCCGGGGCGAACATCGACTCCAGCTGGCCGAGCTCGACCGGCCGGCCGACCCAGGTCCGCATGGTGACGCCGGCGAGGGCGCCGTGCGCGCCGAGTTCGGCGCGCGCGATGTGGGCGGAGGCCTCGCAGAGGACCTCCTCCCCCACCGCGACCAGCGACCGGACGGCGAGCACGTTGGCCATCGACCCGGTGGGGGTGAAGATCGCCGCCTCCTTGCCGAAGAGCCTGGCGACCCGGTCCTCGAGGGCGATGACGGTCGGGTCCTCCCCGTAGACGTCGTCGCCGACCTCCGCGGACGCCATCGCGGCCCGCATCGCGTCGGTCGGGCGGGTGACCGTGTCGCTGCGCAGGTCGATCACGCGTCGACCACGTTCGTCGGGCTGGCCTCCCGGAGCATCTCGGCCACCAGGAACGACAGCTCGAGGGACTGCACCCGGTTCAGACGCGGGTCGCAGGCGGACTCATAACGGTTGCCGAGGTCTCCCTCGAGCAGCGCCTCCCCGCCCCCGACGCACTCGGTCACGTCGTCGCCAGTCAGCTCCACGTGGACACCGCCGGGCCACGTGCCGAGCGTCCTGTGCACGTCGAAGAAGCCCTGGACCTCCGCGATCACGTCGTCGAAGCGTCGGGTCTTGTAGCCGGAGGACGCCTCGAAGGTGTTGCCGTGCATCGGGTCGCACACCCAGGCGGCCGAGACCCCCGCAGCGGTGACCTTCTCGACCAGGTCGGGCAGCCGCTCGCGGATCCGGCCGGCGCCCATCCGGGTGATGAAGGTCAGCCGACCGGGCTCGTTGTGCGGGTTCAGCTTCTCGGACAGCGCGATGGCGTCGTCCGGGCTGGTCGTCGGGCCGAGCTTGACCCCGATCGGGTTGCGGATGTGGGTCAGCAGCTCCACGTGGGCGCCGTCGAGCTGACGGGTGCGCTCACCGATCCAGACGAAGTGGCTGGACACGTCGTACGGCTCCTGGGTGCGGGAGTCGATGCGGGTCAGCGCGTGCTCGTACTCGAGGATCAGTGCCTCGTGGCTGGAGTGGAAGTCCACCCGGTGGAACTCGTCCGGGTCCGCCCCGATCGCCTGCATGAAGGTCAGCGCGCGGTCGATCTCCTGGGCGACCTTGTCGTAGCGGCGCCCCACCGGGGAGGACCGCACGAAGTCGGTGTTCCAGGTGTGCACCTGACGGAGGTCGGCGTAGCCACCGGTGACGAACGCGCGCACCAGGTTCAAGGTGGCGGCCGAGGAGTGGTAGACCTCCACGAGGCGGTGCGGGTCCGGGATGCGGGACTCCTCGGTGAAGCCGAAGCCGTTGACCGCGTCACCCCGGTAGGCGGGCAGGGTGACCCCGTGACGGGTCTCGACGTCGGAGGAGCGGGGCTTGGCGTACTGGCCCGCGATCCGGCCGAGCTTCACAACCGGAACCGAGGCCGCGTAGGTGAGCACCACCGCCATCTGCAGCAGCACCCGCAGCTTGTTGCGGACGTTGTCCGCGGTCACCCCGGCGAACGTCTCTGCGCAGTCTCCACCCTGGAGCAGGAAGGCCTCGCCCCGCGCCACCGCCGCCAGCTTGGCCTTCAGGTCGTCGCACTCGCCGGCGAACACCAGCGGCGGCATGCTGCGCAGCTTCGTCACCGCGGCGTCCAGCGCCCCCTGGTCGGGCCACTGGGGCTGCTGGGCCGCACCGAGCCCGCGCAGCGCGGCCAGGTCGGGGACGGACGGTTGGTTCACCGGGCCACCCTACGACGATCGCTAGGCTGACCCGGTGCCCGTGGTTACCGTGCGAGACGCGCAAGAGGGCGATGCCGAGGCGATCGCCGACGTCTGGGCCTCGGCCGTGCCGTACCTGGTGCGGACACCGGCGCGTGCCGCGGCCGACCTGCGCAACGACGCCATACTGCACCGGCGTCGCTGGGTCGGGCTGGTCGACGACCGGGTCGCCGGTACGGCGGCCGCGCGGGCCGTCCACGGCGCCGGAGCCCCTGACGAGGTGGTCCTGAGCATCGAAGTTCGTCCGGATCTCGGCAGCCGGGGCGTCGGCACCGCCCTGCTGAAGGCGGCCACGTCGGCGTTCTCCGACGCCACGGTGCTGCGCGCGACGAGCACCGACGACCCCATCTCGATGGCGTTCGCGGTCCGCAACGGGTTCCTCCCCGAAGGGGAGCAGCAGATCGCGGCCGTGGACACGCACGTTGTGGGGCCCGTAGGTGCGGCCCCCGAGGGCCTCAGGCCGATCTCCCTGGGCTCTCTGCCGGACCTCGCGATGCTGTTCGACGCCTACCACCAGGTGGCCGGGGAGCAGCCGAGCGGCCTGGGGACGTCCCTGGAGAAGCTGTCGGCGGAGGAGCTGCGCCTCGCCTGGTGGGAGAGCCCGGACAACGCCCCCGAGCTGTCGTGGGGACTGGTCAGCGACAAGGCCTCGGAACCCGTCCTGGCTGCGTTCTCCACCGTGTCGGTGGACCGTCGGCGTCGCCGGTCCTGGAACACCGTGACCGCCACGCTCCCGGACTACCGCGGCCGCGGGCTCGCCTCGTGGGTCAAGCGGCGCACCCTGAACGCACTGCGATCGACCGGAATAACCGGGGCCTGGACGGCCGAGGACTCGACGAACGCCGCGATGCTCGCGGTGAACCGCCGGCTGGGTTATGAACCGGTCGCCACCTCGGTCCGGGTCGCGCGCCGCCTGCCGCACTGAGCGGCCGGCTGTCGCCAGCCGCTGTCACCGGCCGGCTCTCAGGCGGCCGGCTCGACCACCTCGAGCCGCTCCAGCAGGAACAGGCCGGCCTCCGCGAACGGGCTCCCGGCGGTCCACTCGCGGACCGCGGGCCAGTCCACCTGCTCGCGAAGGGCGCGGGCCACCGGGAGGACCGTGCCGAAGTCGCAGTAGTGCTCGTCGAGCGCGAGCAGCTTCTGCGCCACCAGGTCGGTGGCGGCCAGCACCGGCATCCGGACGGAGAGGACCTCCGTCTCGGTGGCCGCCTTCAGCGCGTCGGCGAGCGCCCGTCCGGAACCGCGGTGCAGGACGTCGATGACCACGCCGTCGGACCGGATCTTGAACAGCCAGTCCTCGGGGGGCTGGTCGACCTCGAGGCCACGGCCGGCGAGCTCCTCCTTGACCCGGGCGACCTCCTCCTCGGCCACCAGGAAGTCCACGTCGTGGCTGGGCTCGGGGCCGCCGAGCGCCCAGGCGGCGTATCCACCGGCCAGCGCGAACGGGACCTCGACCTCCTTCAGGGCGACGGCGACCCGCTTGAGGCCCTCGCGCAGCGCATCCTGATCGCTCATGGGCCGGCGGTACCCCAACACCGGTCCGGCATGACCACGGCCGAGTCGGGAACCGCTCGGGGGTGCGCATCGCGACGTTCAACATCCTGCACGGCCGCTCGCCCGTCGACGACCAGGTCGACCCGGACCGGTTCCTCGAAGCGGTGCGGCTCCTCGACGCCGACGTGCTGTGCCTGCAGGAGGTCGACCGGAACCAGCCGCGCTCGCAGCACGCGGACCTGACCTCGGCGGCAGCGGAGGTCATGGGCGCACGTGAGCACCGCTTCGTCGCCGCCCTGTCCGGAACGCCCGGCGCCACCTGGCTCGCAGCCACCGGGGACGAGCAGCCCGACTCCGCGGCCTACGGGATCGCGTTGCTGAGCAGGTTCCCCGTGACCGGCTGGCAGGTGCTGCGGCTGCCTGCGCTGCCGATCTCGGTGCCGATGCGGTTCCACGGCCGGTGGCGGCCCGAGTGGGTCCGTGACGAGCCACGCGTCGCGGTCGTCGCCGACGTCCACGCGCCGGACCGCGACCTGCGGGTCGCCACCACGCACCTGTCCTTCATCCGCGGCTGGAACGCGCGGCAGCTCAGGTTGCTGACCCGTTCCACGAAGGTCGGCACCGTCCCGCTGGTCCTGACCGGGGACCTCAACATGGGTCCCCAGCGCGCCTCCGACCTCACCGGCATGCGGCCACTCGCGAGCGGTCCCACGTTCCCCGCGGACGAGCCGACCGAGCAGCTCGACCACATCCTGGCCGACGACCCGGTGCTGCAGTCCCGGCACGATGAGGTCGTGCAGCTGCCGCTGTCCGACCATCGGGCTCTGGTCACGGACCTCGCCTGACCCCCTCGAGTCGGCGCGTCTGCACGCCTGAACCCCCTCGAGTCGGCGCGTCTGCAGGTATCAGCCCGGCTACTGGG
>JAWWPF010000332.1:0-9736 GCA_033850795.1 Nocardioidaceae bacterium | reverse complement strand
GAGGCCGGACGGGTGACTGGCGTGGAGCACGACGGCGGCACGATCGAGGCCGAGGTGGTGGTCAACTGCGCCGGTCAGTGGGCGCGCCAGGTCGGCGACCTTGCGGGCGTGACCGTGCCCCTGCACTCCGCGGAGCACTTCTACGTCGTGACCGACCAGGTCAAGGGGACGCACCCGGATCTGCCGATCCTGCGGGACCCTGACGGCTGGACCTACGTCAAGGAGGAGGTCGGCGGTCTGGTGCTGGGCGGCTTCGAGCCGGAGGCCAAGCCCTGGGTGGGCCCGCACCAGATCCCCTACCCGTTCGAGTTCGCCCTCCTCGACGAGGACTGGGAGCACTTCTCGGTCCTGATGGACAGCGCCCTGCATCGCATCCCGGCGCTGGAGGAGACCGGCATCCGCAAGTTCTACAACGGGCCGGAGAGCTTCACCCCCGACAACCAGTTCCTCCTCGGCGAGGCGCCGGAGGTGCGCGGCTTCTTCGTCGGCGCAGGGTTCAACTCCGTCGGGATCGCCTCCGCCGGCGGGGCGGGACGCGCGCTCGCGGAGTGGGTCGTCGAAGGAGAGGCGACCAGCGACCTGGTGGCCGTCGACATCCGCCGGTTCGCGCCCTTCCACGCCAACCGCCGGTGGCTGCGGGAGCGCGTGGTCGAGGTCCTCGGGCTGCACTACGCGGTGCCCTGGCCGAACCGGGAGCTGGAGAGCGCCCGGCCTCTGCGCCGGTCCCCGCTGCACGACCGGCTCCGTGGGCGCAACGCCGGCTTCGGGTCGCGGATGGGGTGGGAGCGTCCGAACTACTTCGCGCCGGCTGGTGAGGACCCGACTCTCCAGTACTCCTGGGGCAAGCCCCCCTGGCTGCCCTGGTCCGCGGCGGAGCAGCGAGCGACGCGCTCGGCCGTCGCGGTCTTCGACCAGACGTCCTTCTCCAAGTACCTCGTCGCCGGACGCGACGCGGAGGCCACCCTGCAGTGGCTGTGCACCAACGACGTCGCCGTGCTACCCGGTGAGGTCGTCTACACCGGGCTGCTCAACCGGAGGGGGACCTACGAGTCCGACCTCACCGTCACCCGGCTGGCCGCCGACGAGTACCTCCTGGTCAGCAGCTCGGCCACCACCGTCCGCGACCAGGACTGGATCCGGCGGCACGTCCCGGACGGGCACGACACCCGGGTCGTCGACCTGACCTCTGCCATGGCGGTGCTGGGGGTGATGGGGCCGCGGTCCCGCGAGCTGCTGGCCGCGGTCTCGGAGGAGCCCTTCGAGGACTTCGCCTTCGGGACGTCGCGCGAGGTGCGGCTCGGGTCGGCGACGGCCCGCGCGACCAGGATCACCTACGTCGGCGAGCTCGGCTGGGAGCTCTACGTCCCCACCGAGCTGGCCCTGGGCGTGTACGACGACCTGCTGTCCGCCGGCCGTGACCTCGGCGTGCGGGACGCGGGCTACTACGCCATCGAGTCGCTGCGGCTGGAGAAGGGCTACCGGGCGTTCGGCCGGGAGCTCACCCCCGACTACACGCCGCTGGAGGCGGGGCTGCTGTTCGCCTGCAAGCTCCGGACCGACATCGACTTCCTGGGCCGCTCGGCCCTCGAGGCCGCCCGGGTGGCCGGACCCCGCCGACGGCTGGTGTCCTTCGTCGTCGAGGATCCCGCCGCGATGCTGTGGGGCGGCGAGCTGCTGCTCCGCGACGGCACCGCGGTCGGCCAGGTCACCAGCGCCGCATGGGGCGAGACCGTCGGCGGCTCGGTGGGACTCGCCTACGTCGCCGACCCGTCCGGCGTGACCTCGGCCGACTGGGTGCGGTCCGGGGACTACGCCGTCGACGTCGGAGGTGAGCGGTTCCCGGTGGCGGTCGGGTTGCGCCCGCCGTACGACCCCGACGGGGTGCGGGTGCGCGGCTGACCCCTGCCACCGGATCCGCGGTGGCCACAGCTGGATCCGGGGTGGCCACAGTCTGATGTGCGGTCGACGCGACCGCTCGGACGTGCACTCGCTCGGGTACGGCGCGGGGGCTGAGCGTGGCCGGAGGCGCAGGAGCCGTCGAGTGCACGTCCGACGGGTCGCCGCCCGCGTCCCGACACCCTTGCAAACGTTTGTAGGAGACGGCAGGCTGGCCCGGTGACCGACCAGAGCGCCCTGCCCGAGTCCGCCGACGTGGTCGTGATCGGCGCCGGGCACAACGGACTCACGGCAGCCGGGTACCTCGCCGCGGCCGGGCTGGAGGTGCTCGTCCTGGAGGCGGGCCCCGAGGTCGGCGGCAACACCCGGACCGAGAGCCTGACCCTGCCCGGCTTCGCGCACGACTCCTGCTCCAGCGCCCACGTGCTGATCCAGGCCAACCCGCTGCTGCGCGACGACGAGCTCGGGCTGCGGACCGAGCACGGCCTGGAGTACGTGCACACCGACCCGGCGGTCGTGATGCCCCAGCCTGACGGTGACGCCCTGGTCATGCACCGCGACCTCGATGCCACCTGCGAGGAGATCGCCCGGTGGTCCCCCACGGACGCCCAGAGCTTCCGCTCGATGATGACCGAGTGGTCCGGCGGGCTGGCGGCGGTGCACGGCCGGTGGAGCTCGGCGCTGGAGCTCGGGGACTCGGAGGCGGCCGACTGCTACCGGAGCCTGCGCCGGCGCAGCGCCTGGGACGTCGTGCACGAGCGGTTCGAGCAGCCGACCGTGCGGTCCTTCGTGCTGTGGATGGCGATGGCGACCATCCAGGACCCGCGCCGCGCGGGCACCGGCGTGCTGCCCTCCTCGCTGGCCTCCGGACGGCTGACCTTCGGCTGGTCCACGCCGCTGGGCGGCTCCTCGGCGCTCCCGCAAGCGCTGGTCCGGCAGATCACCGCACAGGGGGGACGGGTTGTCTGCGAGAGCGCGGTGGAGACCGTCGAGGTGACGGCGCAGGGAGCCGCGGCGGTCCGGACGGTCAACGGTGCGCGGGTCCGGGCTCGCCGGGCGGTGGTCTTCAGCGGCCATCTCGCGACGCTCGCCGGCATGGTCGAGGGCCCGGACGTCCCCGAGGACCTGGCCAGCGCGCGGGACTCCTGGCGGCCGGGGCTCAGCGTCTTCGCCGTGCATGCGGCGCTTCGCGCCGACCTGACCTACCGCTCCGCCGCGGGACCGGTCGCGTCGGTGGCGGGAGGCCTGGGGAGCGCCGCCGGCATGGCCGCGCAGATCGACGCCCTGCACCGCGGCGAGCCCGACGCGACGGACCCCTGGTTGCTGGTGGTCGACCAGACGGTCGTGGACCCGGGGCGCGCACCGGCCGGGCACGCGACGTTCAAGATCCTCACCATCGCCCCCTACGACCGGGCCGACGGGCGCTCGTGGGCCGACACCAAGGACGAGTACGCCGCAGCGCTGCTCGCCCTGGTCCGCGACCGTGTCGACGGGCTGGCCCCGGACGACGTCCTCGCAGTGCGCGCCGAGTCACCGGTGGACGTGGCGAACCACAATCCGCACAACCTCGGCGGCTCCTGCCACGGAGGCGAGTTCCTGGCGGCCGGAGGCGAGGTCATCCCGGGCTGGACCTCGTACCGCTCCTCCGTGCCGGGCCTCTACCTCACCGGCGCGACCACCCACCCCGGCGGGTCCGTCTCGGGCCGGCCCGGGCGCAACGCGGCCCGGGTACTGCTCACCGACCTCGGCGTGGACCCCGCGACCGTGATGGGTCCGAGCTAGGCGAGGATCTGGACCGGTCGCTCCATCAGCGAGACGAAGACCCGCAACCACTCGGCTGCCACGACGCCGTCGACCGGCCGGTGGTCCACGGACAGGGTGACCCTCATCACGGTCCCCACCGCGAGCCCGCCGTCCTCGACGACCGGCTCCTGGCGCACGGCGCCGACGGCCAGGATCGCCGACTGCGGCGGGTTGATGATCGCCGCGAAGTCCTCGGTGCCGAACATCCCGAGGTTCGTGACGCTCATCGAGCCCCCCTCGAGCTCGTCCTGGCGCAGCCGGCCCGCCTTGGCGCGGTCGGCGAGGTCGCGGGTCGTCCTCGCCAGGGTCGAGACCGACATCCCGTCCACGCCGCGGACCACGGGAGTCAGCAGGCCCCCGTCCGTGGCGACGGCCAGCGCGATGTCGACGGAGGGGAACGAGCGCACCGCGTCCTCGGTCCAGGTCACGTTCATCCCCGGCACGAGGGCGTGGGCCCGGGCAGCGGCCTTCACCACCAGGTCGTTGAGCGAGATGCGCACGGGCGCGGACTCGTTGAGCTGCGCGCGCACCCGCAGCAGCTCGTCGACGCGGATCGTCGCGCGAAGGTAGAAGTGCGGCACGGTCTGCTTGCTCTGGGTGAGCCGGGTCGCGATGGCCCGCCGCATCCGCGAGTGGGGGACGTCGCGCGCGGTCGACGTGGCCTCGACGGGCTCGACCAGCGGGCCCGCGGTCGGCGTGGTCTCGACGTGCTCGGGCAACGGGGCAGCCCCGTTCCGGGCCGCCTCGACGTCGCGCCGCAGGATGCGGCCCCGCGGACCCGTGCCGCTCAGGTCGGCGAGGTCGAGGCCCGCGTCACGGGCCAGCCGACGGGCCAGCGGGCTGGCGAAGACCCGGCCGCCACCGGCACCGGCACCAGGCACCGGTGCGTCCGTGCTCGCCTCGGCCTCCTCGGCCGGGGTTCCGTCGACCCCGTCCTCGGCCCCGGACAGGTCGGGCAGCTCACGGCGCTCGGGGCTCACCACGGCGCCGTTCGCGGTGACCCCGAGCCGGGCCATCACCGCGTCGAGATCGGCCTCGGGGCTGTCGCCGGCGTCGCCGAGGAGCGCGATCGGCGCGCCCACCGCGACCTGGGCCCCGTTGGGGACGAGGGTCCGGAGCAGCACGCCGTCGCTCTCGGCCTCGACGTCGACGACCGCCTTCTCGGTCTCCACGGTCGCCAGCGTGTCCGCTGCGGAGAACGTCGCGTTCTCCTGGACCTGCCACTCCTGCAGCACCGCCTCCACGGCGTTGGCGGCCACCTCGGGCATCCGCAGCACCCACGGCATGTCAGTACCTCGCCATCTCGGCGAGCTTGGCCGCGACCTCGTCGCTCTTGGCGATGGCGGCGCGCTCGAGCACCTTGCTGATGCTCGGCGACGCCTCTCCGCCGGTGACCCTCTGCACCGGCTGGTCGAGCCAGTCGAAGTACCGGCGGTGAATCTCGTCGGCCAGCCACCCGCCGTACGACGTCCCGACCGCGCCCTGCTCGGCGATCAGCACGTTGTTCGTCTTCTTGATGCTCTCCCCGATGGTGTCCCAGTCGATGCTGGCCCGGTCGAGCCACCGCAGGTCGATGACCTCCGCGTCGACCTCGCCGACCGTCTCGACCGCGTCGAGGACCATGGGCACCATCGCCAGGTAGGAGATCACCGTGACGTCGGAGCCGGTACGGCGCACCGCCGCCTTGCCCACCGGCAGGCAGAAGTCGAGGTCGTCGACGGGCGCGGGACCGGTCGAGCCGTAGAGGTCGACGTGCTCGAGGACCACGACCGGGTCCTTGCAGCGCAGCGCGCTGTTCATCAGCCCGACGTAGTCGAACGGTGTGGTCGGCGCGACGATCCGCCAGCCGGGAGCGGTGGCGAAGAGGCCAGCGGGATCCATGGAGTGCTGCGAGCCGTAGCCGGTGCCCATCGCGACCTTGCTCCGGAGCACGAGCGGGACCTCGCCCTCGCCGCCGAACATGTGCCTGGCCTTGCCGATCTGGTTGAAGAGCTGGTCCGCGGCGACCCACATGAAGTCGGCGTACATGAACTCCACGACGGGTGTGAACCGCCCGTCCAGCGCGATCCCCCCGCCGAGGCCGGCGAAGGCGTTCTCGCTGATCGGAGTGCCGAGGATCCGGTCGGGGAAGCGCTCCTTCAGCCCCCGGGTGGCGCCGTTGGTGCCGCCGTTGAGCCGGTGCACGTCCTCGCCCATCACCACCACGCCGGGGTCGGTCTCCATCCGCCGGCCGAGCACCCGGGCCACCGTCTCGACGAGCTTCTGCTCGGTCAGCTCGCCGGTGAAGTCGTCCAAGTCGGCGAAGCGGGCACCGTCGAACTCACGTAGGTCGCCGCGGACGCCGACGTCGACGAACGCCGGGTCGGGCCACTCCGAGGGCCGGATCCGGCGCTCGCCCGGCTTTCCACCGGGCAGGGGCTCGACCAGGACCTCCCCCGTCTCGGCGATGACCTGCTTGGCCTGCTCCACGCCGGCCGCGATCTCGGCCTCGGTCATCAGGCCGCGCCGGACGAGGTGGGCGGACACCTGCTTGATCGGGTCCCGGTCCCGCCACTGCCGCTCCTCGGCCTTGGTGCGGTAGCCGAACGCGCTGCCGGGGAAGCCGCCGTTCTGGTGGAAGTACCGGTAGGTGTCCGCCTCGACCAGCGTAGGCCCCTTGCCGGCGCGCATGTGGGCGGTGGCCTCCTGCATGGCCAGGTGCACCGCGAGCGGGTCCATGCCGTCGACCTTCCAGCTCGCGATGTTGAACCCCGGACCGCGTGCGGACAGCCGCGGTTCACCGGTCGCCTCGAAGACGCTGGTGGACACGGCGTACTGGTTGTTCTCGATGAAGAAGCACAGCGGCAGCCGCCACGCGGCCGCGAGGTTGAAGGTCTCGAGGGTGGACCCGATGTTGACCGCTCCGTCGCCGAAGTAGGTGACGGCGACCGCGTCGGTGCCGGCCTGTCGGGCCGCCCATGCCTGCCCCGCCGCGAGGGGCACGCCACCGCCGACGATCGCGTTGGTGCCGATCGCGCCGGCCTCCTTCCACTGCAGGTGCATCGACCCGCCGCGGCCGTGGCTCCAGCCGCGGTCCAGTCCGCAGATCTCGGCCAGCGTCCGCAGCAGGACCATGCGGACCTCGTCGGACGGCTCGGTGGTGAGGTCCAGCCCCTTGGGCGCGACGTGGGTGAGCGCCTTGGCCAGGAACTGGTGGTGCCCCCGGTGCGAGCCGTTCACGGCGTCCTCGCTGGTCAGCGTGAGGACGGAGCCGACCGCACCGCCCTCCTGCCCGATGCTGGAGTGCGCGGGGCCGTGGATGAGGCCGGCACCCGCCAGCTCGAGGACGTACTCCTCGAACGTCCGGATCCAGACCAGCTGGCTGAGCATGGTGACCAGCAGCTCGGGGGCGGCCTCGTCCCAGTCCTCCTCGGTGGCCACCAGCTTCACCCAGGGTGCAGCCGGCTCCAGCTTCTCGTACGTCGTCATGGGGTGCTCCATTCGACTAGGGCGGTCCCGGCAGCAAACCACATCTGGGATCCAATAGCCACCGTTGGGCCGTCACGCTGGACATGGCTGCGCCCGAAGCCTAGGTTGAGTGGATCCAACTTCTAGGAGACACATGGGTATCCCCGGGTTGCGGAGGCTCGACCACATCGGGTTCACCGTGCCGGACCTCGAGGAGGCCAGCACCTTCCTGGTCGACGTCCTGGGGTGCGAGTACCTCTACTCCCTGGGGCCCTTCCGCCACGACGACTCGGACTGGATGACCGAGCACCTGAACGTCCACCCACGCGCGGTGATGCGCGAGAACCGCTGGTTCCGCTGTGGCGACCAGGCCGTCTTCGAGGTCTTCCACTACTCCTCGCCGGACCAGCGCGACGCGATCCCCCGCAACAGCGACATCGGCGGGCACCACGTGGCGCTCTACGTCGACGACCTCGACGCGGCCGTCGAGCACCTGCGTGAGCGCGGCGTCACCGTCCTGGCCGGCCCCACCGCGAGCAAGGGACCGGCCGAGGGGAACCGCTGGGTCTACTTCCTGGCTCCCTGGGGGATGCAGTTCGAGCTCGTGTCCTACCCCGGCGGCAAGGCGTTCGAGCGGCTCGGGGGTCAGGTATGACGACCGACGACCTCGCCTTCGCGACGGCGCCGGCGGCGCCGGTGGCGACCGCGGTGCCCCAGGCGCCGACCGGCGCAGCGAGCGCCCGGGTCGCGGACTTCCTGCGCACGGCGATCCTGGACGGCTCCATCGGCCCCGGCGAGTGGATCCGCCAGGAGGAGGTGGCCGAACGCTTCGGGGCGAGCCGGCTGCCGGTGCGCGAGGCGCTGCGGATCCTCGAGGCCGAGGGCCTGACCGAGCACGAGCCGAACAAGGGGGCACGGGTCCCGCGGCTCGACCGGCACGAGGTCGACGTCATCTACCGGATGCGGGAGCGGCTGGAGCCCCTGGCGCTGACCGAGAGCATCCCGCACCTGGCCGACGCCGACCTCGCCCGCCTCGAGGAGGTGCAGCAGCGGATCGAGGCCAACACCGACGTCGCGACCTTCCTGGCCCTGGACCGCGAGTTCCACCTGGTCAGCTACTCCGGGTGCCCCATCGACCAGCTGACCGGCATGGTGACCCGGCTGTGGAACTCCACCCAGCACTACCGCCGGGCCTTCGTCTCGCTGTCCGGGCCGGGCCGGATGTGGGTGGTCAACGCCGAGCACCGGCTCCTGCTCGACGCGCTCCAGCGCCGGGACCCGACCGACGCCGAGCGCTACCTGAGCGGGCACATCCGCCGCACGAGGGTCGAGCTCGGCCGGCACCCCGAGGTCTTCGGGGGGTCGGCATCGTGAGCGACCTGTTCCGCCTCACCGTCAACGGCCAGGACGTCGAGGTGCGGGCCCATCGCGACACCTCCCTGCTGCACGTGCTCCGCAACGACCTCGGCCTGATGGGCACCCGGTTCGGCTGCGGGATGGGACTGTGCGGCGCCTGCTTCGTCAGGCTCGACGGCGCCGTCGTGCCCGCGTGCGACACACCGATCTGGTCCGCCGAGGGCGGACGGGTCACGACCGTGGAGGGCCTCTCGGAGGACGGCCGGCTGCATCCGGTGCAGCAGGCAGTGCTCGACGAGCAGGCGGCCCAGTGCGGCTTCTGCATCTCCGGTGTGCTGGTCCGGGCCGCGGCCCTGCTCGAGGAGGACCCCGACCCAGCGCCGGCCACGGTGGCCGCTGCCCTCGACCGCAACCTGTGCCGGTGCGGGGTGCAGGGACGGCTGGTCAGGGCCGTCGTACGCGCCGCCGGCAGCGCTTCGGGAGCCCGGCCGTGACGCTGGCGCAGACGTTGGGGCTGCCCAAGCACCTCGACAGCAACCCCCTCCTTGCCCGGTGGCTGCGGGTCCGCAGGGACGGCGTCGTGGAGGCGCGGGTCGGGAAGGTCGAGCTCGGCCAAGGCATCCTCACCGCGCTGGGTCAGGTGGTCGCGGACGAGCTCGGCGTCCATCCCCGGCAGGTCCGGATGCTCCCGGCCAACACGGCCACCGGTCCGGACCAGGACCTCACCGCCGGCAGCATGTCCGTGGTGGACTCCGGCCCGGCCCTGCGGGTCGCCTGCGCCAACCTGCGCAGCCTGTTCGCCGCGGAGGCCGCGCGCCGCTGGCACGTGCCGGTGGCCCAGGTCAGCGTGGTCAAGGGCGTGTTCACCGGGCCGCGGGCCGGCCTGGCACTCGGCTACGGCGACCTCACCGACGCCGTCGACCTGGCGGTGCCCGCCGACGCGTCGGTCACCACCACGGCTCCCGAGGACGGGCACTGGGTCGGCACGAGCGCGCCGCGCATCGACCTACCGGACAAGATCGCCGGGCTGCCGCGCTTCATCCACGACATCCGGCTGCCGGGCCAGCTGTTCGGGCGGGTGGTCCGCCCGCCGTCCCCGGGCGCACGCCTGGTCGACCTGGACCGCGCGGATTTCGGCGACGCCTCCGTCGAGGTGGTCCGGGACGGCTCCTTCCTCGGCGTGGTCGGAGCCGACGAGGCCCACGTGACCCGGGCGGTCGCGCGGGGGCGCGCC
>JAWWPF010000309.1:0-2872 GCA_033850795.1 Nocardioidaceae bacterium | reverse complement strand
CACTGAGGTTGCCGGCGGCGTCGGTCGCCTTCACCGTGTAGCTCGAGCTCTTCCCCGGGGGCGGTGTGAGGTCGGTGTACGACGCGGCGGTTGTATTCGCGACCGCGACGCCGCCGCGGTACACGGTGTAGCCGGTCACGCCGACGTTGTCCGACGACCCCACCCACGTCAGCTTCACCGCGCCACCGGAGAGCGTCGCGGTGATCTTGCTCGGCGCGGTCGGCGGCGCGGTGTCAGCGACCGCAACGGCGTTCCGAACGGTGACTTGGGCCGATGGTGAGGTTCCGATGTTCTCCGCCGCGTCCGTGGCCTGCAGCGCGACCGTGTGCGGCCCGTCCGGCACCTTGGACGAGTCCCAGGCGAAGCTGACCGTGCCGGCCGCCGACGGTGCGGTCGCCACCACGATGCCGTCCACCAGCAGGGAAGCGGAGCTCACACCGACGTCGTCGGATGCCGAGCCGGTCACCGTCATGCTCCCCGAGACGGTCGATCCGGCGGTGGGTGACGCCAAGGTCACCGTGGGTGCCGTCAGGTCGGTCGGAACCGGGGGGTTCGAAGGGGCCGGTGGGTCGATCGTGACCGGCGGATCGGTCGTGACCGGCGGATCGGTCGGCACCGGTGGGTCGGTCGTCACCGGCGGATCGGCTGGGACCGGCGGGTCGGTCGAGACCGGCGGGGTGGCGCTCAGCCCGTCGGAGAACGCGGGGTCGAGGGCGAAGGCGTTGTAGGACGCCTGCTCGGTCGGGTCCGGCGCTCCGGTCGCGGTGTAGCCGACGCGGTTGTCGTGGCTCGTCGAGGTGTGCTGGTCCCACACGACGTAGGCCTTCAGCTTCGGGAAGACGTTGTTCTGCAGGTCGCGCCGCGCCTCGTCGTACATCGCGTAGGCCGCGGCCTGGCTGGTGCCGACGAAGCCGAACTCGCTGAGCCCCCAGGGCTTGGAGACGAAGTCGTGGTCTGCGTCGCCGCTCGTGCTGAGGAAGCTGTAGAAGTCGTTGACGGTGGCCGTCCAGGTCAGGCCATTCGTGTAGGGGTCCCAGGTGACCCAGTCAACGAACCGGTTGCCGGGCCAGAGGTCTTTCACGACGCAGCTCCACGTCTTCCAGCCGATGTAGTTCATGACCCAGACGACGTTGGCGACCCCGGCGGCGTCGAACCGCTGCCGCACGTTGTGCCACATGCTCACGTAGTCCGCGGTGGTGCCGGCGGTGCCCTTGAAGGTCGTCGTGGAGCAGTTCGGGTCGCCACCCGGGGAGACGTCGTTCTCGGGCTCGTGGAACACGGTCAGCATGATCTTGGTGTTGCCGAGCGCCTTCACGCTGGCAGCCATGGCGTCGATCTGGGCGTTGACGGTCTGGTTCCGCCCGTCGGCGTCGGCCCACGTGGTCGCGGGCTTCCAGTTCACGAGGGGGATGGTCGCCGGCCGGTTCGCCATCGTCAGGGCGTCGCTCGGAAGTACCGTGCCCGGGCCCAGGTACTCGTGCACGATGTCGAGGGGGCGTCCGATCCTGGCCTCGTGCTCGAGCATGCTCGCCTTGAATCCCGTCGCGCCGTAGCCGCCGGACTCGGCCCCCAGCCAGGGCCGGCACGAGTTCACCAGGTTGTCCGAGATCGTGCAGCCGGGGGCTGCAGTCGGCACGGTCGCAGCGGCCGGCGAGACCGCCGCCAGGCTCGACATGCTCAACAGGGCGGCGACCAGCAGGCCGAGGACCGTAACCGTCGGTCGCCGGAGCAGGCAGGAGGGCAGGCAGAAGGCACGGCTGAACATGAGATTCCCCCGAGATGGAAAAGTCAGATTGGCCAGACGAAGGGCCTACTCAAGTCTCGGCGCCAGGGTGGATTGCGGCAATGCCATCGATTGTCCAGATTTTACTTCGTCGCCATGGCCCGGACTGACTACACCCACGTGGTCATCGCTCCGGCCGCGGGCTCCGTCGGGCTCGTCCGCGACACGGGTGAGACGGGGCCCACAAATGGTGGCCCGTCCCGGCCTCGTGCCCTAGGTTGCGCAAGGTGAGGATCGCCGTCGCCCGGGAGACACGCGAGGGTGAGGCGCGCGTCGCCCTCGTCCCGGAGCTCGTCGGCAAGCTGACCGGGCTCGGCTACACCGTCGTGGTGGAGCCCGGTGCCGGTGTCGGCTCCCTGCACGAGGACGAGGACTACGTCCGCGCCGGCGCCGAGGTTGCCGAGTACGCGTGGTCGGACGCCGAGGTCGTCGTCTCGGTGAACCCGCTCGCCCCCGACGTCGTACGCCGGTTGCGCGCAGGAACCGCGACTGTGTCGTTCCTTCCGGCCGCCTCCTCGCTGGACCTCGTCGCGGACCTGCGGGACTACGGCGTGACGTCGTTCGCGATGGAGCTGGTGCCCCGGATCTCCCGGGCCCAGTCGATGGACGCCCTGTCCTCCCAGTCGCTGGTGGCCGGCTACCGGTCCGCGATCGTCGCGGCCGGCCTGCTGCGACGGTTCTTCCCGCTCAACATGACCGCCGCCGGCACCGTGCCTCCCGCGGAGGTGGTGGTGCTCGGAGCCGGGGTGGCCGGGCTCCAGGCGATCGCCACCTCGAAGCGGCTCGGCGCGGTCGTCAAGGCGTACGACGTGCGGGCGGCCGCCGCGGAGGAGATCCGCTCGATGGGCGCACAGGCCATCGAGCTCGAGCTCGAGACCCTCGAGGGTGCCGGCGGGTACGCCCGCGAGATGACGGCCGACCGTGCCCAGCGCCAGCGAGACCTGCTCGCGCCGTACATCGCGGCCGCGGACGCGCTGATCACGACGGCCGCCGTGCCGGGCCGGCAGGCGCCGCTGCTGGTGACCGCCGCGATGGTGGAGCAGATGAAGCCCGGGTCGGTCGTCGTCGACCTCGCCGCCGAGACCGGGG
>JAWWPF010000306.1:0-2607 GCA_033850795.1 Nocardioidaceae bacterium | reverse complement strand
TGCTGTCCAACCTCGCGCCCGGCGACGTGCTGTTCATCGACGAGATCCACCGCATCGCCCGCCCCGCCGAGGAACTCCTCTACATGGCGATGGAGGACTTCCGGGTCGACGTCGTCGTCGGCAAGGGCCCGGGTGCGACCGCCATCCCGCTGGAGATCAACCCGTTCACGCTGGTCGGCGCGACCACCCGGGCAGGGTTGCTCACCGGCCCGCTGCGCGACCGGTTCGGGTTCGTCGGCCAGATGGAGTTCTACGAGACCGCGGACCTGCAGCGGGTCCTCGCGCGCAGCGCCGACCTGCTGGGGGTGGAGCTGACCGACGACGGCTCGGCGGAGATCGCCGGGCGGTCGCGGGGGACACCCCGGATCGCCAACCGGCTGCTGCGCCGGGTCCGCGACTACGCCGAGGTGGAGGCCGACGGCCGGGTCACCCGGGCGGTGGCCCGCGCCGCCCTGGCCCTCTACGACGTCGACGAACTCGGGCTGGATCGGCTGGACCGCGCCGTCCTCGAGGCGCTGGTCGTGCGCTTCGGCGGCGGGCCGGTCGGCGTGGCGACCATGGCCGTGGCCGTGGGGGAGGAGCCGCACACCGTCGAGGAGGTCTGCGAGCCCTTCCTCGTGCGCGCCGGGCTGCTGGCCCGCACACCGCGCGGGCGGGTCGCGACCGAGGCCGCCTGGCACCACCTCGGGCGGCCGGTGCCGCGGGGTGGCGGCGTCCTCGGATCCCTCACAGGGGCACCTCAGACCCCAGGGTCGTCGTCAGAGACGCTGTTCGACGCCTAGACTCCGGGGCGCTGGCGCGCAACTCGACCGGCTGCGGCCGTGCGTGTCCTGCGCGCGCCGCTGCCCTGTCGGAGAAGGCACCAGCACCCGGACGTACCCGAGCGCCCCGCCGGGGCGCACCCACCGCGCCGTGAACCGCGCGGTAGAGAGGCACACCAGTCGTCATGCAGCAGTACTTCCCGTTCATCCTCATCGTGCTCGCCGTCCTGCTGCTCTTCGTGATGCCGTCCCGGCAGCGGAAGCGGGCGGCCGCACAGGCCCAGACGCTGCAGGACTCCCTGCGGCCGGGGACCCCGGTCATGACGACCAGCGGCATCCACGGGACCGTCGCCCGGCTCGACGACGCCACCATCGACCTGGAGATCGCGCCCGGGACGGTCGTCACGTTCGAGCGGCGGGCGGTCCTCCAGGTCCGCCAGCCGGTGGCCGGCAACGTCACCCTGACGAAGGAGATCGGCGACACCGGCACCGCCGGGACCGGGACGACGGGGACCGGGACGACGGGGACCGGGACGACGGAGCTCGGCGGCACCGGCGACGACACCCCGGGCTCCGCGGACGGCCCGGCCGACCGCGCCCACTGACCCGGAGGACCCGTGGCCAACCGACAGGCTCCCGCGAGCCGCTACTTCGCGGTGCTGCTGGCGATCATCGCCGGCATGTACGCGCTGGTGTTCTTCACCGGCAACTCCCGGACCCCGGAGCTGGGGCTGGATCTGCGCGGCGGGACCACGGTCACGCTGACCGCCCGCACACCCAACGGCAGCGCGCCGTCCCAGGCCGATCTCGAACTGGCCCGCCAGATCATCGAGCAGCGGGTCAACGGCCTCGGGGTCGGCCAAGGCCACGGGTTCCCCCGCGTCCGCATCGGCGACCGCCTCGGCGGCGCCGTCGTCCGGTACGGGCTCGCCGTCCGCCGCAGCCTCGACGTCGGCGGGTGGCGCCGCCGCGGCCTCGGGTGCGCCGGACCCCAATGCCCCGCCGGTCACCCAGGCGAAGGCCACGGCCGACCTGGCGACGCTCACCTGCACCAAGGGTGGCGTCAGCACGGCCATCGACCGGCCGAACGACTACATCGCCAGCTGCTCGCAGGACGGCACGGTGAAGTACCTGCTCGGGCCGGCGGTCATCCAGGGCACGCAGATCACCCAGGCGAACTCCGGCACCCTGTCCACCACCAGCGAGTGGGTCGTGAACGTCGACTTCAACTCGAAGGGCGCGGCGACGTGGGCCACCTTCACCTCGGCCAACGTCGGCAAGCTGGTCGCGGTGACGCTGGACGCCCGGGTGGTCTCCGCTCCGCGGATCAACGGCGCCATCGCCGGTGGCAGTACGCAGATCACCGGCAGCTTCACCCAGCAGACCGCCACGGAGCTGGCCAACCAGCTCAAGTACGGCGCCCTGCCGCTGAGCTTCAGCCAGGCGACCGCCCAGTCGATCTCCACGGAGCTCGGGGCCGAGCAGCTGCGGGCCGGCCTGATCGCCGGGGCGATCGGTATCGCGCTGGTCTTCGTCTATGCGTTGCTGTACTACCGGCTGCTCGGTCTGGTGATGATCGCCAGCCTGGGACTCTCGGCCGTCGTCGTCTACGCGTGCCTGGTGCTGCTGGGACGCCAGATCGGCTTCACCCTGAGCTTGGCCGGTATCGCCGGGTTCATCGTGTCGATCGGTATCACCGCCGACTCCTTCGTCGTGTTCTTCGAGCGACTCAAGGACGAGGTCCGGGAGGGCCGCACGCTGCGCTCCGCCGTCCCCCGTGCCTGGGTGCGTGCCCGGCGCACGATCCTCTCGGCCGACGCGGTCAGCTTCCTGGCGGCCGCGATCC
>JAWWPF010000295.1:0-25453 GCA_033850795.1 Nocardioidaceae bacterium | reverse complement strand
CACCAGCCGCCGGCCGCCGAAGAACGCGAGGTAGGGCGGGAGCTTGGTCCGGTAGAACCGCTGCCAGAGGTACGCCGCGACGAGCCCGGACACGATGCCGCCCAGGACCCCGTAGTTGATCAGGTCCTGCGGGGCGCCCTTGGCGGGCAGCCCCAGGACGAAGGGCGACATCGCGTCGCCCACGCCCTTGAAGACGAGGTAGCCCACGACCGCGGCAAGGGCCGTCGAGCCGTCCGCCTTCTTGGCCATGCCGATCGCGACACCGAGCGCGAACAGCAGCGGCAGGTTCGAGAAGATCGCGTTGCCGGCGCCGCCGATGACCGCTGCGACGTTCTCCCAGCCCAGCCCGTCCGCGCCGAGAAGGTCCGGCTGCCCGAGGCGCAGCAGGAGCGCGGCGACCGGGAGCGCCGCGATGGGCAGCATGAGGCTCCGGCCGAACTTCTGCAACGGCGCGAGGTTGAACCTGGGTCCTTGTTTCTCGCTACGCACCGAGGCGTCTGATGTGGTCACTGCTTCTTCCCTTCCGAGATGGGGCTTGCCGGGTCGAGTCCGTCACGACCCAGGGACATGTGGATCTGGTAGCGGTCGCCGCGGTACCGCGAGACGACGTACTCCAGCAGGCGGTCGCCGGCGCACGAGATCCGCCGGAAGACCAGGAGCGGCGTGTGCAGCGGGGCGTCGAGGCGCGCCGCCATCTCGCTGTCGGCGGTCTCGCCCCACAGCGTCTGCTCGGCCGCGTCGATGCCGAGGCCGTAGGTCTCCTCGAAGACCTGGTAGAGGGAGCCGCTGAGGTCCTGGCGGTCCAGTCCCGGCAGCAGGGCCTCGGGGTACCAGCCGTTCTCGACGGCGACGGGCTGCCCGTCGGCGAGCCGGACCCGGTCGATCTGCCAGGCCGTGACCTCCGGGCCCAGCCCGAGCGCGGTCGCGACCTCCTTCGGCGGGACGGCGGCCTCGATGCGCAGCAGCAACGTCGAGGGCGTGAACCCCCGGCGGCGCATGTCCTGGCTGAAGGAGGCCAGGTGAAGACGGCTCTCGAGGCGTGGGCGGGCCACGAAGGTCCCCTTACCCGCGATCCGGTGCAGCAAGCCGTCCGCGATCAGGCTTTCGATCGCCCTGCGCACGGTGGAGCGGGAGACGTCGTACCTGCTCATCAGCTCGCGCTCCGAGGGGATCGCGGCGTCCGGGCCGAGCTCCTTGGTCGCCAGGTCGGAGAGCACGTCGGTGAGCTGTGCGTGCTTGGGTCGGGGACCGTCGTTCAGGGTGCTGCTCATCCGGTCCACCCCCCTCGACGGTGTCGTCCTCGGCTGGTGCGGTCTGGTACGTACCAGTGAAGGATGAGTGATCGACCCGCGGCTTGTCAAGAGCCTCGATGCGCATCGACGGCCCGGTTGGTTGGGCGCATGAGAGTCCGGGCACAGTGGGTCGTGGAACGGCCCACCCACCCCGCACATCGGAAGGAAGCAAGCGAATGAGCAGCAAGGCAGAGCAGATCCTGGCCGGCCTCGGCGGCGCCGCGAACATCGTGGAGATCGAGGCCTGCATCACCCGCCTGCGGACCGAGGTGGAGAACGCCTCCCTGGTCGACCAGGCCGCCCTCAAGAAGGCCGGCGCCCATGGCGTCGTCGCGTCCGGGACCGTGATCCAGGTGGTCGTGGGCCCGGAGGCGGACAACATCGCCGAGGACATCGAGGACCTGATGTGAGCAGCACCCAGGTGCTGGCCCCCTGTCCGGGACGGGTGCTGGCGCTGGCAGACACGCCGGACCCGGTCTTCGCAACGGAGATGGTCGGTCCCGGTCTGGCGATCGACCCGGACCCCGGCGAGGTGACCGTGGTGTCGCCCATCGCCGGCAAGGTGGTCAAGGTCCACCCGCACGCGTTCGTCGTACTCGGCGCCGACGGCGTGGGGATCCTGGTGCACCTGGGGATCAACACGGTCCGCCTGGAGGGCAAGGGCTTCGAGGTGCTGGCCACCCAGGGATCCACGGTCGAGGCCGGTGACCCGATGGTCCGCTGGGACCCCTCGACGATCTCCGGGGAGGACGTCTCCACGGTCGTGCCGGTCGTCGCCATGGACCGGCCCAAGGGGTCCGTCCCGGCGCCTGCCGAGGGGGTCCGCGCGGTGACCGGGGAGCTGCTCTTCACCGTGGACACATGACGCCGGAACGTCCCGAAGCGCTGCTGCTGGACCTCGACGGCACCCTGGTCGACTCCGAGCCCCTGCACCGCGAGGCGTACCGGCAGTTCTTCGCCGACCGCGGCTGGGAGACCCCGGACCTGTCGTTGTTCACGGGCCGGCGGGCCGAGGACGTGTTCGCCACCGAGCCCGGGCCGTGGACCGGCTCGGACCCGGCGGAGCTCTCCGCGGGGGTGATGGCCTACGTCCGCGGGGACGTCGCCCCCGACCCGGTGCCCGGCGCCGAGGAGCTGGTCCGCGACGCGGTCTCGAGCGGGGTCCGGGTGGCGGTCGTGACCTCGGCCGGGCCGGACTGGGTGGAGCTGTCCCTCGGGGTGGGGCTCGACGTGCTGCACCTCGTGGAGGTCCTGGTGACCAAGGAGCACGTGGTCGACGGCAAGCCGGACCCGGCCGGCTACCTCCTGGCCTGTCGGCGGCTCGGGACGGACCCCGGTCGCTGCGTGGCCGTCGAGGACTCCCCCGCCGGTGTCTCGGCGGCCATCGCAGCGGGGGTCGGCGCGGTGTACGGCGTCCGGACCACGCATCCGGCGCCGGAGCTGGTCGCAGCGGGGGCTGGCGAGGTCTACCCCGACCTGACCGGGGTCGCCGCCGCCCTGGGGATCGGTCGCTGAGCCGGCGCGGGCCACAATGGTCCGGTGCTCGTCACCAACCACGTCCTGTCCGGTGCGCTCATCGGCCACGCCGCACCGAACGCGCCGGCCGCCTTCACCGCAGGGGTGCTGTCCCACCTGGTGCTCGACGCGGTCCCGCACTGGGGTGAGAACCGGCCGCTCAGCGAGCTGATGCACGTCGCCGTCCCCGACGGCCTCGTCGGCGCCGCCACCATGGCCGTCGCCACCCTGGTCACCGGGCCCCGGCACCGGCTCCGGGTGCTCGCAGGGATGGCGGGGGCCGCGTTCCTGGACCTCGACAAGCCCAGCAACGTGTTCTTCGGCTTCTCCCCCTTCCCGGTCGCAGTCGACCGGTTCCACCAGCGCATCCAGCGGGAGTCGCCGCACCGGATGCCCCAGGAACTCTTGGTCGGCGTGACCGCCGCCCTGGTGGTGGCTGCCGTCACCCGGCGCCGTACGGCGTAGCCCGGATCCTGCCAGACTCGCTCCATGCCGGTCGACGGACGCATACCCGACCCCGCCCTCGTGGTGCTCGTCGGCGCGTCGGCGGCCGGCAAGTCGAGCTGGGCCCGGGCCCGCTACCGGGCGGCCGAGGTCGTCGCCTCCGACGATCTGCGGGCGGTGGTCGGCAGCGGGCCGCACGACCTGGACGCCTCGAAGGACGCGTTCGAGCTGCTCGACCTCATCGTCGCAGGCCGCCTCCGCCGCGGCCTCACCACGGTCGTCGACACCCTCGGCCTCGACGTGGACCGCCGCCGCGGGTACCTCGCCCAGGCCCGCCTCCACCGGCTGCCCGCGGTCGTGGTCGTCCTGGACACGCCCGCCCGGCTCTGCCGCCTGCGGAACGCGGGCCGCGACCGCCCGGTGCCCGCGCGGGTCCTCGACGAGCAGCTGCGTCGCCTCGCCACCGTCTCCGCAGGCCTCGCCTCGGAGGGCTGGGACGAGGTCCTGACCGTGCGTACGGCGGACCAGGACCCGGTCGTCGCCCCGGTGCCCGACCGCCCGCCGGCGCCGGCGCGGCCGTTCGAGGTGGTGCTCCAGGTCTCCCGCTTCCCCTGGGGCGAGGATCCTGCCGGCTGGCTTCGCGGCATCGCGCTCGCCGCGGACCAGGCCGGGTTCGCGGGCCTCGCGCTGATGGACCACCTGATCCAGATCCCGCAGGTCGGCAGCGTCTGGGAGCCCATCCCCGAACCCTGGGTGACCCTCGGGATGCTGGCCGGCCTCGACACGGGTCTGAGCCTGGGCACCCTGGTCACCCCGGTGACCTTCCGGCCGGCCGGCATCGTGGCGAAGGCCGTGGCGACCCTCGACGCCATCTCGGGCGGCCGGGCCTTCTGCGGGATCGGCGCCGGCTGGTGGGAGCGCGAGCATCGCGCGTTCGGGCTCCCGTTCCCTGCCGCCGGCGAGCGGCTCGACGTACTGGAGTCCGCGATCGAGACCATGCGGGCGCTGTGGAGACCGGGGACCAAGGCGTTCGACGGGCAGCGGGTGACGCTGCCGGAGACCACCTGCTACCCGCGGCCGGTCGGCGAGGTACCGGTGATCGTCGGGGGCAGCGGCGAGCGCCGTACGCTCCGGATCGCCGCCCGGCTCGCGGACGGCTGCAACGTGCCGTCCGACCTCGACACCGTGGACGCCAAGCGCGCCGTGCTCGAGCGGCACTGCCGGGAGGTCGGCCGGAACCCGGACGAGGTGGCGCTGACGGTCCTGGACCTCCCGGTCGTCGGCGCCGACCGCGAGGAGGTCTGGGACCGGGTCGAGCGGCTGCGTGGGCGCACCGCCGCTGCGACGTACGCCCGCCGCCACCACGCGGGGACGCCGTCCGAGCACCGCGAGAGGTACGAGCGCCTTGCCGAGCACGGGGTGCGGACCGTGTTCGTGGCGTTCCCCGGGCTGCGCGATCCCGAGGAGCTGCTCGCGGTCGCGGAGATGCTGCCCTGACAGGGGGCGACAGGAGCGCCGGGTTTCGCGTAGACAGGACCCCAGCACCAGCCCTTCACCGAAAGGCACGATCGTGACCGACTTCCAGACCCCTCCGGCCATCCGCGCCTCCGAGCTGCTCCGGCTGCACCGGGACCCCGAGCTCCTGACCGTCGTGAACGTGTGGGACGTGATCAGCGCGAAGGTGGTCAGCCAGGTCGGCGGCACCAAGGCCCTGGCCACCGCGAGCCACTCGATCGCCGCCTCCCGCGGCTACGAGGACGGCGAGCACATCCCGGTCGACGAGATGGTCGCCGAGGTCGCCCGCATCGCGGCGGCCACCTCCCTGCCGGTGTCCGCGGACCTGGAGGGCGGCTACGGGAACGCGGCCGAGACGGTCCGCAAGGCCATTGGCGTCGGCGTCGTCGGCGCCAACATAGAGGACCAGATGAAGCCGATGGCGCAGGCGGCCGGCCAGGTGGAGGCCGTCATGAAGGCCGCCGCCGCGGAGGGCGTGCCGGACTTCGTGCTCAACGCGCGGACCGACGCCTTCCTGCGGGCCGGCGACCGGAACCCCAGGGAGGTGCTGGCCGACGCCATCGGCCGCGGGAAGGCGTTCCTGGACGCCGGTGCCCCGACGGTGTTCGTGCCCGGGCTCCTCGACGAGGCCCAGATCTCCGAGCTCGTCGCCGCGTTCGGCCCGCAGACCCTGACCACGATCGGCTTCCCGGGGAACCCCGGCCTGAGCCGGCTCGCGGCACTGGGGGTGGCGCGGGTCTCGTTCGGGCCGATCCCTCAGCGGGTGGCGCTCACCGCGCTGGCGAAGCTGGTCGAGACGGTCCGCGACGGGGGTGGCGTCCCGGAGGACACCCGCGAGCTCAACTGAGCCGGTCGCCGAAGAACGCCAGGATGCGGTCCACCGCCTCCTGCTGCCGGTGCATGGTCACCACCGCGTGGCCCCTGCCCTCGAGCTCCACGGCGACGAAGTCCGCGCCCAGCTCGCGGCGCAGCGTGTCGAAGCGAGTGCCTGTCGCGGCGTCGTCGCGGTAGCGGAGGCCGAGCACCGGGCACCCTGCTGCCGCGCGGCGCTTGACCGCGTCCAGGTCCGTCGGGGACAGGTTCAGGTCCGCACCCCGCCTCTTGCCGATGGCGAAGGGGAGGCTGGGCTGGCACACCACCGGGGCGGCGACCGCCTCGTCGACCATCATCGCGAGCGCGAACCCGCCGGTGAAGCACATCCCGAGCGCGCCGACGCCGGGGCCACCGAGCTCCGCGTGCAGCTCACGGGCCAGCGAGCGTAGCCACCTGGCGATCGGCGAGGTCTCTCCGACGGCCATCGTGGTGAACTCCCGGCTGACGCAGACCCGGGGCAGCACCTGGAGGACCTGCCCGACCGACGCCCGGCCCTCCACCTTCCCGAACAGATGCGGCGCGACCACGGTGTGACCGGCGGCGACGACCTCCTCCGCGAAGGCGAGCACCTCAGAGGTCAGGCCCGGGAGCTCGTGTACCACGATGACCCCGGGGCCGGTGCCCTTCCGGTACGTCGGGTGCGTGACCCCGTCGGCACTGTGGCTCCCCCGGGCCCACGTCTCCAGCACACTCCCCACCATGCCGCCAACCTAGCCCCTCGTTGAGACGGCGCGCGTTCCCGTTGAGACGGCGCGCGTTCCCGTTGAGACGGCAGTGATTCCGGAGGAGCTTCCTTCCTGCGCTGCCGTCCGCACGCCGTACCTCCACTGCCCGGCACCGCTCGTCAGGCCCTGACCTTCCATGCAGAGGTGTTCGGGGGGAGGGCCCAGCTGCACACCTTCGCGGAGTTCGGCAGGACGGACGGGCAAGCCGCACCGGCGCGGCAAGGAACCATGCCTCTCAAGCGTCGAGGGCGGCCGTATCCGCGAAGCATGCCGACGTGGCCATGTCCGACGCAGTGAGCAGCTGCGTGAGCAAGTACGCGACCTTCTCGGGATGCGCCAGACGTGCGGAGTACTGGTGGTTCACCCTCGCGGTGACATCGTGCAGATCGTCACGTCCCTCGTCGACCTTGCCCTGGGAACGAGCCTCGTCACCCTGCTCGTGGCGCTGGCCCTGTTCCTGCCAGGGCTCGCAGTGGGCGTGCGTCGCCTGCACGACACGGACCGCAGCGGCTGGTGGCTGCTGATCGCGCCCGTCCCGTTCGTCGGCGCCATCGGGCTGCTGGTCTTCGAGGTCCTGGACGGGACACCGGGGCCGAACCGGTTCGGCCCGTGCCCGAAGCAACTGACGACCGACAGCGGCTACGGCACCGACTACGGTCGGGGCTGCGGCGTCAGCTGACTGATGAAGGACATCTTGGCCCTGGCGCTGTTCGCGCTGGTGGTTGCGCTGATCGCGATCATCTTTCGGGGCTGACGCCGACGGGAACAGCAGGCAGCAGACACGCTGGCCGCGGAGGACGCGCGGCTCACCGAGCTGGTGGAGACCACTGGACATCGGTGGAGGTCCGATCGAGGACAAGCCGATCAAGGGCTGCGTGCCTGCCTCCGAGCACCAGAACTTGAACTCCCCGGTGACACCTATTTCACCTACTCCACCTCGCAGCTCGACTGGGACACCACCGGCCAGGGTGGCTCGGACAGCGGCTCCTTCAAGGTCGTCTCCAAGGACATCGTGGAGATGGAGGTGCCGGTCATCGTGCGCTTCGACCAGATCACCGACTGCCAGCCGCTCGAGGAAGTTCTACGACAATCGCGGCCAGCGCTACGGCGCGTTCATCAAGGACGACGGCGAGGGCTCCTCGGGCTGGGAGACCATGGTCCGCACGATCGTCGCCCACCCGGTCGGACGTGGAGCTCGGGCGCATCGTCCAGACCCACAACTGGCAGGACGTGCGCAACGACCCGAAGGTCCGCAGCGAGATCGCCAACAGCCTGACGGACGACATCACGGCGCTGGTCGACTCGGACGCGCAGGGTCACTACTTCGACAACTTCTCGGTCCTGGTGAAGAAGCCGAAGCCCACACGGCCAAGGCTCAGGCAGCCAAGCAGGTCGCGGTCATCCTCGGGTTCAAGCTTCCCGGCATGACCAACGCCCAGGCGATGGCCGCCTACAACGTGAACGCAGCGATCAAGACGGGCCAGAACCCGTACCAGCCCAGCGGCGGTGCGCTGCTCAACGACAACCCGTAGCTTGAACCACGCCGGCCCGGTCTCCGACCCGCACGCGCGGGGCCCGATCCATCTCCCGAACCCCGCCGGGAGCGATCTCGCCGAGGCGCGTCGGGTACGGATCCTCACGCCGTACCCCGTTCGCGCGACCATCAATGCCGTTGCGACGGAGGGGTAGAGCAACTGATTCCGTCGCAAAACCATCATTCGGGAACGACTTTGTGGTCGGGCGCCCTTCCGTGGGGCTATCGCGGAGTGATTCACTGAGCCGTCCAGATCGGCAGCGCACAAGGGGTTGAGCCCGTGACAGCATCCGAAGCCATCGACGCCTCGGTGCCCGAGCCGCACCTCCTCCCGGAAGCCGGCTTGAAGTCGGGGGCACTGCACGCCTTCGACACGATCATCATGGCCTTGGCCGGCAGCGCCCCAGCGTATTCACTCGCGGCCACGACGCCGATCCTCGTGGCAGCCGCCGGTCTGTACGGACCGGCCTCACTCCTGTGGTGTGCCATCCCCATGCTCGGGATCGCCGTCGCGTTCAACTACCTTGGCAAGATCGACGTCCACGCGGGCGCGACCTACTCCTGGGTCGCCCGGTCGCTCCACCCGGTGCTGGGCTTCTTCGCCGGCTGGTCCTTGGTGGTCAGCGCGACGATCTTCATGGTGGCCGGCTCTTTGCCGGCTGGGGCATATACGCTCTCGCTCTTCTCCCGCGCCGCAGCCAACAACACCTGGGCCTCCGTCGGCGTAGGGGCATTCGTCTTCCTCATCATGGCCTTCCTGGTGCTCCGCGGGGTGACCATCACCGCTAAAGCGCAGTGGATCATGACCGGCATCGAGGTCTCTATCCTGGCGGTCTTCGGGGTTGCTGCACTCATCCACGGCGGGTCCGCGGCGAGCTTCTCGTGGTCGTGGTTCTGGGGGTGGGGCCACTTCGGCGGTATGAGCGGATTCGCGGCCGGCGCGCTGGTTGCCGCCTTCTACTTCTGGGGCTGGGACGTCACCGCCAACCTCTCCGAGGAGACCCACGACAGCGAGAAGAACTCCGGCGCCGGAGGACTGATCGGTGTCGTCGGCGTGTTCATCCTGTTCGAGGTGTTCACGGTCGCGATCAACATGATGTTCTCCTCCCAGCACATCCAGAACAGCCCGAACCTGCTCAGCGACCTGGGCAACTTGGTCGCACCGAACTGGGGCGGCAAGTTGCTCGTCCTGGCAGTCATGCTGTCCACCATCGCCACGCTGGAGACCACTCTCATCCAGGTCACCCGGACGCTGTTCGCCATGGGCCGCGACCACACGCTTCCCGCGGCCTTCGGCCGGACCCACGAGCGCTGGCAAACGCCGTGGCTCGCCGTGCTCGTCGTATCGGCCGTCTCTCTGGCCCTCTTCGTGGCATCCACCAAGCTCGGAAGTCTCTCGTCGATCATGACCGATGCGATCGACGCGATCGGACTGCAGATCTGCATCTACTACGCCCTGGCCGGGATCGCGGTCGTCGTCGCCTATCGCAGGGTGGCGTTCAAGTCCATCAAGGGAGCGATCCTGGTCGGAATCTGGCCGGGGGGTGGGGCGCTGTTCATGCTCTTCCTGCTCGTCCAGAGCTGCTTCGGCCCGAACCGGCTCACGGGGGCGCAGATCGGCATCGGCCTCGGTGCCGTGGCCATCGGAATCGTTCCCATGGCCTATTACTGGGCCCGCGGTACCCGCTGGTTCCGGGATCCGGGGTCCAAGCTGGTCGCCGAAGAAGCGATCTGAACCCGTCCCAGCGTGCCATGAGAGTGATCCTTCCGAAGAAGGGACTCTCCAGACACTCCGGGGGCGGTTCAGAACCGTGTCGACCGGCCGCCCTGCGTCGGACGTCGGCTGGTCCTCTGCGGCGCCCCATCCACCTTTGCCCGCTCGACCCTGAACAGCGGCCATCCCGTCGACGGTCATCAGCCTCCCCTTCCCGCTTCCCGCCATCGGTCCCCTGGTCAGCGGGTCGGTCAGACTCGGTCGCTGCCCAGCCGTAGCGTGGCGGCATGGCACCCGACGGAGAAGCGCCCTTCCGGGTCGGGTTCGTCCCCGGGGTGACACCCGACAAGTGGGCCCGGAGATGGACCGAGCAGATGCCGCGCCGGCCTCTCGATCTGATCCCCCTCGGCGACCGCGACGGTGTGGCGCTGGTGCGCGACGGCGACCTCGAGATGTGCTTCGTCCGTCTTCCGATCGACAGGGGCGGCCTCCACCTCATCCCGCTGTACGACGAGCAGCCGGTCGTGGTCGTGTCGACGGAGCACCCGGTCGCGGCGTACGACGAGATCGGCGTCGACGAGCTCGCCGATGAGCACCTCCTGCAGGACCCGGAGGACGTGCCGGCGTGGCGCGACGTGGCCACCGAAGTCGCGGAGGGAAGCCGTCACCCGGTGCCGCCGATGACGTTGGCGCAGGCCGTGGAGAGCGTGGCTGCCGAGGCGGGGATCCTGATCCTGCCGATGTCGCTGGCCCGCCTGCACCATCGCAAGGACGTGACGCATGTGCCGCTTGAGGGAGTTCCTCCGACCACGATCGGCCTCGTCTGGCCCGGGGACGCGGAGGACGAGCGCATCGAGAGGTTCATCGGGGTTGTCCGCGGGCGCACGGTCAACAGCTCGCGCACGCCCGACAGTTCCGGCACCGGGAACAGCAAGAGCTCAGCCGCCGGTCCGCGGGGCGCCACCAGGTCGGGAGCCCGCAACGGGCCTGGCGGCGCAGGGACGCGCCGGCGCGGCCGCTGACCCCCCGGAAACCGCCGGTCCTCCCGGAACCGCCGGTGACCGCAGACGAGCACGACCAGCCCCGCGTCAGTCCGCGACCGACCGGATGAACAGGCTCACCACCCGGTCGGCATCGGGCGCCCCTCCGTGAACCCGGCCACGGACTGGACGCCGACCACGGCCCGCTCGTAGAGCTCCTCCAGCGACCGCGCCCCCGCGTAGGTGCACGCCGATCGCACGCCTGCGCAGATCTGGTCGATGAGGTCCTCGACACCGGGACGGTCTGGTTCCAGGTACATCCGCGAGGACGAGATCCCTTCCTCGTAGAGACCCTTGCGGGCCCGGTCGAAGGACGTGTCGCTGCCCGTACGGTTCGCGACGGCGCGCGCGGACGCCATACCGAAGGACTCCTTGAAGGCGCGACCGCCGGCGTCGACGTGGAGGTCGCCCGGCGACTCGTAGGTTCCGGCGAACCACGACCCGATCATGACCGCCGACGCCCCGGCTGCCAGAGCGAGGGCAACGTCCCGCGGGTAGCGGACCCCGCCGTCGGCCCACACGTGCTTGCCGAGCCCACGCGCCGCCGCCGCGCACTCCAGGACGGCCGAGAACTGTGGGCGGCCGACGCCGGTCATCATCCGGGTGGTGCACATCGCGCCGGGACCGACTCCGACCTTGACGATGTCCGCACCCGCCTCCACGAGGTCACGGACGCCCTCCGCGGAGACGACGTTGCCCGCGGCCACCGGAACCTGGGGGGCCAGGGCGCGCACGGCCTGCAGCGCTTCGAGCATCCTGGTCTGGTAGCCGTGCGCGGTGTCCACGACCAGGCAGTCGACGCCGGCGTCGAGGAGCTCGGCGGCTCTGGCCTTGACGTCGCCGTTCACGCCGAGCGCAGCCGCGACGGCCAGCCGTCCCGCCGGGTCGACTGCCGGCTCGTAGAGCGTCGAGCGCAGGGCGGCGGTCCGGGTGAGGATCCCCACCAGCCGGCCCTCGGCGTCCACGACCGGAGCGAGCCTGCGCCGGGCGCCCTCGAGCAGGTCGAAGGCCGCCCGCGGCTCGACCGTCGAAGGCAGCGTGAGCGGGTTCGCCGACATCACCTGGTGCACCTGGGTGAACCGGTCGACCTCGTCGCAGTCCTCGTGGGTGACGACGCCGACGGGGCGCCCGCCCTCGACCACGAAGGCCGCCCGGTGGGCGCGCTTGGGCAGCAGCGCGATGGCGTCCCCAACGGTCTGCTGAGGCGCCAGCGTGATGGGGGTGTCGAAGACCCGGTGCCGCGTCTTGACCCAGGACACCACCTCGCGGACCACCGGGAAGGGGATGTCCTGCGGGATCACCGTGATGCCGCCGCGGCGGGCGACCGTCTCGGCCATCCGACGTCCCGCGACCGCAGTCATGTTCGAGACCACCAGGGGGATCGTCGTACCCGTGCCGTCGGAGGTGGCGAGATCCACGTCATGTCGCGAGGCCACGTCGGAGTGCCTCGGCACCATGAAGACGTCGTTGTAGGTGAGGTCGTAACCCGGCCGCTGGTCGTTCAAGAAGCGCACAGGACCGAGATCCTACCGGCTTCCGGGGCGCCCTACAGTGTCGGACGTGGACACCTTGGAACCCGGAGACCCCAACGAGCTCGCGAACGCTGTCGCCGGATGGTTCCACGAGCAGCACGGCCGGACACCGGTCGGCGTCTTCGCGGCTCCGGGCCGCGTCAACCTGATCGGCGAGCACGTCGACTACAACGGCGGCCTGTGCCTGCCCATGGCGTTGCCGCACGCCACCTACGCGGCTGTCGCGCCTCGCACGGACGACGTGGTGACCCTGACCAGCGGCCAGCAGCCGGACTCCCCCTTCTCCGGTCGTCTCGGTGAGCTCGGTCCCGGCCAGGTCAGCGGCTGGACGGCCTATGCGGCGGGCGTGCTGTGGGCGCTCGAGGAGGACGGCTGGCGGCTGCCCGGCATGGACGTCGTGGTCGACAGCCGCGTGCCCCTCGGCGCGGGTCTCTCCAGCTCGGCGGCGATCGAGTGCTCGGTCGCCCTGGCGGCAGCCGAGGTGGCAGGGGTGCCGATTGACGACAAGGTGCGCTCCTCGCTGGTGCAGGCGTGCATGCGCGCCGAGCGCGAGGTGGCCGGCGCGCCTACCGGCGGCATGGATCAGACCATCGCGCTCTTCGGCCAGGCCGAGGCCGCCCTCCTCCTGGACTGCCGGGACTGGTCCACCCAGCAGGTGCGCTGGGACCCGGCCTCGGCCGACCTGACCCTGCTGGTCGTGGACACCCGCGCGTCGCACTCGCTGTCGGACGGCGGCTACGAGTCCAGGCGCCGGGACTGCGAGACCGCCGCCGCCGAGCTGGGGGTCGACCTGCTGCGAGACGTCACGGACCAGGAGGCCGCGCTGGCGGCACTGAAGGACGAGCGGGTACGGCGCCGGGTCCGGCACGTCTTCACCGAGATCGACCGGGTACGGCGGGCCGTGGACCTGCTCGAGTCCGACGACTTCAGCGGCTTCGGCGCCACGATGACCGCCTCGCACGCGTCGTTGCGGGACGACTACGAGGTCTCGTGCGCCGAGCTCGACGTCGTGGTCGACACCGCGTTGGCGGGCGGGGCGCTGGGCGCACGGATGACCGGGGGCGGCTTCGGTGGCTCGGCGATCGCGCTGGTGTCCACCGACGATGTCGAGCAGGTCGCCCGTGAGGTAGAGGCCGCCTACCAGGACCGCGGGTGGCCGGCTCCGGGCTTCCTCACCGCGCTTCCGAGCCCGGGGGCACGCCGCCTGCGCTGAGCCGAGCGTCCGGCCCGGTGAGCCGCGTCTAGGACTGGGCGGGGTCCGCGGTGCTGATCGCCTGCGCGTTGCGCTCCAGCCAATCCGGCGGCCGCGACTCCCCCACTTCGGCGAGCCCCTTCTCGAGCTCCTCACGGACCGTGTCGACCGGCGCACCGGCCTGCCAGGACAGCACCCGGTCCAGCACCGCCTGCACGGCCTCGTTGCTCTCCTCGTTGCGCAGCTCGTGGTTGTCGCTCATACCGGGCCGTACCCACCGCCGGTCCTGAGAACCCCGGACCCGCTCAGCGCCCGGCCGGGACCCGCAGACCGGCATCCTCGAGCTCCAGCGCCGCCAGCGCGCGTACGACGTCAGGATGGCCGGCGCGCCAGGCAGCGACCGGGTCGTCGCTGATCCTGGCCAGTCGGTGCAGCGGCTGGTTCGCCATGGCCCGCAGCGCGAACAGGTCGAGGTCCGCAGCGTCGTCGACGAACCGGCGGCCGGCGCTCAGCTCGCGCACGAAACGCCAGCGCAGCGGCAGGTACACCGCGAGGACGAGGAGCACCGGGACGGCCGCCACGGACAGTCCCAGCCAGAACGCGAGGTGCTCCACTGCGTGCACCTGCGACGACCCGGCCGCGGCGAGCTGGTCGGCGGCCCGCCCCGCCTCGTCGAAGGGCGCCCGCACCCGGTCGCCGACAAGTGGCAGGGCCGCGACCGTCGTACCCGCGTCCCGGAGCCGGCCGCCGAGCGCTCCCCCGGCCGCCTCCATCCGACGGCCCGGAGCAGCCAGGGACAACGCGGCGTCGTGCACCGTGTGCGACAGCCACAGGCACAGCACCACCCAGCACAGGACCAGGAGGTCGCCGACCTGCTGACGGGTGCGACGGACCGGGCTGTCGGCGTAGAGCTTCATGCAGCGGCGGTGCCCCGCAGCTCCGCCGGCCAAGCGTTCGAGGCGTGCGGATGCGCCGGTTCGGCGGGTCTGAGACGTGCGGATGCGCCGGCTCGGCCCTCAGGACTCGGACTTGACGAGGGCGATCCGCTCGAGCAGCTGCTCGAGGGCCTCCTCGAACTCGATTGCGGAGTGGTTCTCCGCGAGGGCGTCGGCCAGCCGCCCGACCGTCGGGTAGACCATCGGCTTGTGGTTGCGGTCCTCCCCGTCCTCGATCACGTCCAACGGCCCGACGTCGCCGCCCAGGGCGGAGACCTCAAGCAGCAGGTGGCCCAGCAGGAAGCTGGTGAAGGCTCGGTACGCCGCCACGGCACCGTTGTCGCTGAACCCTTCGCCGAGCAGGCCCTGCAGGAAGGACTCGACGGTGCCGAGGCTGCGCAGCGGAGGCCGGAGCCAGGGTGCCTCGGTGGGTCGTGAGGCGACCAGGGGGAAGGCCTTGGGGTGGGCGAGCGCCACGCGGCGTACGCCGTGCGCGAGTCGTTGCAGGAAGTCCTGCCAGCCGTTCTCCGGCGTGTCGAGGATCTCGTCGTCTGCGCGCATCTCGTCCAGGATGGTCTCGACCACGGCGTCGAGGAGGTTCTCGCGGCCTGGCACGTAGCGGTAGAGCGACATGGCCTCGACGCCGAGGATGCTGCCGAGCCGCCGCATGGACAGGCCGGGCAACCCGAACTCGTCGATGAAGGCGATGGCCGCCCCGACGATCCGCATGCGGTCCAGCGGGAGCCGGGCCGACGGGGGCTCGTCCCCGGCGACGACCGCCGCGTCCGCGTCGACGACCTGCTCCACGCGGTCGGCCAGTTCGCCACGCTCGACGGAGTGTTCTTCGCCGTCGTCTGCGTCGCTGCGTGGACGCCGGTGGCCTTGGTCGTCGCCCTCGTCGCCGTGGGACATGGCACCTCCTATCCAGCACCCTACGGGACATTTCGGTCCGAACGGGTCGCGAGCCTTACTTCGTAAAGCAGTTGTCTAAGAAAGTCCTGCTTACGGTGTAAGCCCTTTGCTTTTGGGCAATGTCCTCGGGGGCACGGCACCGTGACCCTCTCAGAGGATCCCCCCAGGGGACCAGGAACGGAGACCACATGAAGGGCAAGGCAGCGCTGGTCATCGGGCTGGCCACCGGTTACGTGCTCGGTACCAGGGACGGCCGCGAGCGATACGAGCAGATCAAGACCCAGGCGAACCGTCTGATGAACGACCCTCGGGTGCAGGAGAAGGCCTCGCAGGCCACGGACCTGGCCAAGCAGAAGGCCCCGGTGCTCAAGGACAAGGTCGCCGACGCCACGAAGAAGGCCGGCGGCAAGCACTCCGCGGACGACACCGGAAGCGCGGACGGCGCCGGTTGGGGCACCGACACGGGCAGCCGGACGGGCAGCCCGGTGAGCGACGGTGTCGAGGGCGCCTCGGAGGAGGGCGCGATCATCGTCACCGCGCCGCCGCCCTCGCCGCTCGCGCCGGGCGCGACGTCGGAGAACACGACTTCAGGAGGTCTGGGTGGCTGAGACCAGCGGCTCGACCGCAGCCGACTTCAGCACCACCGGATCGAGGAGCGAGCCCTCCACGTCCGAGCTCGTCACCCGGCTGACGCAGCAGTCCACCGACCTGATCCGCAACGAGCTCCGGCTCGCGCAGGCGGAGATGACCGAGAAGGCGAAGCACGCCGGGGTGGGCGCCGGGCTCTTCGGCGGGGCCGGTGTGGTGGCGCTGTACGGCGTCGGGGCACTGATCGCCACGATCATCCTCGCGCTGGCCACCTTCCTTGCGCCCTGGCTCGCCGCGCTCATCGTCACGGTCGTGCTCTTCGCGGTTGCGGGAGTGGTCGCGCTGATGGGCAAGAAGCAGGTCAGCCAGGCGACACCGGCGGCTCCCCAGAAGACGATCGACAACGTCAAGCGCGACGTGGACACCATCAAGGAGGGTGCGCACCATGACGGCACCGCATGAGACCCGGACCAACGGCGCGTCCGCGAACGGCACCGGGACCGACGGCGACCAGAAGCCGGACATCGAGGAGCTGCAGGCCAACATCGAGCAGACCCGGCAAGAGCTCGGCGACACCGTCGAGGCGCTGACGGCCAAGCTCGACGTGAAGTCACGCGCCAAGGCCCGCGTCAACGACACCAAGCTCCGGACCAAGGCCCAGCTCAACGACGTGCAGGCGCGTGCGAAGGGCCAGCTCAGCGACGTGCAGGCCCGTGCGAAGGGGCTCACCACGCAGGCGCGGAGCAAGGCCACCACCGACGACGGCAAGCCCGCTCCTGCGGCGCTCGCGGGCGCGGGCGCCGTACTCGCCTCCCTGCTGCTCGTCACCGGGCTCGTCGTCTGGAGGAAGCGCCGATGACGTCCCAGCAGGAGCGGACCCAGGAACGGCACACCGAGGGTGCCGACAAGCCCGACTCGCCTGGAGACATGAAGAAGGGCTCCTGGATGTACGTCGCGCGCCGCACCATGCGCGAGTTCTCCAAGGACCAGTGCACCGACCTCGCAGCCGCACTCACCTACTACGCGGTGCTCGCGCTGTTCCCGGCGGCCATCGCGCTGCTCTCCGTCCTCGGCCTCGTCGGCCAGGGGCCCAAGATCGTCAACGACGTCCTGAAGGTGATGTCCGACAGCGGCCTCAGCGGCCCGGCGAAGACCCTGGGCCCGACGCTGAAGCAGTTGGCGAACACCCCGAGTGCGGGACTGGCATTCGTGATCGGGCTCCTCACGGCGCTGTGGTCGGCCTCCGGCTACGTCGGCTCGTTCGCCCGGGCGATGAACCGGGTCTACGAGATCCGTGAGGGCCGCCCCTTCTGGAAGCTCCGGCCGGTGATGCTGCTGGTGACGCTGGTCAGCGTCATCCTGGTCGCGCTCGTCCTGCTCGGGCTCATCGTCAGCGGCCCGGTCGCGCAGTCCGTGGGCAACATGGTGGGTCTCGGGTCCACCGCGCTCACCGTCTGGAACATCGCCAAGTGGCCGGTGATGCTGGTCATCGTGGTGTTCATCGTGGCGCTGCTGTACTACGCGACCCCGAACATCAAGCAGCCCAAGTTCCGGTGGCTCAGCATCGGCGCGGTCTTCGCGATCGTTGTCTGGATCATCGCCTCGGCGCTGTTCGGGTTCTACGTCTCGAACTTCTCCAGCTACAACAAGACCTACGGGTCTCTCGCAGGGGTCATCGTCTTCCTGCTGTGGCTGTGGCTGACCAACCTGGCACTGCTCTTCGGCGCCGAGCTCGACGCGGAGCTGGAACGTGGCCGAGAGCTGCAGGCCGGTGTCGAGGCAGAGAAGACGGTCCAGCTGCCTCCGCGGGACGACCGCAACATCAAGAAGACCGAGGACAAGGAAGAGAAGGACTTCGCTCGCGCCCGTGAGCTGCGAAACACCCGCGGCGAGAGCCAGGACCCCGAGGAGTCGTCGGATGCCAAGAACTGAGGAGCAGAGCAGCAAGTCGGCCAAGATCCTCTATCGGCCCATCGGCATCGTGAGCAGCCTGGTGGCAGGCGTGATCGCGGGGTCGGTGTTCAAGCAGGTCTGGAAGCACGCGACCCCAGGTGACAACGAGGACGCTCCCAAGGCGCTCGAGTCCGAGTACGGTCTGCGCCAGATCCTGATCGCCTCCGCCGTGCAAGGCGCGATCTTCGCCACCGTGAAGGCTGTGGTGAACCGCGGCGGGGCACGCCTCTTCCAGAAGGCGACCGGCGAGTGGCCGGGCGACTGAGCCCCCTCGACCCCACGGCCCGGGAGACCCTCGGGCAGGTCCTGTCCAAGGCCGTGGGGTCGCGACACGGGGAGCCGCTCAGCGTCGTGGAGACGGTGGACGCCGCCCTGGTCCTGGGTGGGCTCGGACTGCTGGCCGCCGTTCTCGGGGGCCTGCGGCTCCGGCGCTCCCGGTCCTGAGCCGGGCGTCGTCGCTCGGCTAGTTTGGTCGCCATGTCCGACGTACCGTCCGTGCTGCCGACCTCCGGCACCGTCCGGCCGATCACCCGCTGGGGCGAGCCGGTGATGCATCGCACCCAGGAGCCCATCACGGAGTTCGGCGAGGAGCTGCAGGCCCTCGTCGCGGACCTGGTCGCGACGATGTACGCGGCGGACGGCGTGGGGCTCGCGGCCTGCCAGGTCGGCGTGGACCGCGCGGTCTTCGTCTTCGACTGCCCCGACGAGCACGGGGTGCGTCAGCAGGGCGTCGTGTGCAACCCGGAGCTCCTGCTGCCGACCGGCAAGGACCGGACGCTCGACGACGACGAGGAGGGCTGCCTGTCCCTGCCCGGCGCGTTCGTGTCGTGCGCCCGGCCGTCATACGCGCGGGTGGACGGCCAGGACCTCGCCGGGGCTCCCGTCTCGTTCTCGGGCCGAGGCCTTCTCGCCCGGTGCCTCCAGCACGAGACGGACCACTGCCACGGCATCGTGTTCGGGGACCGGCTGAACCGCCGGACCCGCAAGAAGCTGTTCAAGGAGGCCGCCGAGGTGGCCGACGACTTCGGTCCCGAATGGCCTGCCTGAGCCGAGGAGCGGCGCGCCGCCGGCTCGCCCTGCTCGTGAGATGAGGACCCGTCTCGTAGCCTGGAGGGCGGTGTGCCGCGACCGCGGCGCCCTTGACTCTCGTCCGAAAGCCGCTGATGCCCCGCCTTCCCCTGCCCGGCAAGGGCCGAGCGCGCGCCACGCTGCTGGTCCTCGCGGTGCTTGTGGTCGCCCTGGTCGTGGCGGTCCTCACGGTGAACAGCTCGAGCGGTCCGTCGGCGCGCCGGCCGATCGCGCTCCCCGCGGGGGACAACACGGCGCTTCCGGCGGAGATCGCGCCGATCGGGGCGCCGGCGGCGCCGCAGTCCCGCCGGCCCAACATCGTGATGGTGATGGCAGACGACATGCGGGCGGACGACCTGCGGTTCATGCCGAACGTCCGCCGGCTGCTGGCCGGCACTGGCCTCACCTTCCGCAACTCCTTCAGCCCCTACCCCCTCTGCTGCCCCGCTCGGGCGTCCTTCCTGACCGGGGAGTACGCGCACAACCACCATGTGTTCTCCCACCATGCGCCGTGGGGCTTCCAGGCGTTCGACGACCGACGAACGCTCGCGACCGCCATGAACGACAGCGGCTACAACACCGTCTTCATCGGCAAGTACCTCAACGGGTACGGCGTCGAGAAGTCCTTGGTGACCGGGCAGCCCTCCTTCCGCTACGTGCCTCGGGGCTGGACCGACTGGTATGGCGCCGTGAGCCGGCCGCCGAACAGCGGCTACCCGCGCGGAGGCACGTACAACTACCTGGACACGCTGTTCAACATCAACGGCAACGTCGACACGAGCCACCGCGGCCAGTACCAGACCGACGTGCTCGGCGGCTTCGCCCGCAGCCTGGTCCGCAAGTACCACCGGTCCCCCAGGCCGTTCTTCATGTACCTGTCGTCGGTGGCGCCGCACTTCGGCGAGCCCTTCGAGAAGGACGACCCGCGGGGGATCAAGACCGCGGCCGGGCTTCCGGAGCGGATCAAGACCCCTGCCCGGCCGCCGTGGGTCCGTGGCCGGTTCGACAAGGAGATCACCCGCGCCTCCGGCCTGCCCAAGGACGGCGGCCCGAGCGAGCGGGACGTGAGCGACAAGCCGCGACCGATGAACCAGATGCTCGAGCTCACCCACCAGGAGCGGATCGCGGTGCGCGACCTGACCCGTCAGCGCGCGGAGGCGCTCTTCGTCCTGGACCGGCAGGTCGAGCGACTGGTGCAGACGTTGAAGGCCACCGACGAGTACCGCAACACCATCATCATGTTCACCTCGGACAACGGCTACTTCCTCGGCGAGCACCGGATGCGGCAGGGCAAGATCAAGCCGCACGAGCCGTCCCTGCGGGTGCCGTTCCTGATCGCCGGGAAGGGGATCCCGCACGGCACGCGCTTCGACCCCGTCACCACGCCCGGGATCACCGCCACCATCGCCGACCTGGCGCACGCCAGGATGCCCTTCCCCGCCGACGGTGTCTCGGTCGCGCCGTCACTGCGCGGGGACCGTGGGTGGACGGTTCCCGTGGTGACGGAGGGCCGGGAGGACGCGGCCGTGTTCAGGCACGGCAGAGGCACCGCGACCGGCTTCGACGATCCCCGGACCACGATCGGGATCCGCACCCCGCGGTGGAAGTACGTGCGGTACGACGACGGCGACGGCGAGCTGTACGACCTCGACGCTGACCCGAACGAGCTGCAGAACCGCTACGGCGACCCGCGCTACGCCGCCGTGGTCGCGGAGCTGCAGAAGGTCTGGCTGCGCTACAAGGACTGCAAGGGAGCGACCTGCCGGGCGCCGATGCGGGCCGACCTGCAGCGAGGGCCGGCGCAGGACCGGGCAGGCACGGACAAGCAGTCCCGTGGGGTGCAGGCCCGTTACGGCTACTGGCGCTGAGACCGCCGCGCGGTGACGTAGCACGCCACGGCCGTCGCCGCCGCCACGTTCAGCGAGTCGATGCCGGGCCGCATCGGGATCACCGCGCGACGGTCTGCGGACCGCTCCCATCGCGGGGACAGCCCGTGCCCCTCGCTCCCGAGGACCAGGGCGACCTTCTCCAGGCCGTGCACCACGTCCTCTATGTCACCGGCGTCCGCGGCCAGGGTGAGTGCGACGGTGGTGAACCCGGCGGCGGAGACCTGCGGCAGGGCGTCATACCAGTCGGTGAGGCGTGCGTAGGGGACCGTGAAGACCGCGCCCATGGCGACCTTCACCGCACGGCGGTAGAGCGGGTCGGCACAGCGAGGGGCCAGCAGCACCCCGTCGATGCCCAGCGCGGCGGCGCTGCGGAACACCGCCCCGACGTTCGTGTGGTCGACGATGTCCTCGAGCACCACGACGGTGCGCGCGCCCTCCAGCACTCGCTGCACCGACGGCAGCGGCAGCCGCTCGAGCGAGGCGAGGGCGCCACGGTGCACGTGGAAGCCGGTGACCTGCTCCGCGAGGGCCTCCGAGACCACGTAGCAGGGGGCGTCGCTGCGGGCCAGCACGTCCGCGAGGCCCTCGAGCCACCGCGGCGCCATCAGGAACGAGCGGACCGGGAAGCCGGCCTCGACCGCGCGGCGGACCACCTTCTCGCCCTCGGCGAGGAAGAGCCCGTGCTCGGCCTCGAGGTGCCTGCGCAGCGTCACGTCCCGCAGGTCCCGGTAGTCGCCGAGACGCGGGTCGCCGGCGTCGTCGACCTCGACCAGCTTCGCCATGACCGAACGGTATCCGTGGCCCGGCAACCGCTCGGACGTGCGCTCGGCCGATCCGGCGCGCGGTCTCCCGCTGGCCGCAGCCTCGAGCACGGGTCAGTGCACGTCCGAGCGGTCGGCCGCCGGGTACCTCTCGGGGTGGGCCACCGCCACGACGTCCCCGACCACCACGATCGCCGGCGGCCGCACCGCCTCGCGGGCCATGTCCTCGGCGACGGACCCGAGCGTGCTGAGCAGCGTCCGCTCCCCCGGCATGGTCCCCTCCGACACGACCGCCAACGGCGTGCCGGCCGGACGGCCCCCCTCCACCAGCGTGGCCGCGATCAGCGGCAGGTTCTGCACGGCCATCAGCAGGACCACGGTGCCGCGGAGCCGGGCCACCGCGTCCCAGGCCACCAGCGAGTCGGGGTGGTCGGGCGGGAGGTGGCCGGAGATGACGGTGAAGTCGTGCGCCACCCCCCGATGGGTCACCGGGATGCCGGCCACGGCCGGCACGGACACCGCGCTGGTCAACCCCGGGATCACCGTCCACGCCACCCCGGCCTCCTGGCAGGCGAGTGCCTCCTCGTAGCCGCGTCCGTACACGAAGGAGTCGCCGCCCTTGAAGCGCACCACGCGCTTGCCGGCGAGCGCCCGCTCGACGATGACCCGGTTGATCTCCTCCTGCGCGGCGGCCCGGCCGCGAGGGAGCTTCGTGACGTCGATGAGCTCGACGTCCGGGGACAGCTCGTCCAGCAGCTCCCGCGGTGCGAGGCGGTCCGCGACGACCACGTCGGCCTCGCTGAGCGCACGCCTGGCGGCGACGGTGACCAGCTCCGGGTCGCCGGGCCCACCGCCGACCAGGACCACGCCGGGTGAGCGCTCGTGGTCGTGCGGTGCGGCGATCGCCCCGTCGCGGAGGCCGGCGACGATCGCGTCGCGCACCGCGGCGGAGCGCCGCGGCTCCCGGTTCGCAAGGACCGCGACAGTGACGCCGGCGTGCCGGCCGACGGCTGGGGTCCACGCGGTGGCTCGGGTGGCGTCGTCGGCGCGGACGCAGAAGACGCGCCGCTTCTCGGCCTCGGTGCCGACCTGCTGGTTGACCTCCGGGTCATCGGTGGCCGCGATGACGTACCAGGCGTCGTCGAGGTCCTCGACGCGGAACCCGCGCCGCAGCCAGGTGATCTCACCGGAGCCGGCCAGCCCCTCGACGGCCGGCGTGCTCGCCGGGGACACCACGACGACGTCGGCGCCGGCGCTGATCAGCCGAGGGACGCGACGTGCCGCGACGTGCCCGCCGCCGACGACCAGCACCCGGCGGCCCTGGAGGCGGAGCCCGGACGGGTAGGGCGCGAACTCGCCCGGGGTGCGGTCGCGGCTGTCCGGCATCACCACATTGTCCTCTGCAGAACCCCCTGGCGGACACGCGACCGAGGGGCGGACGACGCGCTAGCCTCGGCCGTGACCGAGCTCACCGCGGCCGCCACCCGTCCCTCAAGGAGACCAGATGCCTCTCGACCGTCCCGTCAAACCGGACCCGTACGACCTGCTGCCCTCGGTGCCGTCCTTCACCGTCACCAGCGAGGACATCCAGGACGGTCAACCGCTCGTGGACAACCACGTCGCGGCTGCCGGCAACACGTCGCCGCAGCTGAGCTGGTCCGGCGCTCCGGAGGGGACGAAGAGCTTCACCGTCACGTGCTTCGACCCCGACGCACCCACCCCCTCCGGCTTCTGGCACTGGGTCCTGGTCGATCTGCCCGGCGACGTCACCAGCCTCGACACCGGCGCCGGGGCCGAGGGTGCCGAGCTGCCCGGCAAGGCGTTCATGTGCCGCAACGACGCAGGGTCCAAGGCGTTCACAGGCGCCGCTCCCCCGGAGGGGGATCAGGTGCACCGCTACTACTTCGTGGTGCACGCGGTCTCGGAGGAGACACTCGGTGTCGACTCCGACGCGAGCCCGGCCGTGGTGTCGTTCAACCTGGCTTTCAAGACACTGGCCCGGGCGATCATCAAGGGCACGTACCAGCACTGACGCCGGCGTACGGCGTCAGAGGATCGGCCTGCCGCCGGTGACCGCGACCCGCGCACCGGAGACGTAGCTCCCGTCGTCGCTGGCCAGCAGCACGTAGACCGGCGCCAGCTCGGCGGGCTGCCCGGGACGACCGAGGGGCACGTCGGCGCCGAACTGCTCGACCTTCTCCTCGGGCATCGTCGCCGGGATGAGCGGTGTCCAGATCGGTCCCGGAGCGACGCTGTTGGCGCGGATCCCCCTCGGGCCGAGCATCTGCGCGAGGCTGGCCGTGAAGTTCGCGATGGCCGCCTTCGTCGCGGCGTACGGCGCCAGGGTCGGCGAGGGCGAGTCGGAGTTCACCGACGAGCTGCCGATGATGGACGATCCCGGCCTCATGTGCGGGACCGCCGCCTTGACCAGGTGGAACATCGCGGAGATGTTCGTGGCGAAGGTCCGGTCCCACTCGTCGTCGGAGATCTCCTCGAGCGTGTCGTGGTTCATCTGGAACGCCGCGTTGTTGACGAGCACGTCGACGCGCCCGAGCTCCTCGACCGTGCGGGCGATGATGTCGCGACAGTGCTGCGGGTCTGACACGTCGCCGGGGATCAGCACCGCCTTGCGGCCGGCCTCCTCCACATACGCTGCTGTCTCCTTGGCGTCGCTGTCCTCGGACAGGTAGGAGATCACCACGTCGGCGCCCTCGCGGGCGTAGGCGATCGCGACGGCGCGCCCGATGCCGCTGTCAGCGCCGGTGATCACGGCGACCTTGTCGGTCAGCTTGCCCGAGCCGCGGTAGGACTTCTCGCCGCAGTCGGGGACCGGGTTCATCTTCGACTGGACGCCGGGGACGTCCTGCTGCTGTGCCGGCTGGCTCATCTGGGTCTCCTGGTCAGGTCTGGTGCACGTGCGTCGCGGGCGTACCCGAGCCGCGAGCCACCATGCCGGTCCCGCCGGTGGTGTGATGCGCGACAATCTCGCCATGCCTGTTGAGCCCCGGACCGTGGACGTGCTCGGCGAGCCCTACTGCGTCGAGACGATCGAGCTCGACGGGGACGACGAGGGACCGGTCGTCGCGACCCTGGTGAGCCGCCCCGCACCGCGGTCGACGACCCGGGCCGTCCTGCACGTGCACGGCTTCGCCGACTACTTCTTCCAGACCGGGGCGGCTGACTACTGGGTCGGGCGCGGCTACGACTTCTACGCCGTGGACCTGCGCAAGTACGGCCGGTCGCTGCGCGAGCACCAGACGCCGAACTTCGTCACCGACCTGGCCGACTACTACGCGGAGATCGACGAGGCGTTCCGGCGGGTCACCCAGCGGGACGGCCACGACCACGTCGTGGTGACCGGCCACTCGACGGGCGGCCTCGTCACACCGTTGTGGGCGCACGACCGGCAGCCGGACCTCGCCGGGATGGTCCTCAACTCCCCCTGGCTGGACCTGCAGGGCAGCCTGCTGCTGCGCACCGCGGGGACCAAGGCGATCGACCAGATCGGCCTGCGGCGGCCGTACCTCGCAGTGCCTCGCGACGTCTCCGGCTTCTACGCGCGCAGCCTGCACGGCGACCATGACGGCGAGTGGGACTTCGACCTCGCGTGGAAGCCGCTCCAGTCGTGGCCGGTGTACGCCGGGTGGCTGCGCGCCGTACGCCGCGGTCATGCCCGCGCGCACCGGGGGCTCGACGTGCCCGCGCCGGTGCTGGTGCTGACCTCGGCCAGCAGCGGACGCCCCAAGGAGTACGACGACACCTGCTCGAGCACCGACATCGTGCTCGACGTCGAGCTGATCCGGAAGTGGGCGCACAAGCTCGCCGACCATGTGACGCTGGTCCGGGTCCAGGGAGCGATTCACGACGTGTTCCTGTCCCGGGCGGCGGTACGCCGGCGCGCCTTCGAGGAGGTCACGCGCTGGTCGAACGCCTACCTCGACCCCGTTGAATAGGCTCGCAATCCCGTTGAG
>JAWWPF010000292.1:0-18539 GCA_033850795.1 Nocardioidaceae bacterium | reverse complement strand
CCCCCCCCCGTCGCCGGATCCTAGGTAGATACAAGGTCGGTCGGCGACATTGGCCCGCGTCGAGTTGGGGAGAACGCACAGGGGGTCATCGCCATGTTCGGAAGAAGTCTGCGCGCGTCGAGGAGCGAGCGGTCACGGGGAGCGCACCGCAGGCGGCTGTCGGCAGTAGGCGTCGCGACCGCTGTCGTGGTCGGGACGCTGGGTGTGCTCGCGCCTCCAGCGTCCGCAGCACTGTCCTCGGTCGGCCCGACGGACCCGGCCAGCCTGTTCCCGTCGTACTACGCCGACGCCAACGGGCTTCAGCTCCAGCTCTGCCAGGACGGGTTGCCCTACTGCCTCTCCGGTCCGACGCCGATCCAGGACACGCACGCCACCGTCGGTGGCACCGCGGGTGAGGCGTTCTACTTCTACGCCAACGCCACGGTCGCGGGGTTCAAGATGGAGACGGGCCTCGAGGCGGCCTACCTCGGCGCCGGGCCCGGCCAGGAGATGACCTTCATGCGGACCCAGGCGACCGGCAAGAACGTGACCCCGAACGGGGTCTACCACCTCACCGACCCGTACGGCAGCTACACCTGCACAGCGAGCCCCTCGGGACTCGTGCAGCCGTCCAAGGGCTGCCGCACCGACCAGGGACCGGTCCCCGAGGTCTTCACCGCGGCATTGAGCGGCAGGATCGGCCCCTTCCTGACCTGGGACACCTTCGGCAGCACCGGGGCCGATGCGCCTCCGGCCGGCTACATCGGCGACAACACCACCCCGCACGCCGTGGTTGGTTCGCCGACGGGCTTCAACAAGATGCGCGTCTCGGGCCCTGGGATCACCGGGACCTGCACGAGCAGCGACGGCAGCACGGTCGCCAACTGCCAGGAGACCGACAAGCTCATCGTCCAGGGCAAGGTCCAGCCGGGTGGGTCGAGCGCGGCTCTGAGCAGCGGCACGCTCGACTTCGGGGACGTCCCGGCCACGCCGTCGGTGACCAAGACGCTGACCTACGTCAACACCGGTAGCGCCCCGATCACGATCGGCTCGATGGACGTGACGGGGACGGGTGCTGCTGCCTTCGGGCTCACCGACAACTGCCCGGTCGCACCCGCCACGCTCGACGTGGGTGCGCGCTGCACCGTGGACGTCGCCTTCACCCCCGACCCGGGCCGAAGCTCGGCGGCGACGCTGACCATCGCCGACGACACCCCCACTGCCACGCACGACGTCGCGCTGCAGGGCTCCGACCTCCCGAACCTGTTCACCAACCCGGCCTCTCCGACCGCGCTGGCCTTCGGCAGCCAGCTCGACGGCTCGGCGTCGCCGGAGAGCAACGTCGTCATCGGCAACAGCGGCAAGGGTCCGCTCACCGTTGCCTCGGCGACGCTGACGGGAGCGAGCCAGGGACAGTTCCAGCTCGGGGCGCACAACACCTGCAGCGGCACCACGGTCGCCCCTGGCGGCGGCTGCGAGATCGGCGTGGTCTTCGCGCCGACGACCGCCGGCCCCAAGGCCGCCGCGCTGCACGTGACCGACGCCAACGGCGTGACCGTCGACGTGCCGCTCACTGGGACCGGGACCACGACGGCCACGGACACCACGCCGCCCACGTCGGGGACGCTGAGCGTGACGCGGGCCGGTACGACGGCCAATCTGACCTGGACCGCGGCGACCGACAACGTGGCGGTCACCGGCTACCAGGTGTTCCGCGACGGCGCCCAGGTGGGTGCGAACCTCGCGGGCTCCGCGCGGTCGCTCTCTGACCCGGCGCTGGCGCCGGGGACCTACGGCTACACGGTCAAGGCGATGGACGCGGCCGGCAACGTCGCGGCGAGCAACGCTGTGTCGATCACCGTGCCCACGCCGGACACGACAGCGCCGTCGGCGCCGGCGGTGACCGGGTCCGTGACCGGCAGCACCGCCAACCTGAGCTGGACCGCGGCCACGGACAATGTCGGCGTCACCGGCTACCGGGTGTTCCGCAACGGAGTGCAGGTCGGGACGGACCAGGTCGGCTCGGTTCGGTCGTTCAGCGACTCCGCTCTAGCGGCGGGAACGTACGCCTACACGGTCAAGGCGATGGACGCGGCCGGCAACGTCGGCGCCGCGAGCACACCGGTTTCCCTCACCGTGGCCGCCGCCACTGCCGGGCCCACGGTGTCGGCGAGGACCCCCGCCGTGACCGCGACGGCGGTCCCGGTCGCCAACAACGTCACCGCGACCTTCAGCAAGGCCGTCACCGGGGTCTCGGGGACCACCTTCACGCTGAAGAACACCGCGACCGGCGCAGCAGTCGGGGCTGTCGTGTCCCGGAACGGGACCACGAACCAGTGGATCCTGAACCCCGACGTCAGCCTGGCGAAGGACACCAGGTACACGGTGACCCTGTCCGGTGGGGCCGCGGGCATCCGTGACACGGCCAACACGCCTCTCGCGAACACCACCTGGTCGTTCCTGACCGGGCCGCGGCCGACGATCAGCGCACGGACGCCGGCGGCTGCCGCCACGGGCGTGAGCCGGACAGCGAACGTCTCGGCGACCTTCAGCGAGGTGGTTGCCGGGGTGTCCGGGTCGACGTTCCAGCTGAAGAACCCCGCCGGGACCGTCGTCGCGGCCGTGGTCTCGCGCAACGGCACCACGAACCAGTGGATCCTCGACCCGGGTACCACCCTGGCGGCCAGCACGAAGTTCACGGTGACGCTGACCGGCGGCGCCGCGAACATCCACGACACCGCCGGCAACCCGCTGACCACCGCGTCCTGGAGCTTCACGACCGGCCCGTGAGGCCGGTCGGGCGGCACCTGAGGCTGGTCAGGTGGGGGTCAGCGCCCCCGGCGCGAGGCCGAGAATGTGGCAGCGCTGTGCGAGCTGGTGGAGGAGTAGACCGTCGTGGAGCCGCCTCCGGCCGGACGGCCGGAGGAGCCGCCTCGGCGCCGGGTGCGCCCAGCGCCTGCCGGCTTGGCCGAGGTCGACAGGGGAGCGCGCGCCCGGCTGCGACCGCCGCCGCTACGACCACCGCTGCTGCTGCGGCCGGCTCCGCTCCCGCGACGGGCTGCTTCGCCCCGCGCAGCGTCGGGGCCGGCGGACCCGGACTGCGGGAGGTCCCGGGCCGCGACGTAGGTCCGCTCGCCCGGTGCGATCTGCTGCAGCAGCTCGTCGCCGGGTCCGGTCCGGGTGATGGTCGGCTTGATCCCGGCCTTCCGGGTCAGGTCGCGCACGTCGCCCACCTGGGCGTCGAGCATCAGCGTGACGACCGTCCCTTCGGCGCCGGCGCGCGCCGTACGCCCCGAGCGGTGCAGGTAGGCCTTGTGCTCGACCGGCGGGTCGGCGTGCACCACCAGGCTGACGTCGTCGACGTGGATGCCTCGCGCTGCGATGTCCGTGGCCACCAGCGTGGTGGCGGTCCCGTCGCCGAAGGCGGTCAGGTTGCGGGTGCGCGCGTTCTGGGCCAGGTTGCCGTGCAGCTCCACGGACGGCACGCCACGCGCGTTGAGCTGACGGGCCAGCGCCTTGGCGCCGTGCTTGGTCCGGGTGAAGACGATCGTCTTGCCGGGCGCGGCTGCCAGGTCGGCCAGCACCGGGACCCGGCCGTCCTTGCTGACGTGCAGCACGTGGTGCGTCATCTTCGCGACCGGCGACTGCGCCGAGTCGACGCTGTGCGTCACCGGGTCGTGCAGGAACCGCTTGACGAGCACGTCGACGCCCCGGTCCAAGGTGGCCGAGAACAGCAGCCGCTGGCCGTGGGACGGAGTCTTGTCCAGCAGCCGGCGTACGACGGGCAGGAACCCGAGGTCGGCCATGTGGTCGGCCTCGTCGAGCACGGTGACCTCCACCGACCCGAGGTCGGCGTGACCGGACTGCACGTGGTCGGCGAGCCGCCCGGGACAGGCGATGACGACGTCGACGCCGTTTCGCAGGGCCTGGATCTGCGGGTTGGGGCGGACCCCGCCGAAGATCGTCACCGTGCGGAGGCCGACGCTCCTGGCCAGCGGGGCCATGGCCTCCTCGATCTGGGTGGCCAGCTCGCGCGTCGGTGCCAGGACCAGGGCGCGGGGACGCTTCGGGCGGCGATCGCCCGGCCGCGCCGCGAGGCGGGCCAGCAGGGGCAGCACGAAGGCGTAGGTCTTGCCGGAGCCGGTGCGGCCACGGCCGAGCACGTCGCGCCCGGCCAGGGAGTCCGGCAGGGTCGCGGACTGGATCGGGAAGGGGGTGGTGATGCCGGCGTCAGCGAGCGCCGCGACGAGTGTCGCGGGCAGGCCGAGGTCGGCGAAGCTGCGGGCGTTGTGGTCCGCCATGGGTGGGTGCTCCGATGAGAGAAAGGTGGGTCGTCCTGCCCGGCGCGACCCTGGTCCGCCATGTCCGACACGCCTTCGACGTGGTCGACGACGTGGTTCACATGGGGCCGGTCGCGGCGCTCGGTGGATGACGCTGCCTGGCCCGAGGCAGAACAGGTGGGGCCAGCGGTCACAACAGTACCGGTCCAGACACAGAAAGGACGAACATTCAGCGCTCGGCGCGGTGTGACCTGCGCGACCCTGGCGCGGGCACGGCCCACCCGTGACACTGGGCCCATGGACCTCGACCGCGCGCGGGACTTCGTGCGCTCCCACCACCGGGCCGTGCTCGCCACCCGCCGGGGGACCGGCATCCAGCAGAGCCCGGTGCTCGTCGGCGTCGACGGCGAGGGCCGTTTCACGATCAGCAGCCGCGAGACCGCCTACAAGACCCGGCGGCTGCGCGAGGACCCCTGGGTGCAGCTGTGCGTGCTGCCGGACTCGTTCTTCGGCGACTGGATCTACGTCGAGGGCGAGGCCGAGGTCGTGTCGCTGCCGGAGGCCATGGAGCCGCTGGTGGAGTACTACCGCGGGATCTCCGGGGAGGCCGACGACTGGGACGAGTACCGCGCCGGGATGGAGCGCGAGCGCCGGGTCGTCCTCCGGGTCACTGCGCGCCGGGCCGGCCCGGACCGCCAGGGGTAGCCGGACGGAGGTGTCCACCCCCGGGTCTACGCTGGTGGACGCGATGAACGACACCGATCAGGGGCGTCCGGTCTACCTGGACCACGCGGCCTCGACGCCGATGTACCCCGAGGCGGTCGCGGCGATGACCGCCCAGCTCACCCATCTGGGCAACCCCTCGTCGCTGCACGCCCCGGGCCGGCAGGCACGGCGGGTGGTGGAGGAGTCCCGCGAGGCGCTCGCCCAGGCGCTGAGCTGCCGTCCCGGCGAGGTGGTCTTCACCTCCGGCGGCACCGAGTCCGACAACCTCGCCCTCAAGGGCCTGTTCTGGGCGCGTCGGGCCGAGGACCCCCGTCGGACCCGGATCCTCAGCACCGCGATCGAGCACCACGCCGTCCTCGACTCGCTGCACTGGCTCGGCGAGCACGAGGGCGCCGACGTCGAGCTCCTCCCGGTCGACCGGCTCGGACGCTTGGACCTCGACGCCCTGCGGCGCTCGGTCGCGCGCGACCCCGGAACGGTCGGCCTGGTCTCGGTGATGTGGGCCAACAACGAGGTCGGGACCGTCCAGCCGGTCGGCGAGGTCGTCCGGCTCGCGCACGCACACGGGATCCCCGTGCACACCGACGCCGTGCAGGCGGTCGGGCAGGTACCCGTCGACTTCGCGGCAAGCGGGGTCGACGCGCTGACCGTCACCGCGCACAAGGCCGGGGGGCCGTACGGCGTCGGCGCGCTCGTCGTACGCCGCGACCTCCAGGTGACTCCGCAGCTGCACGGCGGCGGCCAGGAGCGGGACATCCGCTCGGGCACCATCGACACCCCGGCCATCGCGGCCTTCGCCACCGCGGTCGGGCTCGCCGTCAGGAACCAGCCCGACCACGCCGTGCGGGTGGCCGCGCTCCGCGACGACCTGGTACGCCGGGTCCGCGAGCAGGTCCCCGACGCGGTGGTGAACGGCGACCCGGACAGCGGGCTCGACCACCGGCTTCCGGGCAACGCACACCTGACCTTCCCCGGCTGTGAGGGCGACTCGCTGCTGATGCTGCTCGACGCCCGGGGGATCGCCACCTCCACCGGCTCGGCCTGCTCCGCCGGGGTCCCGCAGGCCTCGCACGTGCTGCTGGCCATGGGCTGCAACGAGGAGCAGGCGCGGAGCTCGCTGCGGCTCTCCCTGGGGCACACGAGCACCGCGGCCGACGTGGACGCGCTGGTGGCCGCCATCGGCCCGGTCGTCTCGCGGGCCCGGGCCGCCGGTGCCGCCGCAGGCTTCGGCGTCTCGAAGAAGGCCGGCTGATCGCAGTGCGCGTCCTGGCCGCCATGTCCGGCGGCGTCGACTCCGCCGTGGCCGCGGCCCGCGCCGCAGAGATGGGCCACGACGTCACCGGGATCCACCTCGCGCTCTCGCGCAACCCTCAGTCCTACCGGACCGGGGCCCGCGGCTGCTGCACGATCGAGGACTCGAACGACGCGCGGCGGGCCGCCGACGTGATCGGGATCCCCTTCTATGTCTGGGACCTCAGCGACCGGTTCCACCAGGACGTGGTCGAGGAGTTCGTGGCCGAGTACTCCGCCGGCCGCACGCCCAACCCGTGCCTGCGCTGCAACGAGAAGATCAAGTTCGCCGCCGTCCTCGACCGAGCCGTGGCCCTGGGCTTCGACGCGGTGGCCACGGGCCACTACGCGACCCTGGCCACCGGGGCGGACGGCCTCGTCGAGCTGCACCGGGCCGCGGACCCGGGCAAGGACCAGTCCTACGTGCTCGGCGTGCTGACCCAGGAGCAGCTGCGGCACTCGATGTTCCCGCTCGGGCCCACCCTCAAGTCGGAGGTCCGCGCGGAGGCCGCCCGTCGGGGTCTCCAGGTCGCCCGCAAGCCGGACAGCCATGACATCTGCTTCATCGCCGACGGCGACACCTCGGGGTGGCTGCGCGAGAGACTCGGCAGCGGCACCGGCGACATCGTCGACTCCGCCAGCGGGCAGGTGCTCGGCCGCCACGAAGGCGCCTTCGGGTTCACCGTCGGCCAGCGCAAGGGACTGCGGATCGGGACGCCCACCGACGACGGGAGGCCGCGCTACGTCCTGGACATCGAGCCGGTCTCGGGGACCGTCACGGTCGGCCCGCGCGAGGAGCTGACCGTGGACCGCATCGAGGGGGTCCGGGCACGGTGGTGCGGCGCCGCCCCGACCCAGCCGGTGCGCGTCACGGTCCAGCTGCGCGCCCACGGCGGGGAGCACCGCGCGCTGGTCACCCCCGGCGACGCGGGGAGCCTGCGGGTGGAGCTCCACGACCCGGCCCAGGGGATCGCGCCGGGCCAGGCCGCGGTGGTGTATGACGGCTCCCGGGTCGTCGGCTCGTGCACGATCGCGGCGGCCTCACGGACGGCGGCGCCCGCGTGATCACCGCCACCGGGGTCGGCTCGATGCCCGGGGAGGACGCGGCGGCCTACCGGGACGCGGTGAAGATCGTCCTCGACGAGCTGCCCGACCTGCCGCACGTCCCCGAGCTGCCCGGCCGCGGCGCGCACGCGAGCCTGACCGGACGCACGCTGGCCGTGGTGGCCGACCTCGGCGCGGACCTGCAGCCGGCCGGCTGGCGGCTGACCGGCCACAGCGGTCCGGTCGGCGTGGACCACCGGCGGGCGCGGTCGCTGCTCGCCCAGGACCTCGACACGGTCGAGGAGCAGCTGCAGGGCTGGTCGGGGCGCCTGAAGACCCAGGTGGCGGGGCCGTGGACCCTGGCCGCGACGGTGGAACGGCCACGTGGCGACCGCGTGCTGGCCGACTACGGGGCGAGGCACGAGCTCGCCGAGGCGCTCGCCGAGGGCCTGCGCGGCCACGTCGCGGACCTCCGTCGGCGCGTCCCTGGAGCGGAGCTCATGGTCCAGCTCGACGAGCCGGCGCTGCCCGCGGTGCTGGCCGGCGCGGTCCCGACGGCGTCCGGCCTGCACCGGCACCGCTCCGTGGACGCGGCCGGTGCCAGCGCGGCGCTGGAGGAGGTGCTCGCGGCCGTCCGCGAGGCCGGGGCCACGCCGGTCGTGCACTGCTGTGCCAGGGACGTACCGGTCGCGCTGCTCGTCGGCGCCGGGGCCGAGGGCGTCTCGGTCGACCTCGACGTGCTGGCCGCGGCGGCGTACGACGACCTCGCGACGCTCCTGGAGGAGGGCCGCCCGGTGCTTCTCGGCGTCGTCCCCTCCACCACCCCGAGCGCCGAGGTGCCGGCCGGCGCGGTGACGGAGCGGGTGCTGCGCCTCCTCGACATGCTCGGGCTCGACCCGGTCACCGCGGCCTCCCTCGTGCTCACGCCGTCGTGCGGTCTCGCCGCGGCGGGGGACCGCTGGGCCCGGACGGCGCTGGCCACCTGCCGTGCCGCCGCGGCGGACCTCCGCGGCTGAGGAGCCCGCATGAGCGGCGGCCGGTTCGTGGTGCAGCGGCACCGGGCACGGTCCCCGCACTACGATCTGCGCCTCGAGCTCGACGGCGTGCTGGTGAGCTGGGCGGTGCCGAAGGGCCCGACGCTCGACGCGTCCGCACGCCGTACGGCGTTCCGGGTCGAGGACCACCCGCTGGAGTACTTCGACTTCGAGGGGGTCATCCCGGCCGGGCAGTACGGCGCCGGCGACGTGACCGTCTGGGACGTCGGGACCTGGAGCCCGCGGGAGGGCGACGACCCTCGCCGGGGCCTGTCCGACGGCTCGCTGCACGTCGACCTGCACGGCCACAAGCTGACCGGGCGCTTCGCGCTCGTCCGCCGCGGTGGTGCGGGCGATCGGGGTGGCGGCGATCGGGGTGGCGGCGACCGGGAGCAGTGGCTGCTGATGCACAAGAAGGACGCGCACGCGGTCGAGGGCTGGTCGCCCGACGAGCACCCCCGTTCGGTGCTCAGCGGACGGACCAACGACGAGGTGCGGGCGGACCCGGAGCGGCTCTGGCGCAGCGACCTCCCGGCGGAGCGGGCCTCGGTCCTGGTGCACGCGGCCCCCGGCGGTCCGTCAGCGGAGGAGCTCGACGAGCTGGACTCCCTCCCCGGCGCGGGGACCTGGCACGTGCACGGTCGGGAGCTGCGGCTCACCAACCTGGACAAGGAGCTGTTCCCCGCGCGAGACGGGCAGCCGCCGGTCACCAAGCGGGAGCTGGTGCGCTACGCCGCCGAGGTGGCGCCCGTGGTGCTGCCCTACCTGGAGGGCCGGGCCCTCAACATGCACCGCTACCCCGACGGCGCGGGGCGCAAGGGGTTCTGGCACAAGGAGCGGCCCGCGCACGCCCCGGACTGGGTGACCGGCTGGGACAACCCGGACGCCGACCCGGGGGAGACCGGGACCTACGTGGTCGTCGACGAGCCCGCCACGCTCGTGTGGGCGGCGAACTTCGGGGCCCTGGAGTGGCATCCGTGGACCTCCCGCACGGACGCCCCGGACCTGCCGACGTACGCGCTCATCGACATCGACCCGGGGGAGCGGACGACCTGGGACGACGTGCTGGTCCTGGCCCGGCTGCACCGCACCGCCCTGGAGCACCTCGACGTCCGGGCGCAGGCCAAGGTCACCGGCCGGCGCGGGGTGCAGATCTGGGTGCCGGTGCGCCGCGGCCCGACGTTCGAGGACACCCGGACCTGGGTGGAGCGGCTGTCCCGGACCGTCGGCGCGGTCGTGCCCGAGCTGGTCAGCTGGAAGTGGGAGGTCCGCGAGCGGCGTGGCCTTGCGCGGCTCGACTACACCCAGAACGCCGTGAACAAGACGCTGGTGGCGCCGTACAGCCCGAGGGCGGTGGCCGGCGCCGGCGTGTCGATGCCGATCCGCTGGGAGGAGCTCGACGACCCGGTCCTGCGCCCGGACCGGTTCACGGTGCGCGACGTCGCCGCCCGGCTGGCCGAGCACGGGGACCCGTTCCGGGCCCTGCTGGCCACCGAGCAGGACCTGCCGCCGCTGTCCTGAGGCGGGGGTCCTTCTCGCCTCACCCGGCTAGTGGACCTTGCCCAGGACCGCGCCGAACGAGGCGCTCGCCGGGTGCGCGTACCCGAGCGTGGCGAGCCCCAAGGTGCGGGACCGGCCGGTGGCGAACCGTGTCCCCGAGCCGGGCAGGAGGGTCACCGCACCGGCGAAGTGGTTCTCGCCGACGGCGCCGACGGCCAGGTCGGGGCGGCGGTCCCGGTTGTGGTCGACGAGCGTCACGGCGGTCCCGAAGCCGTCCCCGGCCTCGGCTGCCCCGGGGATCCCGCGGGACCTCTGGCTGTAGGTGAAGCTGCCCGTGGTCCGGTAGCCGCCGCGGGCCCCGTGGATCACGGTGACCCGGCCGCGCTGCTGGTCCTCACCGGGTGCACCCACCGCCAGGTCGGCGTACCCGTCCCGGTCGATGTCCGCGAGGGCGACGCTGCGACCGAAGGCGTCACCGGGCTCGTCGGCGCCGGGGACCCCGGCACTCCCCTGGGTGAGGGTGAGCTCCCGGGACACGGTCAGCGGGCTCCCGGCCCGCAGCCCCAGGACCTTCACGCTCCCGTGGTCGTCCTCCTGCCGGTTCGGCACCCCGACGACGATCTCGGGGCGGGCGTCGCCCGACACGTTGCCGACGGACAGCGAGCTCAGGCCGGCGTACAGCGGGGACTTGACGAGGCGGCTGCAGCCCGTCGGGCCACCGGCTCGGCCGGGGCAGTAGCTCACGGAGCCGGCGAACCCCTCGTCGACGAAGCGGGCGCCGCGGGACCCGACCACCAGGTCGTCGCCGCCGTCCCGGTCGAGGTCCCCGACCGCGAGCGCCTGGCCGAACGAGACGTCGAAGTCGGGGAACCCCTGCCGGTGCAGGACCACCGCTCCGGTCCTGCTGATCCCGTCGGGACCACCGAGCAGCACGGTGACGGTCCCGCTGGGGTGGAAGTCGGTGTCCTGGGTCTGGTCGATGTCGGCCAGGGGCGCGCCCACGGCGAGGTCTGGGAACCCGTCGCGGTTGAGGTCGCCCGCCACGACGGCTGTGCCGAACTGACTGTTCGCGGTGACGCCGGAGGGCGCGCTGAAGCCTGTGGAGCGCGTGGTGTCGAGGCCGTGCGGGGAGCCGTACACCACGGTCACGCGGCCCGCGCCGGCCAGAGCCGTCCCGAGCCCTTCACCGGGCTGGCCGACGGCGAGGTCGGCGTACCCGTCGCGGTCGAAGTCGGCGCTGGTCACCGACGCCCCGAACAGGTCACCGGGCTCCGAGGCTCCGGGGACCCCGCGGCTCGACTGGGTCACCACCTTCTCGCGCTGGGAGACGCCGGCCGCCGAGGCCGGCAGGACCACCACCCCGCCGGTGTCGTGCACGGAGCCGACCTGGAGGCCGGGAGCACCGACCACGAGGTCGCGGAAGCCGTTCCCGTCGAAGTCGAAGGGCCGCGCGGGGCCAGCGGCGCGCGCGACAGGAGGAGACGACAGGGACAGGCCGAGCGCCAGGACGGCGGCGCAGGCAGCACGCTTCATGTGAACCCCCCAGGTTCGCATTTGACAGGTGGCGAACATCCTGCGGGAGCCCTGACGACGGCGCAAGACCTGCCGCCCTATCCCTTGGGCGGCAGGTCCTCGCTGGTCAGACGCCGATGCCCTCGGGGGACCTCGTCGGTGGCCAGGTCCTCGTGCCGGGCGCATGGTGTTCAGCACACCGGACCCGATGCCGGATTCACGGGCTCCCACGCCGTGGACCGCAGTCAGGGTCAGCGGGACGCAGGTGAGCCCCATGCCCAGCGACATCAGCACGACGAGGACCGTCGCGGCGATGACGATGCCGGCGCTGAAGGCCAGGAAGGCGAGCCCGGCGCGAAGGGGGAAGCAGCCCATGACGTTCTGCACGAACAGGCTGAGCAAGAAGAACATCGAGAACATCGCGGCCGGGACCAGCATCATCACCGCGAAGCTGGTCGCGCGGGCGCCGGATCTCCGTGGTGTCGGTGCGGCACTGCAAGATGGCCCCATGGCGAAGGAGACCGAGATCCCAGTGACGACCGTCGGGGCGGCCGTCGGGGCGGCCGTGGAGACGCAGGTCGACGCTGCTCCACCCGAGGCGCGCGAGGAGCACCGGGCGCTCTCGGAGGAGGTCGAGGACGCGCGGTGGCGCTACTACGTGCTCGACGACCCGACCCTGTCCGACGCGGACTTCGACCGGCGGATGCGCCGGCTCGAGGAGCTCGAGGAGCGGTTCCCCGAGCTGCGGACCCCGGACTCCCCGACCCAGAAGGTCGGCGGTGCGGTCTCCACCGAGTTCACCGCGGTCGACCACCTCGAGCCGATGATGAGCCTGGACAACGCGTTCTCCTTCGAGGAGCTCGAGGCCTGGCGGGCCCGGCTGGCCCGCGACGGGGTGGTCGACCCGGCGCTGCTGTGCGAGCTCAAGGTCGACGGGCTGGCGGTCAACCTGCTCTACGAGGGCGGCCGGCTGGTGCGCGCGGCGACCCGCGGGGACGGCCGCACCGGCGAGGACGTGACGCCCAACGTCCGGACCGTCGACAACGTCCCGGACCGGCTCACCGGCACGGAGCAGTACCCGGTCCCGGACCTCGTCGAGGTCCGCGGGGAGGTGTTCCTCCCGGTGAAGGCCTTCGAGCGGCTCAACGAGTCGATGCGGGACGCCGGCCGGCCGATGTTCGCCAACCCTCGCAATGCAGCCGCGGGATCCCTGCGGCAGAAGGACCCCCGGGTCACCGCGACCCGGGCGCTGGCGATGGTCTGCCACGGCCTCGGTGCCCGCAAGGGGTTCACCCCGACCTCGCAGTCCCAGTCCTACGAGGCGCTCGCGGCGTGGGGGCTGCCGGTCAGCGAGCGCGCCCGGGTGCTGCCCGACCTCGCGGCGGTGATGCGGTTCATCGAGGAGTACGGCGAGCACCGGCACGACGTCGAGCACGAGATCGACGGGGTGGTGGTCAAGGTCGACGACGTCTCGCTGCAGCGCAGGCTGGGGTCGACGAGCCGGGCCCCGCGGTGGGCCATCGCGTTCAAGTACCCGCCCGAGGAGGTCAACGCCAAGCTCCTCGCGATCGAGGTGAACACCGGCCGGACCGGGCGGGTCACCCCGTTCGGGAGGATGGTCCCGACCCGGGTTGCGGGATCGACGGTGGAGATGGCGACGCTGCACAACGCCCACGAGGTCAAGCGCAAGGACGTGCGGCCCGGCGACACGGTGATCCTGCGCAAGGCCGGTGACGTGATCCCGGAGATCGTCGGGCCGGTGCTCGCGCTGCGTCCCGAGGGGCTGCCCGAGTGGGTGATGCCGACAACCTGTCCGGCCTGCGGCACCCCGCTGGTGCGGCAGAAGGAGGCCGACGCCGACCTGCGCTGCCCCAACCACCGCAAGTGCCCAGCCCAGGTCCGCGAGCGGGTGTTCCACGTCGCGGGCCGTGGCGCCTTCGACATCGAGGGGCTGGGCTACGAGGCCGCCGTCGCGCTGCTCGACGCCGGCGTGCTCAGCGACGAGGGCGACGTCTTCGACCTCGACGAGGCCAAGCTGCTGCAGGCCCCGCTGTTCACCCGTGCACCGAAGAAGGGCGAGGGGGACGGGCAGGTACTCAACGCGAACGCCCACCGGCTGCTCGAGAACCTCGCCGCGGCCCGGGAGCGGCCCCTCTGGCGCGCACTCGTGGCGCTGTCGATCCGGCACGTCGGGCCCACCGCCGCGCGGGCGCTGGGCGCCGAGTTCGGGTCGATGGAGGCGATCCGCGCCGCGGACGTGGACCGGCTCGCCGAGGTCGAAGGTGTCGGGCGGACCATCGCGGAGTCGGTCCGAGCGTGGTTCGACGGCCCCGAGGGCGACTGGCACCGAGACATCGTCCGGAAGTGGACCGAGGCCGGTGTCTCGATGGCCGACGAACGCGACCGGTCGAGACCGCGGACCCTGGAGGGCCGCAGCATCGTGGTCACCGGCTCGCTGAGCGACTTCAGCCGCGACGAGGCCAAGGAGGCGATCGTCTCGCGCGGTGGGAAGGCCACCTCCTCGGTCTCCAAGAAGACCGACTACGTGGTGGTAGGTGACTCGCCGGGCTCCAAGGCGGACAAGGCCGAGCAGCTCGGGGTGCCGGTGCTCGACGAGGAGGGGTTCAAGCGGCTGCTCGCGGACGGCCCCGAGTCGTGAGCCCGCGGGTTGCCTAGGATGGGGTGCCGCCCGCCGCCGAACGCCCGAGGAGCCCGCGTCCATGCCCGAGATCAGCCGCGAGGAGGTCGCGCACCTCGCCGACCTCGCGCGGATCGACCTGTCCGACGCCGAGCTCGACCACCTCGCCCCCCAGCTCGCGGTGATCCTGGACTCCATCGCCTCGATCAGCGCGGTGGCCGCCGACGACGTCCCCCCGACCAGCCATGCGCTGCCGCTGACCAACGTGTTCCGCGAGGACGTTGCTCGGCCGGGGCTGAGCGCGGAGGACGCGCTGTCCGGCGCCCCGGTCGAGCCGGAGCAGCAGCGGTTCAGCGTCCCGCGGATCCTCGGGGAGGAGGCGTGAGCGACCTGACCCGCCGTACGGCCGCCGACCTGGCTCAGGCCCTCGCCGCGGGCGAGACCACCTCCGAGGAGCTGACCCGGGTCCACCTGGACCGGATCGGCGCCGTCGACGGCGCCGTGCACGCGTTCCTTCACGTGGATCCCGACGGTGCGATCGAGGCGGCCCGCGCCTCGGACGAGCGCCGGTCCTCCGGTGCGCCGGCCTCCGCCCTCGACGGCATCCCCGTCGCCGTCAAGGACGTGCTCGTGACCCGGGGGCTGCCGACCACGTGCGGGTCCCGGATCCTCGAGGGCTGGGTGCCGCCGTACGACGCGACCGTGGTCGCGCGCCTGCGCGCCGCCGGGCTCCCGATCCTCGGCAAGACCAACATGGACGAGTTCGCGATGGGGTCCTCAACCGAGCACTCGGCGTACGGCCCGACCCACAACCCCTGGGACCTGGACCGCATCCCCGGCGGCTCCGGAGGCGGCTCGGCCGCGGCGGTGGCGGCCTTCGAGGCCCCGCTGGCCGTGGGCACCGACACCGGTGGCTCCATCCGTCAGCCCGGTGCGGTCACCGGCACCGTCGGAGTGAAGCCGACCTACGGAGGGGTCTCCCGCTACGGGCTCGTGGCCCTGGCCAACAGCCTGGACCAGGCGGGCCCGGTGACCCGCACGGTCCTCGACGCAGCACTCCTGCACGAGGTGGTCGGCGGCCACGACCCGCTCGACTCCACCTCCATCGACCGGCCGATGCCCCCCGTGGTCGCCGCGGCACGCCAGGGGGCTGCCGGGGACGTCCGCGGCCTGCGCGTCGGCGTGGTCAAGGAGCTGACGGGCGAGGGCTACCAGGCCGGTGTCCAGGAGCGCTTCGAGGAGTCGGTGCGCCTGCTGGTCGACGCCGGCGCGGAGGTCGTGGAGGTCTCCTGCCCCACCTTCGTGCACGCGCTCGCGACGTACTACCTGATCCTGCCCGCCGAGGCGTCCTCGAACCTCGCCCGGTTCGACGCGATGCGCTACGGCCTCCGGGTGCTCCCCGAGGACGTCCCCGCCCCGAGCGCCGAGGAGGTCATGCGCGCCACCCGCGACCGCGGCTTCGGCGATGAGGTCAAGCGTCGCATCATCCTCGGGACGTACGCGCTGTCCAGCGGCTACTACGACGCCTACTACGGCCAGGCACAGAAGGTCCGGACCCTCATCAGTCGCGACTTCGCGGCCGCCTTCGAGCGTGCCGACGTGCTGCTGTCGCCGACCGCGCCGACCACCGCGTTCCGGCTGGGGGAGAAGCTCGACGACCCGCTGGCGATGTACCTCAACGACCTGGCCACCATCCCGGCCAACCTCGCCGGGGTCCCGGGTATCTCGGTGCCCGGTGGGCTGGCCGAGGAGGACGGGCTGCCCACGGGCGTGCAGGTGCTCGCGCCCGCGCTGGCCGACGACCGGGTCTACCGGGTCGGCGCGGCGCTCGAGGCGATGCTCGAGGACCGCTGGGGGGGCCCGATCCTGGACCGGGCCCCGGAGCTGACAGGGGTGAGCGCATGACCACCACGACCACCACCGACCTGCTCTCCTTCGAGGAGGCGCTGACGAGGTTCGACCCCGCCCTGGGGCTCGAGGTCCACGTCGAGCTCAACACCGCCTCGAAGATGTTCTGCGGCTGCCCCACGGAGTTCGGCGCCGAGCCGAACACCCAGGTCTGCCCGGTGTGCCTGGGGCTCCCCGGTGCGACGCCGGTCGTCAACCGCATGGCGGTCGAGTCGGCGATCCGCATCGGGCTGGCGCTCAACTGCACGATCGCGGACTGGTGCCGGTTCGCGCGGAAGAACTACTTCTACCCCGACATGCCGAAGAACTTCCAGACCTCCCAGTACGACGAGCCGATAGCGTTCGACGGCTGGCTCGACGTGGACGTCGAGGGGGAGACCGTCCGCGTGGAGATCGAGCGGGCGCACATGGAGGAGGACACCGGCAAGTCGCTGCACGTCGGCGGCGCCACCGGCCGGATCCACGGCGCGGACCACTCCCTGGTGGACTACAACCGGGCCGGCATACCGCTCATCGAGATCGTCACCAGGCCGGTCACCGGGACCAGGGAGAAGGCGCCCGTCGTTGCCCGCGCCTACGTCGCCCAGCTCCGCGACCTGCTGCTCGGCCTCGGCGTCTCCGACGTCCGGATGGAGCAGGGCTCCCTGCGCTGCGACGTGAACCTGTCCCTCGCCCCGGCCGGCGCAAGCACGCTGGGGACCCGCACGGAGACCAAGAACGTCAACTCGCTGCGCTCGGTGGAGCGCGCGGTGCGCTACGAGATCGGGCGCCAGGCGGCACTGCTCGACGCGGGCTCGACGGTGGTGCAGGAGACCCGGCACTGGCACGAGGACACCGGGGTCACCACGTGCGGCCGGGAGAAGTCCGACGCCGAGGACTACCGCTACTTCCCGGAGCCCGACCTGGTCCCGATGGCGCCGTCGCGCGAGTGGGTCGAGGAGCTCGGCGGCTCGCTGCCCGAGCCGCCGTGGGAGCGCCGGGCCCGGCTCCAGAAGGCGTGGGGCTTCAGCGACCTCGAGATGCGCGACACCGTGGGCGCCGGCGCTCTCGGCCTGGTGGAGGAGACCATCCTCGCGGGCGCGTCCCCGGCGGCGGCCCGCAAGTGGTGGCTCTCGGAGCTGGCCCGTCGGGCGAACGAGCAGGAGGTGGAGATCACCGAGCTCGGGGTCAGCCCAGCCGACGTCGCGCGCGTGCAGGCCCTCGTCGACGAGGGCAGGGTCAACGACAAGCTCGCCCGGCAGGTCTTCGACGGCCTGCTCGCCGGCGAGGGCACGCCCGACGAGGTGGTCGAGCGGCGCGGGCTGGCCGTGGTGTCCGACGAGGGCGCCCTCTCGGCGGCCGTGGACCGGGCGATCGAGGCGCATCCCGACGTGGCCGCGAAGATCCGGGACGGCAAGGTGGCCGCCGCCGGCGCACTGATCGGCGCGGTGATGAAGGAGATGCGCGGACAGGCCGACGCCGGCCGGGTCCGAGAGCTCGTGCTCGCCAAGCTGGGCTGAGCAGCCTTCACCGGCAGTCTCTACCGGGGTGCGACGACGAGGATGCGGTCGTCCCCCGGCCGCGGGTCGCCCCGGCCGTCGCGGTTGCTGGTGGTCACCCAGAGGTTCCCGTCCGGCGCCGCCACCACGGTGCGCAGCCGCCCGTAGTCACCGACGAAGAACGCCCGCGGCCGGCCGGTCGTGCCGTCGTGCAGCGGCACCTGCCACAGCCGCCCGCCGCGGAGGGCTCCTGCCCACAGCGACCCGTCGAGATACGCCAGCCCGGACGGCGAGGCGTCCTCGGTCCGCCACTGCACGGAGGGGTTGCGGAACCGCGGCACGTCGCCCTTCCCCTCGACGAGCGGCCAGCCGTAGTTGCCTCCCTTGACGATCCGGTTCAGCTCGTCCCAGGTGTCCTGACCGAACTCGGTGGCCCACAGCCGGCCGCTGTCGTCGAAGGCCAGCCCCTGCACGTTGCGGTGCCCCATCGTCCACACGGGCGAGCCGGCGACCGGGTCGTCCGGCGCCGGCCTGCCATCGGCGGTCACGTGCAGGATCTTGCCGCCGAGCGAGCTGCGATCCTGGGCCAGCTGCCCGTCGCCGGTCTCCCCGGTGGAGACGAACAGCGTGCCGTCGGGCGCGAACATCAGCCGTCCGCCGTCGTGGATGAACCCGTTGGGGATCCCGGTCAGGATCGGCCGGGGCGGCCCGAGCCGCCGTCCGTCATACCTCATCGTCACCAGCCGGTTGTCGCGCGCGGTGCTCAGGTAGCCGTAGACCAGCCTGTCCGAGGAGTACGACGGGGACACGGCCAGCCCGAGCAGCCCGGCCTCGCCCTGCGGGCGGACCCCCTCGACGCGGCCGACCGTGCGGACCTTGGAGCCCTCGATCGCGACGATCCGCGTGGTGTCGCGCTCGCCGACCAGGGCAGTCCCGTCGGGCAGGAACGCCACGCCCCACGGCACCCTCAGCCCGGTGGCCACGGTGCGGACGACGTGGGGTCCGCCTGGGGAGGACGGTGGGCTGCCTGGCGTGGCCGGGTCAGGGGAGGGCCCGGAGCAGGCCGCCGTGAGGCCCAGCGCCGCCGCTGTCAGCAGCACGGCCGGGCCCAGCAGGGCGCGCTTCACACGGTCGAGCCTACGGCCGCCTC
>JAWWPF010000273.1:0-2781 GCA_033850795.1 Nocardioidaceae bacterium | reverse complement strand
GCCCCCGGCTGAACCTGCACGGCACCGGCCTCGACCCGTCGGGTCTGCCGGTCGTCCCGGTCACCGAGGTGACCGGTGCGATGTGGCTGCGCGCCCGCGACACCCTGGCCCGCATCGCCGACCTCGGCGAGCAGCACGGCGTGGTCTTCTGTTTGGAGAACCTCAACACCGAGGTCGACCATCCGGGGGTGCCGTTCGCCCGGGCCGCGGACACGCTGGTGTTGGTCGAGGCCGTGGGCAGTCCGCACCTGCGGATGATGCTCGACCTCTACCACGCCCAGATCGGCGAGGGGAACCTCATCGCGCTGCTCGAACGCGCGGGCGAGCTGATCGGGGAGATCCAGGTGGCCGACGTGCCCGGCCGGTGCGAGCCCTGCACCGGAGAGATCAACTACCCGGCGATCGCGCAGGCTCTGGTCCGGCTCGGGTACCCGGGTGTCGTGGGGTTCGAAGGACACCCGTCGGGCGACGACGACGTCGCCCTCGACCGGTTCCGCGCGGCGTTCGGGTGAGCGGGACCGTCAGTTGAGGGCGGGCTCGGCCGAGCGCTGCAGCAGGGCGGCGGCGGCCGTGACGTACTGCTCGGCGACGACGGACGCGAGGTCCTCGCGACCCTCGTCCAGCAACAGGTTCACGCGATAGGTGTAGTCGTCCTGCAGGGACTCGAGGTCGCGGTGCAGGTCGTGGTGCAGGTCGGTCGTGGTGGTCATGTCGTTACTCCGTTGTCGTTGGTGAGGTGGTGACGGGCACCCAGCGCCGCGACGCCGCGGACTCGGCCATGGCGTCGAGCACCCGGGCCATGGCCAGGGCGTCGGCGACGCTCGCGCCGACCGGCTTGCCGGTCGCGATCGAGGCCAGGAACCGGGACGCCTCGATCACCTTCAGATCGTCGTAGCCGAGCGCGATGCCGGCGCCCGGCTGGAACGCGGCCAGCTCCCCGTGCCGCGGGCCGACGAACACGGTGCTCGCCGGTTGATCGAGATAGCCGGTGCCGGCGCTGACGATCAGTTCGCCCATCCGGCGGAAGTCCCAGCTGACGTAACCCTGCGTGCCGTGCACGGTGAATCCGTACCGGCACTGGTCGCCGACGCTGACCCGGCTGGAGGTGATGGTGCCGCGGGCACCATCGGCGTAACGCACCAGGCAGCCGAGGTAGTCCTCGTTCTCGACGCCGCCGAGCGCGCCGCCCTCGGCGATGTCGAAGTGGCTGCCGGCGCCGGTGGGCTGGGGCCGCTGCGCGATGAAGGTGGCGGTGTCGGCCACGACCTCGCCGATCTCGCCGACGACGTAGCGGGCGAGGTCGACGCCGTGCGACACCAGATCCCCGAGCACGCCGGGGCCACCGAGGGCACGTTCGAACCGCCAGGACAGCGCGCCGCGGGGATGCGCGGCGTAGTCGGCGTCCAGCACGATTTCTGCATTGGTGACGCGCCCGATCGCACCGCCACGGATCAGCTCGCGCGCCTGCTCGACGGCGGGGGCGTTGCGGTAGTTGAAGCCCACCGCGCTCTGCACCCCGGCGGCGGCCACCGCGTCGGCGACCGCCTGGGTGTCCGCGCTCGAGCAGCCGACCGGCTTCTCGATCCACAGGTGCTTGCCCGCGGCCGCGACTGCGACGCCGATCTCGCGGTGCAGGGCGTTCGGTGCGGTGACGCTGACGGCGTGCACCCGGTCGTCGGTGAGGACGTCGCGCCACGACGGGGTGTCGTCGAGGAAGCCGAACCGGGCCCGCGCGTCGGCGCGCCGGTCGGCCTCGCTGTCCGCGACCGTCACGAGCGTCGGCGCGACCTCGAGCGCGGGGTAGTGGTGGCGCACCCGCTCGTAGGCGCGGGCGTGCACCTGGCCCATCCAGCCGAAGCCGACGACGGCCACGCCGAGAGACGTCGTGCTCATGCCAGCGACACCAGGTACTCGATGGAGGCCGCGACGTCGCCGACCGGACCCTCGCCGTCCGCGGGCTCGCCGCGCAGCGCGCAGTCCTGCTCGAGCACGTACCAGCCGGAGTAACCGACGCCCTCGAGCGCGGCGACACAGCCCGCGACGTCGAGGTCGCCCTCGCCGAGCGGCGTGTACAGCCCGGCCTGCACCGCCTCGAGATAGCTGGCATCACCGGTCGAGACGCGGGCGGCCACCGCGGCGTCGACGTCCTTGAGGTGGACGTGCGCGACGCGCCCGGCGTGCTCGGCCAACAGTTCGGCGGGCTGCATGCCGCCGATGAGCAGGTGCCCGGTGTCCAGGGTCAGCGCGACGTCGCTGGACCCGAGCAGGCGCAGCACCGATTCGCGGTCCTCGATCGCGGTGCCGACGTGCGGGTGCAGGGTCGGCTTCAGCCCGTACTCGCGGGCCACGTGCTCCAGCCGGGTGAGGTTGCCGAGCAGCACCGGCCATTCGTCGTCGGTCAATCGCACCTTGTGGTCGTAGCTGCCGTCGGCCGAGCGCGCGGCGAGCACCAGCACCTCGGCGCCGGCCGCGGCCAGGGTGGCCACGGCCTCGCGGGCCTCGGTGAGGTCGAGGTCCGGGTCGAGGTGCATCGGCACCGGCAGGAAGCCACCGACGAGGCCCAGGTCGTGCTGCTGCAGGGTGGCGCTCACGTCGGCCGGGGAGGACCCGAGGTAGCCGGTGGGGCCGAGCTCGGTGGTCCGCAGGCCCAGCTCGTGCATCTCCTCGAGCACCCGGTCGGCCGGCATCTCATGACCCCACCCGGGCGCTTCACAGACGCCCCAGGAGATCGGGGCACCGGCGATGCGATCGCGGATCGTGGTCATGCCGACTCCTCGGGGC
>JAWWPF010000271.1:0-2574 GCA_033850795.1 Nocardioidaceae bacterium | reverse complement strand
TGTGCCCGGAGGGACAGGAGGGAACACCAGCCCCCCGCATGACGGTCCCCGCCCCTAGCTCGCTCCTCACCCCGTGCACCCAGGGCGCGCCCACCGCCCGAGGGGGTTCGCGGAGGAGCCGGATCACGAAAGCAGGCCGATGACTCCGATCAACACGCGACCCCGGTACGCCATCGCCGCGGCCGCCGTACTCCTCGCCAGCATGGCCTTCAGCACCATGCCGCTGCTCGCGCAGGCCGCGGGCCCGGTGTCGCGTCCGGGGCTGGGCTTCCGGATCGGCCGAACCCCTCACGCCGACGGGAGGTGGGTGGGGCGCTACCGGATCGGCGGCCAGCGTGACTACCGCATCCAGCCCCGCAAGGGCAACGTCGAGTCCGCCTACCACGCCCCCCACCGGTTCCCCCGGGTGCACGGCGCCAGCCTCGCGGCGACGAGACGGTCCGCCTGGGTTCTCTCGACGTACGGCGGCACCTCTGACCGCACCACGGCCGCTGCCGTCGACGTCGCCGTCAACGCCCTGCTCAGCCGCGGCAGGTGGCGAGTGGGCACGGCCTACACCGCCCACCGAACCAACTCCACCGGCGTCGGCCGCTTCATACGCGCCTACGCCAAGATCATGGTGCGGCAGTCGAAGCACCGCCACGGTCCGTACCGTACGACGTTCACGGCACACCGCGTACCGGCCGGGGACCAGACAACCCTCACCGTCAGGGTCCAGAACAAGCAGGGCCGCGGGCCCGTCATCACCGGGCAGCAGCGGGGGCTCGCCGTCGACGTCACCTACCCCGGAGAGGGTCGCAGGACCGTGTATCTGAACAATCACGGGGTCGGGCGGGTCTACTTCCGTGCCGCTGCCGGGAGAACACCGATCATCGCGGCCGTACACAGGGTGCCCGACGCCGCACTGTTCCTGCGCCGCCCGAAGAACAGGGCGGCGTCCCGGGTCGCTGTCGCCGGTCATCATCGGACCCTGCGGCTGCGGGGCTACGGTCTCGGCGTCAGCACCCAAGCTCTCAGGATCACCAACACCTCCGCCTCGGTCCTGGTCGGCCACCCCCTACAGGCCAGCTACGGCGTGACCGGGCTGACGGGAGGCGAGATCGTCGACTACGCGGTCTATGGCCCGTTCACCGCCGCCACGAGCAGCTGCGCCGGGACCCCACTGATCACCGCGACAGCGACCATCAGCAGCAACGGCACCCGCTCGTTGCCGCAATGGAAGCCTGCAAGGACCGGCTACTACGCATGGCGGATAGCCGCCCGCGGGAACTCCACGACCCGGCCGGCGACAGCCTGCGGCACCGCGTACCTGACCCAGAAGCACACCACCGTCGAGGAGTCACGGGTGGGCGCGGTCCACGCCGTCACGATCGGCCACGCGTTCCACGTGAAGGTCATCGTGTCCGGGTTCGACCGGCCGGAGGTGCACACCGTCTACACCCGGGTCTACGGGCCGTTCGTCCACCAGCACAGGACTCGCTGCACCCGCAGCCGACTCTTCCGCACCCTGCCGACCTCCCTGCGCAACAACCAACGGCGGACCATGACCACGGTCGTCAACAGAGAGCGGAACGCCGGCTACTACGTCTTCAGGACGACCATGAACGCCGGGACCTTCATGCTCGGCGCACGATCGCGATGCGGCAACCTGATCCACGTCACCCGGTAGCCGGATCGGGGTTGCGCAGGGGCCTCGCGGCACTAGCGTGGCGTTGTGGTGCACGACGCCGACAGGACCGCCGGGACGGTCAGCGAGTTCCTGGACCGCCTGGCCGCCCGGACACCGACCCCGGCGGGCGGCTCGGTCGCGGCCCTGTGCTCCGCACAGGCCGCGGCGCTCGTGGCGATGGTGGCGCGCTACTGCGACGCACCGGCGCTGGTCGAGCGCGCCGAACGGCTCGTCGTCCAGGCGCAGCAGCTCGTGGCCGACGACGAGCGCGCCTTCGGGGCCGTGGCCCGTGCGTGGGCAGCCCCCCGCGAAGGGTGGTCGAGCGAGGAGCAGCGGCGCTCGGCCATCGGCGCGGCCCTCCTCGAGGCGTCCGAGCCGCAGGCGCAGGTCGTCGAGACGGCGATCGAGGTGCTCGTGCTGATCGATCTGCTGAGACCCGTTGGCCGGCCGGGGCTGCTGTCCGACCTCGTCGCGGCCGGCGAGGTGGCGAGGGCCGGATGCGCCATCGCGAGGATGAACGTGGAGTCCAACGTACGCGATCTGCCAGAATCCGAGGGCCGCTCGCGACTACTGAGGCGCATGGGCGTTACGAAGGAGAGGGCCTGAGTGCTGTCGGACATCGAGATCGCGAATGCCGCCGAGCTGCACCCCATCAGCCAGGTGGCCCAAGATGAGCTGGGCATCGACCCGGTCCACCTGGTGCCGTACGGCCACCACAAGGCCAAGGTCGACCTGGGCTACCTCCAGTCCCTCGAGAGTCGGCCGCTCGGCAAGCTGATCCTGATGACGGCGATGTCCCCGACGCCGGCGGGCGAGGGCAAGACGACGACCACGGTCGGACTGGCCGACGCCTTGCGGAGTCTCGGGCTGAGGACGATGGCCTGCCTGCGCGAGCCGTCGATGGG
>JAWWPF010000239.1:0-14364 GCA_033850795.1 Nocardioidaceae bacterium | reverse complement strand
GACCGGGCCGGCCACGAGCCGATCAGGGTGGCCGCGGTGCCCGAGGTGGCGAAGGTGGAGCCGACCGGGGTCGGGGACGCCTTCCGGGCGGGGTTCCTGGCCGCCATGGAGTGGGGCCTGTCCTTGGAGCGGGCCGCCCAGCTCGGCTGCCTGCTCGCCGTCCATGTGGTCGAGCAGGTGGGGACCCAGGAGTACACCCTGCACCAGCAGCCCTTCCTCCGCCGGTTCACCGACGCCTACGGCGAGGAGGCGGCCGCCGAGGTCGCCGCCCACGTCAGGACGCTCGTCCCCTGATCTGCGCGCCGCCCGGCAGGGTCGTCAGGACAGGCCGAGGTGGGTCAGGACCCGGTCGGTGGCGTGCCCGTCCTCGAGGTGGCCGTAGGTCCGCCGGAAGGCCGCGTAGCGTTGGCGGTGGAGCTCGGAGACCGGTGCCAGGACGGCCGCGACCAGCTCGTCCTCCGTGGACAGCACCGGGCCGGGTGCCTGCGGCAGCAGGTCGAAGTAGAAGCCCCGTATCTCGTTGCGGAAGCGGTGCAGGTCGTAGGCGTAGAACACGATGGGCTTGCCCGTGAGCGCGAAGTCGAACATCACCGACGAGTAGTCGGTGACGAGCACGTCCGCGGCGAGGATGAGCTCTCGCACGTCGCGGTAGTAGGACACGTCGGTGACACCGGGGCCGGTGGCCGGCCGGGACCGCTCGGTCATCATGTTGTGCAGCCTGGGCAGCACGTGGTGCGGCCGGCCCGAGTCGTTGAGGCGGCGGGCGAGCGACGGCACGTCGACCTGCAGGGGGACCGACGACGTGCTGGAGAAGTGCTCGTCGTCGCGCCAGGTGGGCGCGTAGAGCACCGCGGTGACCTCCTCGCCCAGCCCCAGCTGGTCACGGACCTGGGTCCTCACCCTGCCGGCGTCGGGGGAGAGGAGCAGGTCGTTGCGGGGGTAGCCGGTCTCCCACACCTCCCCCTCGAAGCCGAACGCGTTGCGCAGCCGTGGGGTGCTGACCGCGTTCGGTGACAGCAGCGCGTCCCAGCGAGCGACGTCGCGGTCCAGCCGCTCGAGCCGGCCCGGGGGTGCAAGGAGCACGTCGTAGTGGATCCGCTTGAGCGGCGTGCCGTGCCAGGTCTGGAGGTACGTCGTCCCGGGTGGCTTGTCCCAGTCGAACTCGGTGTGGGTGCCGGCGATGAGGAGGTCGGCGGACTCGAGGACCTTCGGGACACCCCGGTCGTGGATGCTGACCGTGGCGACGTCCGGTGGGAAGGCGGCCGCGTGCGCCGGGTCCTGGAGCCAGGTGTGCCGGCTGCCGGGCCGGTCGCAGAGCCGCTCGAACAGCGCCCGCGGGCTGTCCGAGAAGCGGCCGTGGAAGCTCTGGTAGACGACGTGCATCAGCGCCCGCGCCGGTCGGGCTGGGGCGCGGAGCACCGGTTCCGGCCGGCGTGGCTGCTGCGGTTCGTCACGGGGGACAGACTGCCAGGTCGGCCCCCTGGCTGCAGGGGTCCCACCTACCCGCAGAGGGTGGCTGACCCAGTAGTAACGTTCTGCGTGATCGCCGTTCCTAGGAGGGCACAACGTTGCGTCAGCATCTTTCCCCGCGCGTGCGCAGGGTCGGCTTGGTGGCCATCGCGTCCCTCGGTGCACTCCTGCTCGCGGGTTGTGACCAGGCGCAGAAGACCTCGATCAGGCGCCTCGCGGAGCCTGTGGGAGCCACGAACCGGACCCCGGAGATGCACAGCCTCTGGATGGGGTCCTGGCTGGCGGCCATGATCGTCGGCGTCCTGGTGTGGGGGCTGATCGGCTACGCCTGCCTGAAGTTCCGGCGGCGCCGCGACGACGAGATCCCGGTGCAGACCCGCTACAACCTGCCGCTGGAGATCCTCTACACGGTGGCCCCGGTGATCGTGGTCCTGGTGCTCTTCTACTTCACGGTCGTCACCCAGAACCACACGCTGGCCGCCGCGAGCCCCTCCGGCAAGGCCGACCACACGGTGACCGTGGTCGGGCAGCAGTGGTCCTGGACCTTCAACTACGACAAGGACCCGGCGCTCGACGGGAAGACGACCGTCTTCGTGGCCGGCACACCGGCCGTCCGCCCGACGTTGGTGCTCCCCGTCCACAAGAGCGTCGAGATCAAGCTCCGCTCCTCCGACGTGGCGCACTCCTTCTGGGTGCCGGCGTTCCTCTTCAAGATGGACGTCATCCCCGGCCGGGACAACCACTTCAGCTTCACGCCCACCCGGAAGGGCAGCTTCGTGGGACGCTGCGCCGAGCTCTGCGGCACCTACCACTCGCGGATGCTCTTCAACGTCAAGGTCGTCGACGCGGGCCAGTACGCGTCATACCTCCAGTCGCTGAAGCAGCGGGGCAACATCGGCCCGGCCCTCGGCGGCTCGGAGGTCACCCGGGTGAACGGCCTGGTGAACAAGGTGCAGAACAACGACCAGTCGACGGGAGCCGGCCAGTGAGCGCCACCGCTGAGGGAGCCGCCCGTGGGGTGACCACGGCTCCGGTCCGCCAGAACACCCTGGGCCGCCAGATCGTCCGGGTCCTCACCACCACCGACCACAAGATCATCGGCAAGCTGTACCTCGGCACGTCGTTCGGATGGTTCCTGATCGCCGGCCTGATGGCGATGGTGATCCGCGCCGAGCTCGCGTTCCCGGGCCAGCAGATCGTCAACGACGAGCTCTACAACCAGCTCTTCACGATGCACGGCACGATCATGCTGCTGCTGTTCGCGACGCCGCTGTTCTTCGGGTTCGGCAACGTCGTCATGCCGCTGCAGATCGGCTCCCCGGACGTCGCCTTCCCGCGGCTGAACATGTTCAGCTACTGGCTGTTCCTGCTCGGCGGCCTGATCGCGGCCTCCGGGTTCTTCACCCCGCAAGGCGCGGCGGACTTCGGCTGGACCGCCTACACCCCGCTCTCGGACGCGGTGCGCAGCCCCGGCGTGGGTGGCGACCTGTGGATCATGGGTCTTTGGATGGCCGGTCTGGGCACCATCCTCGGGGCGGTCAACTTCATCACCACGATCATCTGCATGCGGGCTCCCGGGATGACCATGTTCCGGATGCCGATCTTCGTCTGGAACACGCTGGTGACCAGCCTGCTGGTGCTGATCGCCTTCCCGATCCTGGCGGGCGCGCTGCTCTCCCTGGAGGCGGACCGACAGTTCGGCGCCCACATCTTCGACCCGGTCAACGGCGGCCCGATCCTGTGGCAGCACCTGTTCTGGTTCTTCGGGCATCCCGAGGTCTACATCATCGCCCTGCCGTTCTTCGGCATCGTGACCGAGATCCTGCCCGTCTTCAGCCGCAAGCCGGTCTTCGGATATGTCGGTCTGGTCGCCGCCACCATCACGATCGCGATCCTGTCGGTCGCCGTGTGGGCGCACCACATGTTCGTCACCGGAGCGGTCGACCTGCCCTTCTTCTCCGGTATGACGTTCCTGATCGCCGTACCGACCGGGGTGAAGTTCTTCAACTGGATCGGCACGATGTGGGGGGGATCTCTGTCCTTCGACACGCCGATGCTGTGGTCGGTCGGGTTCCTGGTCACGTTCCTTTTCGGCGGCCTGACCGGCATCATCCTGGCCAGCCCGCCGCTGGACTTCCACGTCTCGGACTCCTACTTCGTGGTCGCGCACTTCCACTACGTCGTCTTCGGCACCGTGGTGTTCGCGATGTTCGCGGGGTTCTACTTCTGGTGGCCCAAGATGACCGGCCGGATGCTCGACGAGCGGCTCGGCAAGGTGCACTTCTGGCTGCTGTTCGTCGGCTTCCACACCACCTTCCTGGTGCAGCACTGGCTGGGCGTGGAGGGCATGCCGCGCCGCTACGCCGACTACTCCGCGTTCGACGGCTTCACGACGCTGAACCAGGTCTCGACCATCGGCGCGTTCCTGCTCGGCGCCTCCACGCTGCCGTTCCTGCTGAACGTCTACAAGTCGGCGCGCACCGAGCCGGTGGGGATCGACGACCCGTGGGGCTGGGGCCGCTCGCTGGAGTGGGCGACCTCGAGCCCGCCGCCGCGGCACAACTTCACCTCGATCCCGCGGATCCGCTCGGAGTCGCCGGCCTTCGACCTGCACCACCCCGAGGTCGCCGCACTCGAGCTCGTGGAGGGCAACCAGCTCGGTGACGAGCGGGCCAACGCGGACGCACCCGACGTGGAGGGCCGGGCCGCCCACCTCGAGGAGCAGATGGGCCACCCGATCGACGAGGACAAGGGGCGCGACCGATGAAGGCCGAGGCGATGATCTTCGGCATCTTCACGGTGTTCTGCCTCCTGGTGGCCCCGGCGTACTGGTTCATCTCCGGCGACCCGACCGGGACCTCTGCGCTGGTGATGACCTTCCTGCTCGGCGGCCTGGTGACCTTCTACCTCGGCTTCCACGCCTCCCGGATGGAGCCGCGACCGGAGGACCGCCAGGACGCGGAGATCGCCGACGGTGCCGGTGAGCTGGGGTTCTTCCCGCCGCACAGCTGGTGGCCGATGTGGGCCGGACTGAGCCTGGCGCTGGTCGTCTTCGGTGCCGCGATGGCCGCCTGGTGGCTGGTCACGATCGGCATCGGCCTGACCGGGCTGAGCGTGTGCGGCTGGATCTACGAGTACTACGTGGGGGAGCACGCGCACTGAGGTACACGGCACACCGTGCCGGGTTTGTCCTGATCTGTCCCGGTTGTCGGTTCTCGTCGTGACGCGAACGTGACCGGTCACACCGCTCCTCGAATCGGCTCCGAGGGGACCCACTTGTTACATTGGAGGGGTCGTCCCATCTTCTCGAGGGGAATCCATGCCTTTTCGTCACGGTGACGCCCTGCGCGCGAGCGCCCGTCGTCACGCCGCCTCGACGGCTGGTCTGCTCGCTGTGTGCCTGGTCGCCGCCGGCTGCTCCTCGAAGGCAGCCGACCACTCCGCCACCCCCCAGCAGGACGGGTCCCAGGCAGCCGCGGGCTCGTCGTCCTCCGCGAGCCCGTCCGGCTCCGCGTCACCCGCGGCCGGCGGTCCCTCGGCCGCCACGGTGTCGTTCAACCTGCGCCACCGCGGGGTGAAGGTCGACAAGGTCGTGAAGCTGACCGCCCAGCACGGCACGTTCGACAGCGTCGCCGTCCGGGCGGGTGGCAAGACGCTCGCCGGCTCCCTGTCCGCGGACAAGAGCACCTGGACCGCGTCCGAGCGCCTCGAGCCGGGCACCCGCTACCGGATCCGCACCGTCGCGGTCGACAGCAACGGCGTCAAGGCCGTCAAGCACTCGTCGTTCCGCACCGAGTCGCTGACGCTGCACCAGCAGACCTTCCCGAGCTTCGCGCCGGTCCAGGGCCAGACCGTCGGGGTCGGCATGCCGGTGATCGTCCGGTTCGACGTACCCGTGACGGACAAGGCGTCCATCGAGCGGCACCTGACGGTGACGAACACCTCGAACCAGCAGGGCGCCTGGCACTGGATGAGCGACTCCGAGGTGCACTGGCGGCCGGCGACGTACTGGAAGCCCGGCACGGACGTGACCGTCAAGGCCGACGTCAACAGCATCCCCGCCGGCAACGGTGTCTACGGCCAGCTCAACCGGACCTCCACCTTCCACGTGGGCAGGTCGATGGTCAGCAAGGTCAACGCCAAGACCCACATCATGAAGACCTTCATCAACGGCAAGCTGGCACGGACCACGCCGATCACGACGGGCAAGGCGGGCTTCACCACCAGGTCCGGCACCAAGGTGATCATCGAGAAGTTCCGCCACAAGGAGATGAACTCCGAGACGGTCGGCATCGCGGTCAACAGCGCCAACGGGTACGACATCGGCGACGTCCAGTACGCGATGCGGGTCACCTACTCCGGTGAGTTCCTGCACGCCGCGCCGTGGTCGGTGGCCTCGCAGGGCCACGCCAACGTGAGCCACGGCTGCACCGGCATGAGCACGGCCAACGCCGCGTGGATCTACGACCGCAGCAAGCCGGGCGACGTCGTGCAGTACACCGGGACGGACCGGCACATGACCCTGGACAACGGGTACGGCGACTGGAACGAGTCGTTCGCGCAGTGGAAGAAGGGGTCCGCGCTCAGCTGAGCGTCCTGCGGACCGAGGAGGGCCGCTCGGAGCAGGGCGGCACCAGGCGCAGTGTCTCCGAAACGGGTCCCGCTCCGCCGCCGTCGAGTCGCACTGAGCCCGCGTCGAGGTTGGCGCGTACCTCGGCTCCGACAGGATCGCGGGCGCACCTGTCCTCCCCGGCCTTCGCGCAGGCCCTCCGGCCGCTGACCCTCCTGCCGTGGCGGCTGGCGCTGGGCCTGACCAGGCCCTGGACCTGGTCGGCGATGGTCCTCACCAGACCTGTCCTGGCAGTGGGTGCTCCGTGGTTCCTGGTCCGCGGTGAGTGGCGCCGGTTCGCCGTCGCGGCGGCGGCCACCGTGGCCATCGCCCTCGTCTCACTCGCCCTCGACCCGCACGCCTGGGTCGCCTCGCTGTGCGATCCTGATCGTGGTGGCCGGCCTGACGATCCTTCCCGCGCCGCCGAGGTTGCGCGGTGACCGGACCGGTGACCAGACCGGTGACCGGACCGGTCGTCGGTAGCCCCGCTCGAACCGGTTAGTGGCCCTTGCGGAGCTCGTCGCCCTCGGTGTCGTGGCGGCCGTCGAACTGGTGGCCGTCCGCGGGCTGGCCGTCGAGCTCGTAGTTCCCCGAGTAGCCGTCGCTCATCAGGTGCTGGTGCCCGTCCTCGTGGACACGCAGCTCGACCTCGGCGTGGTGCTTGGCCTCGTCGAGCTCCTCGGCGGTCGGCTTCTGGATGTTCTTGCCGAACCAGAAGCGGGACGCCTTGGCACGGGTCCGCTGGAGTGGCGCGTTGCGGTTCCGGACCCCGTTCTCGTCCGAGGCCGCCGGTAGCTCGGCGATCTCGTCGCGGTCCCGGGCCGTGAGCGTGTATGCCTCGTCGGCGGACACGGGCACGTGCTTCTCGGCGTACGCCCCCTCGGGGGAGCGCATGATGACGCCGCTCTCGTAGCCGTGCAGGAGGCGTTCCTGGTCCGCGCGCTGGAGCGAGATGCACCAGCGTCGGGTGATCCAGAACGCCAGGACCGGCCCGACGAACACCGCCACCCGGTTGAAGTAGGTGATGTAGTTCAGGTCCAGGTTGAGCTTGATCGCGAGGATGTCGTTGCCGCCGGAGATCCAGAACACCGCGTACATCGTCATCAGGCCGACCATCAGCGCGGTCCGCGTCGGGTTGTTGCGCGGGCGCTGCAGCAGGTGGTGCTCGCGCCGGTCCCCGGTGATCCAGGCCTCCAGGAACGGCAGCAGCAGGAGGACCGTGAACGTCAGCCCGGGGAGCACGATGATCGGCAGGAAGACGTTCCAGCTCAGCGTGAAGCCGAACAGGTGGGTCTCCCAGCCGGGCATCATGCGCAGGGCGCCGTCCGGCCACCCCATGTACCAGTCGGGCTGCGACCCGGCGGTGACCTGCGAGGGGTCGTACGGGCCGTACATCCACACCGGGTTCAACGACAGCAGCCCGCCCATCAGGACGGTGACGCCGAAGACGACGAAGAAGAAGCCGCCCGCCTTGGCGGTGTACACCGGCAGCAGCGGGTAGCCGACCACGTTGTCGTTCGTGCGGCCGGGGCCGGGCCACTGGGTGTGCTTGTGGAAGACCAGCAGCAGCATGTGCGCGCCGATCAGTGCCAGCAGGATGCCCGGGATGAGCAGGATGTGCGCGGCGTACAGGCGAGGAATGATCACCGAGCCCGGGAACTCCCCGCCGAACAGGAAGAAGGAGACGTAGCTGCCGACCAGCGGGACCGACTTGATGAAGCCGTCGGCGGCCCGGATGCCGGTGCCGGAGAGCAGGTCGTCGGGCAGCGAGTAGCCGGTGAAGCCCTCGAGGGTGCCGAGCAGCAGGAGCAGCGTCCCGATCACCCAGTTCAGCTCCCGCGGCTTGCGAAAGGCGCCGGTGAAGTAGACCCGCATCAGGTGCACGAGCATGGAGGCGATGAAGAGCATCGCCGCCCAGTGGTGGACCTGCCGCAGGAGCAGACCGCCGCGCACGTCGAAGGAGATGTTGAGGGAGGACGCGTAAGCCTCGGACATCGTCACGCCGCGGAGCCGGTCGTAGGTCCCGTTGTAGACGACGTCGCCCATGCTCGGCTTGAACCACAGGGTCAGCAGCGTGCCGGTCACCAGGAGGACGACGAAGCTCCACAGGGCGATCTCGCCCAGCATGAAGGACCAGTGGTCCGGGAAGACCTTGCGGATCTGCTTCTTCGCCAGCCCGGCCAGCCCGGTGCGTTCGTCGGCCCAGGTCGCGACCTTCGCCAACGGGTCGCTCTTGGGCGCCCTGGCAGCCGTCTTGCCGTTGCTCGTCGCTGTGCTCATCTGGCTCACCCACGTTCCCAGTAGCTGGGGCCGACCGGCTCGTGGAAGTCGCTCTGGGCTACCAGGTAGCCCTCGCTGTCCACCGTGATGGGCAACTGGGGCAACGCCCGACCTGCCGGTCCGAATATCACCTTACCGTTGTCCGCCAGGTCGAAGGTCGACTGGTGGCAGGGGCAGAGCAGGTGATGTGTCTGCTGCTCCCACAGCGAGATCGGGCACCCGACGTGGGTGCAGATCTTGGAGTAGCACAAGATGCCGCTGACGCCCCAGTTCCTCCGGTTCGGCAACGGGGTGATGTCCTCCGGCTTCATCCGGACGATGATGATGGCGGCCTTGGCCTTGGCCTGCAGCAGCTCCGTGCCTTCGATGACCGGCTTGCCCTGGGCGTCCTTGGCGTAGAAGATCGCGGGCTCGCCGTTGATCAGCTGCCCGATCTCGACCTCTTCCGGCTTGATGGGCGTGCCGGCGATGTCGTTGGTCAGCCTCATGCCCTTCCTCCAGACCGTGTGCGCGAGCTTGTTGCCCGGCAGCGGGCCGAGGTCTCGCAGCACCACGATCAGGGGGAGGCCGAGGAACGCGAGCGCGCCGATCAGGGAGTTCCGGATCAGCGGACGACGGGCGATGCCCGAGTCCTTGACGCCGGCCTGGAACGAGCTGATGGCCGCCTCACGGTCCTCGGCGCTGGACGCGGCCGGGTGCCGCATCTCCACCATCTCGACGTCGCTCATCAGCTTGCGCGCCCACTGGATCGCGCCCATGCCGATCAGCAGGAGCGCGAGCCCCAGCGTGAGCCCGAGCGCGACGTTGGAGGCTCCGAGCCCCGCGATGATGGTGGGGTTGGCGCCGACCTTGAAGACGAAGTAGCTGATCACGAACAGCACGGCGCAGACGCTCGAGAGCCCGAAGAGGGTGGCGATCTGCCGCTCGGCCCGCTTCTCCGCGTGCGGGTCGACGTCCGTGGGGCGAGGCTCGTGCGCGGCGAGGCCGGGGTCGGCGACCGGGTCGCCTGCCGCGGCCTTCTCCACCTCGACGTCGTGCGCTGTCGGGTGGCCCATGGCCGCAGGGAAGTTCTGGTCCTCGCTCACGCCTTGGCTCCCTTCCTCGAACGGACCGAGTGCGACGCGATCCAGATGGCGAAGGCAACCAGGGCGCCGATGCCGATGACCCAGGCCGCGAGGCCCTCGCTGACCGGCCCCAGGGAGCCGAGGTTGTAGCCACCGTAGTTCGGCGAGTCCTGGATGCTCTTGATGTAGGCGATCACGTCGCGCTTCTCCGACGGCTTGAGGACCCCATCGGAGAACACCGGCATCTGCTGGGGACCGGTGAGCATGGCCTCGTAGATCTTCTTCGGCGGGACGTGGCGCAATGACGGGGCGTACTTGCCGCCCGGCAGTGCGCCTCCCGCGGCCGCGAAGTTGTGGCAGGCGGTGCAGTTGGTCCGCCAGAACTCGCCGCCCCTGACCACCGAGGCGTTGTCGATGCCGTTGACGTCGTACTGCGCCTTGGTCGGCTCCGCGGGACCGGGGCCGAGTGAGGCGACGTAGGCCGCGAGCTGGGAGATCTCCTCCTGGTTGTAGAGGACCTCCTTCTGCTGCGCCTGCGCCCCGGGACGAGCCATCGGCATCCGTCCGGTGCCGACCTGGAAGTCCACGGCTGCGGCGCCCACGCCGACCAGCGGGGGGCCGTACTGGGTCCCGCGCTTGGTGACGACGCCCTCGCCGTTCTCACCGTGGCAGGAGGCGCAGCCGACCAGGAAGAGCCTGCGGCCGGCGTCGATCTTGGACTGGTCCGCCGAGCCGGTCTGGGCCGAGGCGGGGGACAGGAACGTGTAGGCGCCGCCGGTCAGCAGCAGTCCCAGGAGCACGACCACGAGTCCGGCCAGGGGGCTGCGCCGCTTGGCTGAGAGGCGGGCGGTGAGGAGTCGCACAGTCTGTCCTTCGCTTCCAGGGTCTTCCGGCGGCGGTGCAGGTGCTACTGGATCAGGTAGATGGTCGCGAACAGGCCGATCCAGACCACGTCCACGAAGTGCCAGTAGTACGAGACGACGATGGCGCTGACCGCCTGCTCATGGGTGAACCTGCGGGCGATGAACGTGCGACCCAGCACCAGCAGGAAGGCGATCAGCCCGCCGGTGACGTGGAGGCCGTGGAACCCCGTGGTCAGGTAGAACACGGACCCGTAGGCCGAGGACGGGATCGTCACGCCCTCGTGGATCAAGGAGATGTACTCCGTGGCCTGGCCGGCGACGAAGAACGAGCCCATCAGGTAGGTGAGCACGAACCACTCCCGCAGCCCCCAGCCCGGGACGTTCAGCAGCCCTCCGGTCCGGCCCACCTGCCCGCGCTCAGCCGCGAAGACGCCGAGCTGGCAGGTCACGGAGGAGAGCACCAGCACCGTGGTGTTGACCGAGGCGAACGGCACGTTGAGCTTCTCGGTCTCCTGGGCCCACAGCGGAGCGGAGACGGCCCGGATCGTGAAGTAGCTCGCGAAGAGTGCCGCGAAGAACATCAGCTCGCTGGACAACCACACGATCGTCCCGACGCTGACCATGCTCGGCCGGTCGTGCTGGCCGTGCAGGCGGGAGGCAGGAATCGCGGATGCAGGTGAGGCCACGGGCTCATTATGGCTGGCACACCCGAGTACCGGCACCCGGGGTCCCCGCACCCTCGCGGCGGTCCTGACCTCGGCGGAAGGCCAAGGCACGAAGGCCCCGAGCGGCCGCCTAGGCTGGGTCCGTGCCCCTCCTCCACGCCGGCGCAGAGTCTCTCGGCCTGCCGCCCTTCACGCTGGCGCGGGTCTTCACCTCGTGGGAGCTGAACCCGGTCCTCACGGTCCTGACCGTGGGCGTCGCCGGTGCCTACCTCTACGGTGTCTGGCGGCTCCGCGAGCGGGGCGACCGCTGGCCGGCGGCCCGGACCCTCGCGTTCGTCGTGCTCGGCATGGGCGGTCTCTTCTTCGCGACCTCCTCGGGGCTGGGCACCTACGACGACACCCTGCTCTCCGTGCACATGGTCCAGCACATGGTGCTGTCCATGCTGGTGCCGCTGTGCCTGGCGCTCGGGGCGCCGGTGACCCTGATGCTGCGAACATTCCGGGCCACCCCACGCCGCTGGCTGCTGGCGCTGCTGCACTCGCGGCTGGCGGCCGTGCTGTCGTTCGCGCCGCTCACCTTCCTGCTCTTCGTGATCAGCCCCTGGGCGCTGTACTTCACCTCGTGGTACGACGCGTCGCTGCACTCGGACTTCGTCCACGAGATGATGCACCTGCACCTGGTGGTGGTCGGGTCGCTGTTCTTCTGGCCGCTCGTCGGCCTGGACCCGGTCCCCGGCCGGGTGGCGTACCCGTTCAGGCTCCTGCTGCTGGTCCTGACGCTGCCGTTCCACGCCTTCCTCGGCGTGACGATCATGAACCAGGACACGCTCATCGGCGGGTCGTGGTACCCGTCCCTGCCGGAGTCGTGGCTGCCGTCCCCCGCGGCCGACCAGCATCTGGCCGGGGGCATCCTGTGGAGCTCCGGGGACCTCGTGGCGATCGCCTTCGTGGGGGTGCTCTTCACCCAGTGGGCGCGCTCGTCCATGCGGGAGGCGGAGCGCGAGGACCGTCGGCTCGACCGGCTGGAGGCGCAGGCGTCACGCCGTACTCCGACCCTCGGGGACCGGTAGAGTCACCCGCGTGAGCAACGCCGCAACCGACGCCCCCCTCAAGGTCCTCGTCTACAGCGACGACGCCGACACCCGCTCGCAGGTGATCCTCGGGCTGGGGCGGCGGCCGCATCCCGACCTGCCGGAGCTCGAGTACGTCGAGGTGGCGACCGAGCCCGTGGTGCTGCAGCAGATGGACTCCGGGTCGATCGACCTGGCGATCCTCGACGGCGAGGCCGTCCCGGCCGGCGGCCTGGGCATCGCCAAGCAGATGAAGGACGAGATCTACCGGTGTCCGCCCATCCTGGTGCTGACCGGCCGACCGCAGGACGCCTGGCTCGCCACTTGGTCACGGGCCGACGGTGCGGTGCCGCATCCGCTGGACCCGCTGCACCTGGCCGAGGCAGTGGTGCGGCTGCTCCGGGAAAGGTCCGCGCCCTCCCAGACGTCGGCTGAGACGTCCACCGGCCACTGAGCCGCCCATGACGACCGCGCACTCCTGGGCGGAGGTGCTCAGCGCCCTCATCGGCCGCGCCGACCTGAGCAGGGGGCAGACGGCGTGGGCGATGGGGGAGATCCTCGCGGGTGAGGCCACCCCCTCCCAGGTTGCGGGTTTCGCGGTGGCGCTGCGCGCCAAGGGCGAGACGATCGACGAGCTCGAGGGGCTCGTCGAGGGGATGTACGCGCACGCCACCCCCCTGAGGGTGAGGGGACGGGTGCTCGACGTCGTCGGCACCGGCGGCGACCGGTCCATGTCGGTGAACATCTCGACGATGGCGGCGATCGTGGCCGCGGGCGCCGGCGCCCCGGTGGTCAAGCACGGGAACCGCTCGGCCTCCTCGAAGGCCGGGTCCGCCGACGTGCTCGAGGCGTTGGGGATCCGGCTGGACCTCCCGGCCCCCGTCGTGGCCAGGATCGGCGAGGACGTCGGGATCACCTTCTGCTTCGCGGCGGCGTTCCACCCCGCTCTGCGGCACGCAGCCGTCCCGCGGCGCGAGCTGGGGGTCGGCACGACCTTCAACTTCCTGGGTCCGCTCGCCCATCCGGCGAAGCCGCAGGCGCAGGCGATCGGGTGCGCGGACCTCCACATGGCGCCCCTGATGGCCGGCGTGTTCGCCAGGCGCGGGGTCGACGCGTGGGTGTTCCGCGGGGACGACGGGCTCGACGAGCTGACGACGACCACGACCTCCCAGGTCTGGGCCGTCGCGGACGGCGAGGTGGAGCGCTTCGTGCTCGACCCGGACCGGCTGGGGCTGGGCGGCGGGACGGCCGAGGGCCTGCGAGGAGGCGACGCGGCACACAACGCCGACGTGGTGCGCCGGCTGGTGGCGGGCGAGTCCGGCCCGGTGCGCGACGCCGTACTCCTGAACGCCGGCGCGGCGCTGGCCGTGCACGCCGATCGGCCCGGGGATCCGGTCGAGCGGCTCGCCGACGGCATCGACCGGGCGCGGGCGGCCATCGACTCCGGCGACGCGCAGTCGACGCTCGACCGCTGGGTCGAGGTCAGCCAGGCTTCGTCGCCAGCACGTTGAACTCGTTGTAGCGGAACGCCCTTCCGGCCCATCTGGGGAGCGGGAAGCTCCGCCACTGGTCCGGCGCGAGGCCCACATCGGAGGCGAGTCGCATCAGGTCGACCCCGGTCGTGAAGGTCACGTGCGTATCGTCCGAGGCGAAACCGCTCTCCTGCGGACAGATGAGAAGGACCTTGCCGCCCGGCCTCAAGAATGGCAGGTACAGGTTCAAGAGCTCGGTCGCGGCGTCGGCAGGCATGTGCTCCACCACGTGGGCGAGCAGGATGGCGTCGTAGAAGTCCGGGCGCGCGTGCTCACTTGCCAAGAACTGATCCACCGTGAAGGCCAGATGGCCGCGGCTGCGCGCTATGCGCACAGACTCCGCGTTGTGGTCCACGCCGACGGAGCCGGGGTCGAGACTCGCGAGATTGCGTCCGACTCCGCACCCGACGTCGAGCGTCACCCCGAGGCCCTGGCGCCGAAGGTTCCATCGGTACGGCGCCTGGACGTGCAGCAGGCGCTTCCACCAGGCGCTCTCGAGCGTCGTCAAGCGGTTGGCGTATTCGTGTGACTCTGTCGCCATACGCCCATATTGGCGGCTGACCGGTCAGGTTCATGGCACTCTGCACGATCGGGCGGTGTGTCGGGGGGCGAATGATCCCGTTCTGCCCACCACCGCCATTCGCTGTGCCACGCTTTTTGCGTGCCAGGAGAGCTCTCGGGGTCCCTGCACCGTCGCGGTGCCGCCGTCGTAGCGATCGCGGCCGTTGTCTCGGTGCTGGTCCGCCTCTGTGTCGCGGGATCCACGTTCGGGACCGATGACGTCCACTACTGGACGGAGTTCGCGGAGGGT
>JAWWPF010000231.1:0-6025 GCA_033850795.1 Nocardioidaceae bacterium | reverse complement strand
TGCTCACGTGTTACTCACCCGTTCGCCGCTCGTGTACTCCCGAAGGAGCCTTACCGCTCGACTTGCATGTGTTAAGCACGCCGCCAGCGTTCGTCCTGAGCCAGGATCAAACTCTCCGTTGAATTCTTTTGACTTGCACGATGCTTGCGCATCGCGTTCATCGACTTCTTGGAGTATCCCGGCAAGAGTTGCTCGCTCGATGATCGAGCTCGCGTTGTCTCACCTAAAGGAATCATCGACAGATACCGAGGAGCGACGAATCGCTTCTCGCAACCTGCCGACTGGCGTTACAAATTAATTCGTCGACTTTTGGCACACTGTTGAGTTCTCAAGGATCAAGCGCGCACCTCAGCCCAGCCTCTCGGCCTCGCTGGGGGGCAACCTGGTAAAACTTACCGGGTGTTGCAGGCCCCGTCAAATCGGTTCCCGCTCGTCCGGCCCCCTGGCGCAGCCATCCCGCCGAACTGGATCGAGGCCGCCGTAGCGCGCACTCGAAGCACCTCGGCTGAGGTGATTGCGTTGTGGGGTGTGTCCCTCGGGGCCGGCCACCCGACCTCTCGGCCTTGTGTCCCGCCGCTCCCTGGCGACATCTGCAACTTTACGAGCCGTGCCACCCCGAGTCAAACCGGTTCGCGGTGGCCCCGCTCACACCCTCCGGATCGAGCCGCCTGTCTCCAGACGACCTCTCGCGCAGGATGTCCGCCTCGGGCCGGCCACCCGGCCTCTCGACCCGGTGTCCCGCCGCTCCTGGCGACGAAGGAAACACTAGGAGATCGGGCGACGACATTCAAATCAGGCCAAGGTGCTCCCGCTTCCGGGCCGGTCAGGCGACGACCTCGACGCCGGCGAGGTTCTTCTTCCCACGGCGCAGGACCAACCAGGACCCGCCGAGGAGATCCTGCGCGGTCGGGGTGAGCTCGGGATCGGGGACGCGCTCGTTGTTGAGGTACGCCCCGCCCTCGGCCACCGTCCGGCGGGCCTCGCCCTTGCTCTTGGCGAGGCCGGCCGCGACGAGCAGGTCCACGATGTCCGGCATCGGGTCGGCGCGCTCGACCTCGACCGAGCCGGCCTCCCGGAGCGCCGCCGCCAGCGTGCCCGGATCGAGGTCCTGCAGGGCCCCGCCTCCGAACAGCGCGGCGGAGGCGTCCTTGATCCGCCGGGTCTCCTCCGCGCCGTGCACCAGCGTCGTCACCTGCTCTGCGAGGGCTCGCTGCCCGGCCCGCAGGAACGGCTTCTCGCCCGTCTGCGCCTCGAGGTCCTCGATCTCGCCGTGGTCGAGGAACGTGAAGATCCGCAGCATCTCCCCGACCTTCTCGTCCTCGACGTTGAGCCAGAACTGGTAGAAGGCGTACGGCGAGAGCATCTGCGGGTCGAGCCACAGGGCACCGCCTTCGGTCTTGCCGTACTTCGTCCCGTCGGAGCGGGTGAGCAGCGGAGTGGCGAGGGCGTGCACGTGGTGGCCCTCGGTCCGCCGGATCAGGTCCACGCCGGCGGTGATGTTCCCCCACTGGTCGCTGCCCCCGAACTGCAGCGTCACCCCGTGGTCACGGTGCAGGTTGAGGTAGTCCATCGACTGCAGCAGGACGTAGCTGAACTCGGTGTAGGAGATGCCGTCCTCGAGTCGCTTGCGCACGGTCTCGCGGGCCAGCATCCGGTTCACCGGGAAGTGCTTGCCGATGTCGCGCAGGAAGTCGATCGTCGACAGGCTCGCGGTCCAGTCGTAGTTGTTCACCATGGTGGCCGCGTTGGCGCCGTCGAAGGACAGGAACGGCTCGATCTGGGCGCGCACCCGCTCGACCCACGACTTCACCACGTCGAGGGAGTTGAGCACCCGCTCCCCCGAGTCGCGGGGGTCGCCGATCATGCCGGTGGCTCCGCCGACCAGGGCGTACGGCACGTGCCCCGCCTGCTGCAGCCGGCGGGCGGTCAGCACCTGCACCAGGTGGCCCATGTGCAGGCTCGGAGCGGTCGGGTCGAAGCCGACGTAGAACCTGACCGGGTGCTCGTCCATCTCGGCGCGCAGGGCGTCGAGGTCCGTCGAGTGGGCGATCAGGCCGCGCCACGCGAGGTCGTCGAGTACGTGCGTGTCGGAGCTCACGGGGTGCCTCTCAGGTCGGGGGTCCGGCCGGTCAAGCCTGCCACTCGCCGAACGCGTAGGGCTGACGGGTCACGAGGTAGGTCGCCCAGTTCAGCTTCGTGGCGCGCCCGTCCGCGTCGCGGGTGACTCGCAGCAGCTCGCCCTCCTCGCGGCCGGACACCGTCCGGTAGAGGTCCGCCTCGAGCTGCTCGAACACCGAGGACGGCTTGTGTTCCGGCATGGTGGGTGAGCGCGCCTCGAGGTGACCCTGGCGCACGGAGAAGGTGATCGGCATGCCCTCGGTCCACCAGGCACCGATCAGGTCGGCCAGCTCCGTCGGCACGCTGGTCCCCGGGCGCCACGGCTCGGGCTCGACCGGCTCGTGCTCGGTGACGTGGTCCGCGAGCTTGATCGCGAGCCCGTCGATGGCGGTCGTGGTCCCCGAGCTGGTCAGGGCGATGCCGCCGGTGCCGCTCTCCCGGTCGGTGAAGACCGCCGTGACGTGCCCCGGCATGCCGCCGGTGTGTCCGACGTACGTCCTGTTCCCGGACCTGAGAAGGAAGAAGCCGAGTCCCATCGCCGCGGTCCAGCGCTCACGGTCGATGAGCGCCTGAGGCTGGCACATCTCCTCGAGCGTGTCCGGCGAGAGGACCTCCGGGTCGGGCGCGGCGACGAAGGCGGACCAGCGGGCCAGGTCCGCGCCGGTGCTGGCGAGGCCTCCGCAAGGGTCCATCGCGCGCAGGTCGTGAGGACGCTCGTAGACGGGTACGTCGGAGTACGGCGGGACGTAGTAGCCGTCCGCATGCGGGCCCGAGAATCCGACGGTGGTACGGCGCAGCTCGAGCGGCTCGAGGATCCGGGCCCTCAGCGCGTCGTACCAGTCCCGGCCGTCCAGCCGGGCGACGACCTCGCCGAGCAGCGAGTAGACGAGGTTGGAGTAGTGCCACAGCCGGTGCGGGCGATGGATCCGCTCGGCGTCGTTGAAGTCCGAGACCAGGCGGTCGCGGTCCGGGAACTCCAGGGCCTCCCACACGTCGCCCAGCGGCTCCCGCTGCATCCCGCTGACGTGCGCCAGGCACTGGCGGATCGTGAGCCCGGGCCGGGTCACCTCGGGCACCAGCGCGTCGAGGGTGTCGTCGAGGCTGAGCCGGCCTTCGTCGCGCAGCTGCATCACCATCACCGCGGTGAACGTCTTGGTGTTCGAGGCGATCAGGAACTGGTCGTCCGGCCCGGGCGGCACCGGCGGGGTGTCCGTGCCCTCGAGGCTGACTGCGCCGATCCCGGTGTGCCAGAGCAGCCCGCCGCCGCGGACCACCCCGGCGAAGACACCGGGGACCCGGTCCTTGCGCTGCCGGTCGAGGGCGATGCGGTGCAGGGCGCGGGTGGTGGTGCCGTCACGGAGCGTCACCCGGCGACCCTAGACCGGGTCGCCCTGGACCGGGTCGTCCTGGACGGTCGACGCGCTTCCGCGGCCCAGAAGGTGACCCCGGGCCTGGCGGTCCATCGGGCCGTCGCGCTGCGCGAGCCGCTCGCCGATGAGCTCCCGGTGCTCGGGGGTCTTGTTGCCGCCGTACTTCATCTTGGCGCGCACCGCCTCGACGTGGAGCCGGAGGCCTCGGATGCCTGGGAGCCGACGCCGGTCCGCCTCCAGGCCGGTGCTCGGTGCCAGACGGGTCGACCCGGCGGGCTCGAAGTGCTCGAGCTGGGCGGCCAGGATCGCGGCCTTCTCGTCCGGGTCGTCGACGACCTCGGCCCGGCAGAGAAGCTGCACCCCGGTGTAGTAGCTCGTCGGGACGCCGAGGTCCGGGTCCGTCCCCGGGTCGGCGTTCCAGGCGGCCTCGACGTAGACGTAGTCGGCGGCGAGCGCCAGCACGACGTGCGGGTCCGCCTCGAGCGCCCGCCAGAACGGGTTGGGCCGGGCCAGGTGCAGCAGGATCGTCGCGTCCCCGTCGTAGAGGAAGTGCGTCGGGACCACGACCGGGTAGCCGTCGACCCGACCGGCGCTGACGAGCTGCCCGAAGTCGACCCGCCCGAGCACGTCCTGCCACTGCTCACGCGTCGCCCGGTCCCACGGGTGGATCAACATGTCGCCATCCTCTCGCTCAGGTCCTCCGGCGTACGACGGCCGGGCGGTACGTCGACACGGTGGGGTCGCCGTCGAGCCAGAACCGCCACGGCCGGTCGGCCGCCTTGCGCAGCCCCACCCGCGGACCCGTGCGCACCGGGCCGATGGGCCCGTCGCCCAGCTCGAGGGTCACCGGGCCGCACGACAGGTCGGCGCCGTTGAGGGTCAGGTCGATCCCGAGGGCCTGGCAGAGCCTGGCCGGTCCCCGGGCCAGATCACGGTCCCGCCCGGAACGGCGGCTGCGGGCCACGTCCGTGCCGGCGACGACCTCGCCGGCGCGGAGCAGCACCGCCGAGGGGTCCCCCTCGGGGCCCACCACGACGTTGCAGCAGTAGTGCATCCCGTAGGTGAAGTACACGTAGAGGCGCCCCGGCGGGCCGAACATCACCGAGTTCCGCTTCGTCGGCCCGGTGTAGGAGTGCGAGCCCGGGTCGTTCGCGCCGTCGTACGCCTCGACCTCGCTGATCCGGACGGCGACCTCGCCGTGCCGCAGGACCGACCCCAGCAGCCGGGGAGCGACGTCGAGGACCTTGCCGGCCAGCGCCTCAGCCAAGCCAGCCACGATGGTCCGCGACCGCCTTCTCGAGCTCGGCGAGCTGCTCGACGACCCGTGCCGAGGCGGTGCCGCCCCGGGCGTTGCGTGACGCGATGGACCCCTCCACCGTGAGGACCTCGCGAACGGCGGGAGTCAGGTGCTCGGAGACCTCCGCGAGCTGCTCGTCGGTGAGCTCGTCGAGCTCGACGCCGAGCTCCTCACACCGTCGTACGCACGCGCCGGCGACCTCGTGGCCCACCCGGAACGGCACCCCTTGACGCACCAGCCACTCCGCGACGTCCGTGGCCAGCGAGAAGCCCTGCGGCGCCAGCTCGGCCATCCGGTCGGTGTCGAAGCGCAGCGTCGAGACCAGGCCGGTGAAGGCGGGAAGCACCACCTCGAGGGCGTCGACGGAGTCGAAGACCGGCTCCTTGTCCTCCTGCAGGTCACGGTTGTAGGCCAGGGGCAGCCCCTTGAGGGTCGCCAGCAGCCCGCTGAGGTTGCCGATCAGCCGACCGGCCTTGCCGCGCGCGAGCTCGGCGATGTCGGGGTTCTTCTTCTGCGGCATGATGCTCGACCCGGTCGAGTACGCGTCGTCGAGCCGGGCGAAACCGAACTCCTTGGTGGCCCAGAGGATCACCTCCTCCGCCTGGCGCGAGACGTCGACGCCGATCATCGCCAGCACGAAGGCGAGCTCCGCGACGAAGTCCCGGGCGGCGGTGCCGTCGATCGAGTTCGCGCTGGAGGCCTCGAACCCGAGGTCCTCGGCGACCGCCTCGGGGTCGAGCCCGAGGCTCGAGCCGGCGAGGGCCCCGGAGCCGTACGGCGAGTCGACCGCAACCCGTGCGTCCCAGTCGCGGAGCCGGCCGACGTCGCGGAGCAGGGGCCACGCATGGGCGAGCAGGTGATGCGACAGCAGCACCGGCTGGGCGTGCTGGAGGTGGGTGCGTCCCGGCATGACCGCCGGCGGGTCGAGGTGGCGCTCGGCCTGCCCGGCCAACGCGTCGACGAGGTCGAGCACCAGCGCGGCGACGGTGCGGGCGTGCTCGCGGAGGTACAGCCGGAACAGCGTGGCGACCTGGTCGTTGCGGGACCGGCCGGCGCGCAGCCGCCCACCGAGCTCGGGCCCGAGGAGCTCGACCAGACCGCGCTCCAGCGCGCCGTGGACGTCCTCGTCGGACGGCGCCGCGACGAACTCACCGGTGGCCACGCGCCGGTCGAGCTCGGCGATCCCCTCCAGCATCCCGGCCAGGTCCTCGTCGGTGAGCAGTCCGGCCCGGTGCAGCAC
>JAWWPF010000161.1:0-7615 GCA_033850795.1 Nocardioidaceae bacterium | reverse complement strand
ACCCACCGGCCTCCACGAAGGCGCGGTAGGCAGCGTTGCTGACCGGAACCGTGTCGATGCGGAACGCCGGGACGTGGACCGGATGGGCCGGCCGCTCGTTGTCCAGCGACCAGGAGTCCTCGGAGGTTCCCATCGCGAAGGTGCCGGCGGGGACCAGCACATCGCTGGACCGCACCAGCGCGGCGGGGGCCCGCAGCGGCTCGCTACCCGGCAGCATTGGCACGCCCCGGCGGAGCTGGTGGGTGGCCAGCATCGTCTCGTCGTGCTGGTGCTCGTGCTGCAGCACCATCTTGAAGACGAACCCGTCGCGCACCAGCTCGCGGCGGGGGTCGAGCCGGACCGTGTCGAGCGTGTCGAGGACCTTGCGCCGGACCAGGTCGATGTAGGCGCCGGCCTCGGCCGGCCGGAGCAGCGGCAGGCTGGGCCGGGTGGCGCGCGGGTGCTCGAACGCGTCGTAGAGGTCGTCGATCTCCGGGCGCATCGCCTCCAGGCCGGCCGTCTCCCGGAGCAGCCACAGCTCCTCGTAGTTGCCGACGTGCGCGAGGTCCCACACCAGCGGGGACATCAGCGTCGAGTGCTGCGCGAGCAGGTCGGGCTCGTCGAGCACCTCGGTGGTCAGCCCGAGGCTGCGCAGGCGGCCGCGTTCGAGCTGCTCGCAGACCATCTGCTTGAGGGTCGCTTCGTCGTACGTCGTGTCGGGGAGCGTGCTCACGCAACCTCCAGTGGGTCGTCGGCGGGGGAGCGGCCGAGGTCGACGTAGCGGTCCCGGAAGGCCGCCACCAGTGCTACGAGCCCGGGGTCCTCGCGGGCGCGCTGCAGCGCGGACAGCGCAGCCTCGACGCAGACGAGCGCGGCCGCCTGCATGCCGGGCACCGACAGCCCGTCGCGGGCGGCTGCGGTCCAGTCCTGCAGCCCGCGGCACGCGGCGGCGGCGACGGCCCCGGCCGCCGGGTCGTCGAGGAGTGCGGACAGCACGGCCATCGGCACCGGCCACCACTGCCACGGCTGCGCGTCGACGTACCGCACCTCGAACCACCCGCGCGGGCGGACCGGCGGGAAGAGCGTGGTGAGGTGCACGGCCAGGTCCGCCGCCGTGGGGGCGTCCTCGGCGAGCAACCAGTCCGCGAAGGTGGTCCCCCCTGCCACAGTCCAGTCCGCGCCCTCGCGGGTCCGAAGCATCAGCGGGGCCTGCAGCGCGTACTCCGCCCAGGCGGTGACCGGGTCGGGGCCGGAGGGGATCGACGTGCGGGGCGGGTCCAGGCGCTGCCAGACCCGCTGGCGACCGGACCTCCAGCCGGTCTCCGCGCCCGAGTGCACGGGCGAGTTGGCGAAGGTCGCGACCAGGACCGGGCCCAGCAGGTGCAGGAGGGACCAGCGGCGGCGGGCGTCCGCGGGGTCGGCACCGATGTCGAGGTTGACCTGGACCGACGCCGTGCTGGTCATCATGACGGGCCCCAGGCCGTCGCCGACCGACGCGAAATAGGCCTCCATCGCGTCGTAGCGCGGGCTGCGGAGCTGCCGGTGGGGCGCCCGGAACGGGTCCAGGGCGGTCGGGAGAGGGACGATGCCGGCCCGGGCGAGGGCCCGCCGGACGTGCTCGGCGTCCTCGTCCAGGCCCCGCCAGCAGGCGGTGGCTCCCGGGAACGGGGGCGAGCTGAGCTCGAGCTGGCCACCGGGCTCGAAGGTGATCAAGGATCCGCGCGGCGGCGGTCCGGCGGCGGCCAGCAGGTCACGCAGGAGGGGGATCGGCACCGGGTCGGAGGGTGCGTCCGCGAAGGACAGCAGCCACTCCAGCTCCGCGCCGACGAGTCCTGGCGGGCCCGTCTTGAAGCAGACCTTCTCCACGAACCCGTGGACGGCGGCGCAGTCCCGCAGCCGTTCGGTCGTGTCGCGTCCGATCACCGTCATCTGGCGAGCATATTCCGTCGGCGCCCGGCAGTAGGGTCGCCCCGATGGGGTCGATGGTGCACTACGACGAGGCCGCGCGTGCCCGGTGGGCCGACGAGCCGCCCAAGCTCGCCGGCCGCACGCCGTTCGAGCGCGACCGCGCCCGAGTCGTGCACAGTGCCGCCCTGCGCCGGCTCGCCGCCAAGACCCAGGTCGTGGGCCCGCAGACCGACGACTTCGTCCGCAACCGGCTGACCCACACCCTCGAGGTGGCACAGGTGGCCCGCGACCTCGCGCGGACGCTGGGCTGCGACCCCGACCTGGTCGAGACCGCGGCGCTGGCGCACGACCTCGGGCACCCGCCGTTCGGCCACAACGGCGAGCGGGCCCTGGAGGAGGTGAGCGGTGCGTGCGGTGGCTTCGAGGGCAACGCGCAGACGTTCCGGCTCCTCACCCGGCTCGAGGCCAAGACGGTGGACGGCGGGGGCCGCTCGGTCGGGCTCAACCTGACCCGTGCCGCCCTGGACGCGAGCACCAAGTACCCCTGGCCACGCTCGGCCGCCCGGCTCTCGGCCACCGTGGGCGGGGACTCCGGAGGTGGAGGCCGCAAGTTCGGGGTGTACGACGACGACCGCGAGCTCTTCGACTGGATGCGGGCGGGTGCCACCGACGCCCGTCGCTGCGTCGAGGCCCAGGTGATGGACCTGGCCGACGACGTGGCCTACTCGGTGCACGACCTCGAGGACGGCGTGGTGGCCGGCAAGGTGGACCTGTCCTGGCTGGCCGGGGCGCCTGCGCGCGCCGAGGTCTGGCAGACCGTCCGCGACTGGTACCTGCCCGCGGTGGCCGACGACGAGCTGGACGAGGCGCTGCGTGGCCTGCAGTGCGTGGGCTCCTGGCCCGGGTCGTCGTACGACGGCAGCCGCCGGTCGATGGCGGCGCTGAAGGACCTGACCAGCGACCTGATCGGGCTGTTCTGCGCGGAGGTCCGGGACGCCACCCGCGAGGTGTACGGCGACCTGCCGCTGGTCCGGTACGCCGCGGACCTCGTCGTCCCCCGCCGCACCGAGCTCGCCGTGGCGGCGCTCAAGGGGGTCGCCGCCCACTTCGTGATGCGGGCCGAGGACCGGGTGCCGGTCCTGGTCCGCCAGCGGGAGGTGGTCGCCGAGCTGGTCTCGCTGCTGCTGGAGCACGGCCCGGCGGCGCTGATGCCGGCCTTTCGTGCGGACTTCGAGGAGGCTGAGACCGACGCGCAGCGGCTGCGCGTCGTCGTGGACCAGGTGGCGTCCCTGACCGACTCGTCCGCGGTCGCCTGGCACACGCGCCTGCGCTGACCCGGCCCGGCCGGCACGTAGACTCGCCCGCGTGGCAGGGCTGATCCGGGACGAGGACATCGCACTCGTCCGCGAACGTGCCCGCATCGACGAGGTGGTCTCCTCCTACGTCACCCTCAAGCACGCCGGCGGTGGGTCGCAGAAGGGCCTGTGCCCCTTCCACGACGAGAAGTCCCCCTCCTTCAACGTGAACCCGAGCCGCGGCTTCTTCCACTGCTTCGGGTGCGACGAGGGCGGCGACGTGATCTCGTTCCTGATGAAGATCGACGGCGTCAGCTTCGCGGAGGCAGTCGAGCGACTGGCCGACAAGTACGGCGTCCAGCTCCGGTACCAGGAGGGCGACGAGCGGCCGGCCCGCCGGGAGCAGAACCTCCGGCCCCGGATGCTCGAGGCCCACAAGGTCGCCCAGGCGTACTACGCCGAGCAGCTCGCCACTGAGGACGCGATGCCGGCACGCCGGTTCCTCGACGAGCGCGGCTTCGACAAGGAGGCGGCCGAGGTGTTCGGTGTCGGGTTCGCCCCTCGGGGCGGTGACGATCTCTACCGGCACCTGCGCCAGAAGGGGTTCCAGGACGCCGAGCTGGTCACCGGCGGTCTGGTGGCCCAGGGCAACCGTGGGCACTACGACCGGTTCCGGGGCCGGCTGCTGTGGCCGATCCGGGAGACCAACGGCGACGTGATCGGCTTCGGCGCCCGCCGGATCTTCGAGGACGACCGGATCGAGGCCAAGTACCTCAACACGCCCGAGACCCCGATCTACAAGAAGAGCCAGGTTCTGTACGGCATCGACCTGGCGCGCCGCGACATCGCACGGGCCTCCCAGGCCGTCGTGGTGGAGGGCTACACCGACGTGATGGCGTGCCACCTCGCCGGCGTACCGACTGCGGTGGCGACCTGCGGCACCGCCTTCGGCGAGGACCACGGCCGGGTGCTGCGCCGGCTGCTGCAGGACCACGACGAGTTCCGCGGCGAGGTGATCTTCACCTTCGACGGGGACGCGGCCGGGCAGAAGGCCGCGCTGCGCGCCTTCGAGGGGGACCAGAGGTTCGCCGGGCAGACCTATGTCGCCGTGGAGCCCGCCGGGCTCGACCCCTGTGACCTCCGCCTGCAGCAGGGGGACGCGGCGGTCCGGGAGCTCGTCGCCCGGCGGATCCCGCTCTACCGCTTCGTGCTGGCCAACGTCGTGCAGCGCTACGACCTCGACCGGGCCGACGGGCGGGTGGACGCCGTTCGCGAGGCGGCCAAGCTGGTCTCCGCGATCCGGGACCGCTCGAAGGTGGAGGGCTTCGCGCGCGAGCTCGCCGGGATGGTCGGCGTGGACGTCGAGGACGCGCGTGCCGAGATCCGCCGGGTCGGGCGCCGCTCGGAGGAGCGGTCGGCGCCTCCGAACGCCTCGGCCGCCACCGGGGCGCCTCGTCCGGCGGCACCGCCGCTTCCGGATCTGCGCGACCCTCGGTTCTCCCTCGAGCGGGAGACCCTCAAGCTGCTGGTTCAGCATCCGGAGTCCGTCGGACGGACGGCCGACGAGGTGGGCGCCGAGGACTTCCTGCACCCGACGTACCGCGCGGTGTGGGAAGCCGTCGCCGCGTGCGGCGGGCCGGCCGGCGCCCCCGGCGGCGAGGTCTGGGTCGCGAAGCTGCGCGACAGCATCTCGGAGCCGGTGGTGGTCTCCGCCCTGTCAGCGCTCGCGGTGGAGCCCCTGCTCTCCACCGGGGAGCCGACGACGGCGTACGTCGCGGCGCACGTGTACCGACTGCAGGAGGTCACCGCCATGCGACGGATCGCCGACCTGAAGTCCAAGCTGCAGCGCACGAACCCCGTGGACCACGCCACCGAGTACAACCGGATGTTCGGCGAGCTGGTCGCGCTCGAGCAGCACCGTCGCACCCTGCGCGAGAAGGCCATCGGCGGCGACGCGTGAGGCGGCTGTTCGGCGGCCCTCGAGTGCCGCCGGAGGTCCTCGAGCGAGCCGGCCTGGCGCGCGGGGAGAAGGTCCTCGCCGCAGCGGCCACGGACGACGGCCGCTGGCTGCTCGGCACCCGGGACACCTTCGTGGTCGTCGAGCCGCCGGGCGGCGCCGCCGACGTTCTCCGGATCGCCTGGGAGCACGTGGAGAGCGCCGACTGGGACCGGGACCAGGACCGGCTGCGGCTCACCGAGGTGGCGGACTTCGGGTGTGTGCGGCCCGTGCACGTGTTCGCCATCCCGGAGACCTCGCAGCTGCTCCAGCTGGTCCGGGAGAGAGTGACGGCCAGCGTCCTGCTGCAGCGACGGGTCCGGCTCGGCGACCGTCGCGGCCTGACCGTGATCGCCCGCCGGCCGCCGTACGGCGGTGGGGAGGTGACCTGGGCCTTCGAGCTGGACCCGGGGGTGGACCCGGACGACCCCGCCGTGCGTGAGGCGGCGGACCGGGCCCTGCGACTCGCGCAGGACGAGCTGCGTCCGATTTAGCGGCGGCGTCGACCTCTTGCTAACCTTTCGGTGCACGATCCCCTGTAGCTCAATTGGCAGAGCATTCGGCTGTTAACCGGAGGGTTGTTGGTTCGAGTCCAACCGGGGGAGCCACAGCACCCCGTCTGACCTGCGGCGACAGGACGGACGGGGTTACTCGCTGGTACCGCTGGAGCACGGGCAGGACTGGTCGCTCGGGGCCCGGCCTGGGAACCGAGGCGCACCTCAGGGCATCCCGGTCCGTTACCGGCTCGATGACCTGCTGGGGTGGATCGACGCGCACACCGGGACCCCGGACGGTGACGTGCCGGAAGGCATCGAGGCATCTCAGCGCGGCAAGGCGTCGCCGCCAGACGTCCCTGCCCTCAGCCGAGAGCGGCGACCCTCCGGCGCACCGCCGAGTCGAGGCTCAAGGAGAAAGCCCGAGCGCATGGCACGCAACGCCCTCCGACCCGGTGAGGTCGGCAAGATCCGGACCATGCAGGTCCGGCCCGGGCTCTGGCGGGCCGACGCCTCGTACTGCGTCGGCTCGGGCGCGAAGGGACGCTGCCGAAGTCCGGCCGGACCGAGGCGGCCGCCCGGCGGGCGCTCGGAGAGGAGATCGAAGAACGCCTCGACCTCGCGACCGACAACAGCCTGCTGAGTCCAACCTGCCTGGTGAACGAGGCTGTGGAGACGTACCTGTCGAACCGGATGCAGGACGCGCGCCACGGCATCGGCCGCGCCAACCCTCGTAGCGTGAAGATCTACCGGTCGGTCGCCGAGAACTGGATCACACCGACGCTCGGAGAGCTCCAGGTCCGCCATCTCACCGCGGGGCGACTCGACAGCTACTTCCGCAACGACGTCCCACCGACGCGATTTGCAGACGTTCGCAACATCCTTCATGCCTTCGTCAAGGGGCTCGTCGTCCAAGGAGCACTCGCGCGCGACCCCGTCGACAGCCTGCAGAGCTGCCAGCGGAAGGGGCTGCAGAAGCGATCCGAGGATCGCGAGGTCACCACGGACGACCTGAAGACGGTGCTTGCCGCGATCGAGGAATGGATGAACAGCAAGCGTCCCGGTGCGCCTCCCACCGCATCTACCGCGATCTCGTGCTCCTTGCACTTCGTCGAGGCGACATCGACCTCAGCTACGCCGTTTGCGACGGGGAGCTGGGTGGGCTTTGCCGCCAGCCCTACACGAAGGGCAACGGCGCCGGCGACCGCACCGTGATCCTTCCGGCCTTCGTCGCCACGATGCTCCGTGAAGGCACGATGGCCACACCGCCGAACCAACACGACGCGATCTTCGCGACGAAGACTGGCAACTGGCTGTTGCTGAACAACATCAACACCCGGCTCGGAGCTGTCGATGATCGTCCGCGCCACCCACGTGGCGTCCAGGTTCGTCGCTGTCGCACTCGGGCTCGGGCTCGACGTGCTCCCGACCTGGAGCCCGGGAATGCCCTTCGACCTCGACCTGCCGAACTGCAGCGCGGCTTCGACTTCGGTATGGACGTCCTGATCACCGGACTCGAAGGGGGTTGCAAGCCGACATCCTCCTTCACGCGCTCCAGCCGAAGTGCTGCCTGCGCAGGACCCTCGCCACCCAACTCGACGCGTGAGCGACGTGAGAGGCGAGCCGCTCAATGCGGGGGCGTCGCGCTTCGACTTCGCGGCGGCGCGCACCTAGAATTCCCGCGCTCCCCTGATTGCGAACGACGCCCACACCGCCTTGGACCCCTCGGGGTCCTGCGTGATGCCCCACGCGAGACTGACGATGTCCACAATCTTCAAACCCCTACCGGACGCATCCATCGCCTGGGCGCAACGCCGAGCTGGAAGCGCGCCCGACCGGTCACGCACGGTCAGCAGCACAGTCTCGTCCAAGGTCCCCAAGGTCACGGTGAACGCCGTCTGCGCATGCACCACTGCGTTGGTGGCCAGTTCACTCGCCACCAG
>JAWWPF010000158.1:0-8102 GCA_033850795.1 Nocardioidaceae bacterium | reverse complement strand
CCGTGCAGTTCCGTGAGCTCGAGTTCGTCTCCGGGGCGCAGGACCCCTCGTTCGTACGGCGGTTCAAGGGGCTGTCCGACCAGGAGCGGCACCGCCTCCAGCGCCGCCTCGACGAGCCGACCCTGTGGGACGCCTTCGTGCACGTCCTGGACAGCCGCGGGCTCCCGGTGGGCAGCGACGAGGAGATCACCGGGTCGGTGCGCACGGTGGCGCACGACCGTTCGTCGTACGCCGACATCTGGGCGGTCGCCGAGGCGCTCCTGCAGCACGACGAGCTGGCGGCGGCCTGGCGGGCCAGGCACGTGGTGATGGTCGAGCGGATGATCGGGACCAAGACCGGGACCGGTGGGTCCTCCGGCGCGGACTACCTCCGCAGCCGTCTCGACCTGCGCTACTACCCGCTCCTGTGGGAGCTGCGCTCGGTGCTCTGAGGCGTCTCGCCGGCCAGACACGCGGGACGGGTGGGAGGTTGGTGCCGCCGCGGCGACGTTCTAGTGTCGGGTGCGACGGCACAACGACGTGCCGTCGCCGGACGACAGAGGTTGATGCTGCGTGGCCACGACGCTGGACGACACCGCGAACAGCCAACGGGACGAGCTGCTGGAGCGGGTGGCGTCCTTCGCGGCCGGCCGCAAGGGCACCGGCGGCCCGCCGGCCGGCAAGGCCGCGGACCTGGTCCGGTACTTCTACCGGCACGTGGCCGCCGAGGACATCAGCGAGCGCAGCGAGGTCGACCTCTACGGCGCCGCGATGAGCCAGTACAAGCTCGCGTCATACCGGCCCCAGGGCACCGCCAACGTGCGGGTCTTCACCCCGACGGACGCCGAGCACGGGTGGTCCGCCGCGGGCCACACCATCGTCGAGGTCGTCACCGACGACATGCCGTTCCTGGTCGACTCGGTGACCATGGAGCTCAACGAGCAGAACCGCGAGGTGCACCTCGTGGTGCACCCGCAGGTGCTGGTGCGGCGCGACGTCACCGGCCGGCTGCTGGAGGTGTTCACCGACGACGACACGGTGGACCGGGCCGATGGCGTCGGCGCGGCGCACGACGTCTTCCGCGAGTCCTGGATGCACATCGAGGTCGGCCGCGAGTCCAGCCAGTCGCAGCGCGAGGACGTCGAGCGGTCGCTGCGCAAGGTGCTGCTCGACGTCCGGGAGGCCGTCGAGGACTGGCCGAAGATGCACGCGCGTGCCCTGGAGATCATCGAGGAGCTCGACAAGGTCCCGCCGCCGCTTCCCCCGGAGGAGATCGCCGAGGGGCAGGCGCTCCTGCAGTGGCTGGCGGACACGCACTTCACGTTCCTCGGCTACCGGGAGTACCGGCTCGAGGAGGGCGATCAGCCGGGTGAGGTCTACCTGCGGGCCGTCGCCGGCACCGGGTACGGGATCCTGCGCTCGGACCAGGACATGTCCCCGTCCTTCGGAAGGCTCCCCCCGCTGGTGCGGGACAAGGCGCGCGAGAAGACCCTGCTGGTGCTGGCGAAGGCGAACTCGAAGTCGACCGTGCACCGACCGACCTACCTCGACTACGTCGGGATCAAGACGTTCGACGAGAACGGCGAGGTGGTCGGGGAGCGTCGCTTCCTCGGGTTGTTCTCCTCGGCCGCCTACACCGAGTCGCTGACCCGGATCCCGGTGATCCGGCTCAAGGCGCAGCAGGTCATCGACCGGTCGGGGTTCGCGCCGCAGAGCCACACCGGCAAGGCGCTGATGGACGTGCTCGAGACCTACCCGCGCGACGAGCTGTTCCAGACGCCGATCGACGAGCTGGTGCCGATCGCCGAGGCGATCCTGCACACCCGCGAGCGTCGCCAGCTGCGGCTGTTCGTGCGCCGTGACACCTACGGGCGCTACCTGTCCTGCCTGGTCTACCTGCCGCGCGACAGGTACACGACCGCCGTACGCGAGCGCATCGCCGGGATCCTCAAGCGGCAGCTGAAGGGCGAGTCGCTGGAGTACACCGCGCGGGTCAGCGAGTCCCTGCTGGCTCGCCTGCACTTCGTGATCCGGCCGAAGCCCGGTGAGGTCATCGGCGACATCAACCAGGCCGACCTCGAGCGCCGGCTCGCCGAGGCGGCCCGGTCCTGGCGCGACGACTTCGTGGCGGCTGCTCACGCGGAGTATGGCGAGGAGGAGGGCGCTCTTCTGGCCCGGAGGTACGCCGACTCGTTCCCCGAGGCCTACAAGGAGGACTACCCGCCGAGGACCGGCGCCGTCGACCTCGGCCGGCTCGAGGCGATCTCCGCCGAGGGGGGCCTCGACCTGTCCTTGTACCAGCTGATCGACTCGCGCCCCGAGGAGGCGCGGCTGAAGATCTTCCGGGTCGGAGCCCCAGTGTCGCTGAGCGAGGTGCTGCCCATCCTGTCGTCGATGGGGGTGGAGGTCGTCGACGAACGGCCCTACGGGCTGGTCGGTCTCGAGCGGGAGTCGCACATCTACGACTTCGGGCTGCGCTACGGTCGCGAGCTGCCATCCGGCAGCCGCGAGCTCTTCCAGGGCGCGGTGAACGCGGTCTGGGAGGGCGACAACGAGGTCGACGGGTTCAACGCGCTGGTGCTGGCAGCCGGGCTGACCTGGCGGCAGGCGACGCTGCTGCGGGCCTACGCGAAGTACATGCGGCAGGGCGGCACGCCCTTCGCGCAGGACTACATCGAGGGCGCGCTCACCCAGAACGTCGACATCACCCGGGCCCTCGTGGCGCTGTTCGAGGCGCGGTTCGACCCCGGCCGCAACGGCAACCTTGCCGCCGACAACGAGTCCCGCACCGCCAAGACCGCCGACATCGAGGCTCGGATCGGCCGCGCCCTCGACGACGTGGCCAGCCTCGACCACGACCGGATCCTGCGGTCCTACCTGCTGGCCGTCAAGGCGACCCTGCGCACGAACTACTTCCAGGTCGACGCTGCAGGCAACTCGAAGTCGTACATCTCGCTCAAGCTCGAGCCGACCGCGATCCCCGACCTGCCGGAGCCGCGTCCCAAGTTCGAGATCTTCGTGTACTCGCCGCGGGTCGAAGGAGTGCACCTGCGCTTCGGCGCCGTTGCTCGCGGAGGTCTGCGCTGGTCGGACCGGCGCGACGACTTCCGCACCGAGATCCTCGGGCTGGTCAAGGCGCAGATGGTGAAGAACACCGTGATCGTCCCCGTCGGCGCCAAGGGCGGCTTCTTCTGCAAGCAGCTGCCCGACCCCGCGGACCGCGAGGCCTGGCTCGCCGAGGGGATCGCCTGCTACAAGACGTTCGTCTCCGGGCTGCTCGACATCACCGACAACCTGCAGGGCGACGAGACGATCCCTCCGGACCGCGTGGTCCGTCACGACGGCGACGACTCCTACCTCGTCGTCGCCGCGGACAAGGGGACCGCGACCTTCTCCGACATCGCCAACGGGGTGGCCAAGGACTACGGCTTCTGGCTCGGCGACGCCTTCGCCTCCGGCGGTTCGGTCGGCTACGACCACAAGGTCATGGGGATCACCGCCCGCGGCGCCTGGGAGTCGGTGCGCAGGCACTTCCGCGAGATGGGGGTGGACTGCCAGGGCGAGGACTTCACGTGCGTGGGCGTGGGGGACATGTCCGGTGACGTGTTCGGCAACGGCATGCTGCTCTCCGAGCACATCCGACTCGTCGCGGCCTTCGACCACCGGGACATCTTCTTGGACCCCGACCCGGTGGCGGACACGTCGTACGCCGAGCGCAAGCGGCTCTTCGACCTGCCCCGCTCGAGCTGGCAGGACTACGACCGGAGCGTGATCTCCGAGGGTGGAGGCGTGTTCTCCCGCTCCCAGAAGGCGATCCCGATCAGCCCGCAGGTGCGGGCCGCGCTCTCGCTCGAGGACTCGGTCCGCACGCTGACCCCGGCCGAGCTGATGCGCGCGATCCTGCTCGCCGAGGTGGACCTGCTCTGGAACGGCGGCATCGGGACCTACGTCAAGAGCGCCACCGAGTCGCAGTCCGACGTGGGGGACAAGGCCAACGACGCCATCCGCGTCAACGGCGCCCTGCTGCGCTGCCGCTGCGTCGGCGAGGGCGGCAACCTCGGGTTCACCCAGCGGGGACGCATCGAGTACGCCCGCAACGGCTGTGCAGGCAAGGGCGGACGGATCAACACCGACTTCATCGACAACTCCGCGGGCGTCGACACCTCGGACCACGAGGTGAACATCAAGATCCTGCTGGACCGGGTGGTGGCCGCCGGCGACCTGACGGAGAAGCAGCGCAACGACCTGCTCGCCTCCATGACCGACGAGGTGGGCCAGCTCGTGCTGGTCGACAACTACGAGCAGAACCACGCTCTCGCGAACGCCGCCAGCGAGTCGGCGCCGCTGCTGCACGTGCACGAGGACTGGATCCGGCGGCTGGAGAAGCAGGGGCTCCTGGACCGGGAGCTGGAGGCGCTGCCCAGCCGCAAGGCGATGGCGGAACGTCGCGACCACGGCGAGGGGCTCACCGTCCCGGAGCTCGCGGTGCTGATGGCCTACACGAAGATCGTGCTCTCCGACGAGCTGATCGGCACGGAGCTGGCCGACGACCCCTTCCTGCGCACGGATCTCTACACCTACTTCCCGGAGAAGATGCGCCAGACGTACAGGGAGTGGATGGACGCGCACCCGCTGCGCCGAGAGATCATCGTGACCAGCGTGGTCAACGACCTCGTGAACGGCGCCGGTATGACGTTCTTCCACCGGCTCTCCGAGGAGACGGCGGCGTCGGCGCAGGAGCTGGTCCGGGCCAACTTCGTGGCGAGGGAGATCTTCGGGTCGAGGTCCCTGATCGACGAGATCAACTCCTTCGACAACGTGATCGACGCGGACGTGCAGACCCAGATGCGGCTGGAGATGCGGACGCTCGTCGAGCGCGCGTCGCGGTGGCTGATCAACAACCGGCGTCCGCCGCTGGACAGCGAGGCGACGGTCGAGTCCTTCGGGGTCGTGGCTCAGCAGGTGGTCAGCGCGCTTCCCGAGCTGTTGACCGGCCGGGAGGCCAGCGCCATGGCGGCGCGGCGCGACGCGCTCGTCGCGAAGGGCGTCCCCGAGGAGCTGGCCCTGAAGGTCGCGGTCCTACCGCCGGCATACACCGTGCTGAACATGGTCGAGACGGCCAAGCGCGACGGCCTGGACCCGCTGCAGGTGGCCCGCGTGCACTTCGCGCTGGGCGAGCGGCTGGGGCTGTCGATGCTGATCTCGCGGATCCTGGCGCTGCCCCGCGACGACCGTTGGCAGACGATGGCGCGCGCCGCCCTGCGCGACGACCTGAACGCGGTGCATGCGCGGCTCACCGCGCAGGTCATGGCGGGCACGGACCCGGACCAGCCGGTCCCGGTCCGGATCGCCGACTGGGAGGACCAGGACACGGTCGTGGTGTCCCGCGCGGTGGGCACGCTGGGCGAGATCTGCGCGGACGAGCACGCGGACCTGGCGCGGCTGTCGGTGGGCCTGCGGGTGGTGCGCACACTGCTGGTGTCGGGCTGAGCGCCGGTCCGGCACACTCGGGTGCCGTGAGCTCTTCGGAACAACTGTCGGCGCCTGAGCGATCCGTCCTGGGTCACCTCGACGAGGCGGCGCTGGTCGAGAGCCTCGCGCAGCTCGTCCGGATCCCCAGCCTTGGCGGCACGGACGCCGAGGTGGAGGTGCAGGAGGCGGCCGCGGGGATGCTTCGCGACCTCGACGCCGACGTCGACCGGTGGGAGATCGACCTGGCCGCGCTGGGGGCGGACCCCTTCTTCCCCGGCGTGGAGGTGACGCGCACGCGGGCGGTCGGTGTGGTCGGGACGGTGGGCGAGGCCGGGTCCGCCGCCTTGGTGCTGCAGGGTCATCTGGACGTCGTACCTCCCGGAGACCCGGAGACCTGGCTCGGGACGGAGCCGTTCTCCGCGGAGGTCAGGGACGGTGCCCTCTACGGACGGGGTGCGTGCGACATGAAGGCCGGCGTCGCGGCGAACCTCGCCGTCGTCAGGACCCTGCGCAGCGCGGGGGTCCGGCCCGAGCGGCCGCTCGCGGTGCACTGCGTCATCGGCGAGGAGGACGGAGGTCTGGGCGCCTTCGCCACCCTCCGTCGCGGGCACCTCGGCGACGCTGCGGTGATCACCGAGCCGACCGGCGGTCAGATCATCACCGCGACGGCAGGTGCCCTGACGTTCCGTATCGAGGTCGCCGGCCGTTCGGCCCACGGTTCCATGCGGAACGAGGGGATCAGCGCCTTCGAGGCGTTCCTGCCCGTGCACGCAGCACTGCTCGAGCTCGAGGCCGAGCGGAACAGGGACCCCGACCCGTCCTTCGTGGGCAGGCTGCCCTACGCGCTCTCCTTCGGGGTCGTGCGCGCGGGTGAGTGGTCGAGCAGCGTCCCGGACCGGCTGGTCGCCGAGGGACGGTACGGCGTCCAGATCGGCGAGGACCCCGGGCTGGCGCGTGCCCGTTTCGAGGACGTCGTCGCCGAGGTGGCGCTGAAGGACCCGTGGCTGCGGGACAACCGCCCGGTCGTCACGTGGCCAGGAGGGCAGTTCGCCAGCGGGCGCACGGACGTCGACCATCCGCTCGTCCGGGAGATGGGTGCCGCCGTCCACGCGACCGGGGGCGGCCTTCCCCCGCTGGCGTCCGGCGTGTACGGGAGCGACCTGCGGCTCTACACAGGCATCGGCGGCATACCGACGCTGCACTACGGACCCGGTGAGTTCGTCGACGCGCACTCGCCCCTGGAGAAGGTGTCCCTCGACCAGCTGGTGCAGGTGACCCGGGCGCTCGTCGTACTCGCCCTGCGGCGGTGCGGCGTGGCGTCCTGACGAACGCTGCCTGAAGTCCGACCGATGCCACGTTTGCCCTTGTAGACAAGGCGTTGTAGGCCGAGGCAGTTCTGTCGGTGGTCGGGTCTAGCGTGGTGCTCATGGACGAGGACCGGGTCGAAGAGCTCGACGGTGTCGGGTGCGCCGACGCGCTCGCCGGGTCCCGTGCCCGTCTGGTCGAGACCGAGCGGGACCAGGTGCAGCTGATCGCCCAGTGGTGCGACCTGCACGGCGGCCCGATCCAGCCGGGGCCGGCGGTGCAGGGTGCGGAGCGGACGGTCGCGGTCGGCGCGGACGGTACGCCGCTCGTGCGCGAGTTCGCGGCTGACGAGCTCGGGGTCCTCTTGTGCACCACGACGACGGCGGCGCGGGGGTTGATGCGTGACGTCCTGGACCTGCGGCATCGGCATCCGCGGCTGTGGACGGCGGTGATCTCGGGGGAGGCTCGGTTCTTCGCGGCACGTCAGGTGGTGCGCATGACGAACGGGACCGGCCTGACGCGGGAGCAGGCGCGCGAGGTCGACGAGCGGGTAGGGCCTTACCTCGGGACGGTGCCCTGGGCGCGGATGCTCTCCCTGGTCGAGGCAGCGGTGATCGCGGCCGATCCCGAGGCGGCCGAGCAGCGGCGGATTGCCGCGGAGATGGCCTGTTTCGTGCGCACCGGGCGCTCCACGGAGTACGGCACCGCCACGATCTTCGCCCGTGCGCGAGCCGGGGACGCGATCTTCTTCATGGCGATGTGTGACCGGATCGCGCAGATCCTGCGGCTGCGCGGCGAGGTGGCGCGGATGACCGCCGGAGCCACGGAGGAGATCGTCGACGCGGACCGCGCGATGGACGTGCTGCGTGCGGAGGCGATCGGGATCCTGGCGCGTCCCGCTCAGGCCCTCGCGCTGCTGGCCTGGGCAGAGCGCCACCATGCCGATCCCGCAACCGATGAGCCGGCCGACGACGCCGCGGACAAGCCGGCGCCAGAGCCGGGCGTCCGGCCCGGCGTGGGGCTGGTGCGTTCGCAGGCGACGCTGTACCTGCACCTGTCCGAGGACACGTTCCGCGGCCGGGACCGTGGACCCGTGCGGGTGGAAGGCGTCGGGGCGATCACCGTCGAGCAGGCCATCGACTGGCTGAGGCACTGTCACGTGACGATCCGGCCGGTGATCGACCTGAACGCGAACCGGTCCGTGGACGGCTACCAGGGCTCATCGGTGATCCGGGAGACGGTGCGGCTGCGGTTCCCCGTCGAGGTGTTCCCCTGGGGGACCTGCCCGAGCCGATACGCCGACCTCGATCACACGCACCCCTACGCTCCCAGGGCGGACAGCGGCG
>JAWWPF010000132.1:0-7332 GCA_033850795.1 Nocardioidaceae bacterium | reverse complement strand
CTGATGCCGACCCGGCGCGTCCGCACGTCTCGCGCGGGACCTCCGTCGCCACCTGGCGGACGGCCATCCGACGGAGACATGCAGATGCGCCGACTCGAGGGGGTTGAGGCGTGCAGATGCGCCGGGTCGGCATGGATCGCGGTTCACCGGGTACGCCGCAGCCGATCGACCGACCGTCGGACTTCGTAGGAGGGACTTCATATGGCAACCGGAGAGACCGGCTTCGACGACGTGACCTTCGACCTGATCTCGGTGCAGTACCACTCGCTGAAGGCGGGGCACGACTACGGGCAGTACGTCAGGGACGCCGAGAACGCGGGCCAGGACGACATCGCCAGCTTCTTCCGCGAGGTGATGGACCAGGACTCCCAGCGCGCCCACAGGTGCCACGAGTTCCTCGCCAAGCTGGGCGGCACCGACAACACCTCGCCGCAGGGCTGAGAGCCGTTCCAGCCACCGCACGACGACGTCGCCGGCCCATGACGTGACCGTCGACCTGAGCAGCGCACGGGCCACGTCCTTGTGGTCCGAGGACACCCCGGTCAGCACGCACGGCCCGCTGACCGGGGATCGTTCGTTCGACGTCGCGGTCGTCGGCGGCGGTATCACGGGGCTGACCACGGCCCTCCTCCTCGCGCGCGCCGGCCTGTCGGTCTGCGTCCTGGAGCAGCACGTGCTCGCCGGCGGTACGTCGGGACACACGACCGCCAAGGTGACCTCCCAGCACCACCTCACCTACGCGGCGCTGCGGCGCACGCACGGCAGGACCGGTGCCGCGACCTACGGCGCCGCGATGGAGGCGGCCAAGGAGCAGGTCGCGTCCCTGGCCGACGAGGGCATCGCCTGCGACCTCAGGCGCCGACCGGCCTACGTGTACGCCACCCGGCCGGCGGAGCGCGCCGCGCTCGAGCGCGAGGCCGTGGCGGCGGTCGAGGCGGGCCTCCCTGCGACCATCGACGAGGACGTCCCCCTGCCCTTCCCCACCCACGGTGGCCTCCGCTTCGACGACCAGCTCGAGCTGCACCCCCGCAAGTACCTCCTCGGGCTCGCGGACCGGCTGCTCGCCGCCGGAGGGGAGGTCTTCGAGGGCACCCGGGCCCGGCAGGTCGCCGAGTCCGGCGGCGGCTGCGAGGTCGACACGGACCACGGTCGCGTCCTGGCCCGCGAGGTCGTGGTCGCGACGCTGCTGCCGTTCCTCGACCGCGGGCTCTACTTCGCCCGCGCCTTCCCCACCCGCTCCTACGTCCTGACGGCGAAGGTCCGCGGAGCCCTCCCCGACGCGATGCTGATCAGCGCCGGCTCTCCCACGCGGTCCCTCCGCTCCGCGCCGTACGGCGGGCAGGAGCTGCTCCTCGTCGGCGGCGAGGGACACCACGTGGGATCCGGCAAGGCCGGGCCGGAACGCTACGAGGCGCTCGCCGACTACACCCGTGAGCACTGGGACGTGGTGTCCTTCGAGCACCGGTGGTCGGCCCAGGACTACGTCCCCGACGACGGTGTCCCGTTCATCGGCCGGCTGAACCTCCTGTCCCGGCGGATCCACGTGGCCACCGGATTCAAGAAGTGGGGGATGACGGCCGGGACGCTGGCGGCGATGCTCATCTGCGACGACATCCGCGGCCGCCGCAACGAGTGGGCTTCGCTGTTCTCCTCCACCCGCGTCAAGCCTCTGGCCGGCGGACCCCGCTTCGTCATCGAGAACAGCCGCGTGGGCCTTCACCTGGTGGGCGACCGGATCCTCGCACCGGGGGTCCGGGACATCGAGACGCTGGCCGAAGGAGAAGGCGGCATCGTGTCCTGCAACGGGGAGAAGGTGGCCGGCTACCGCGGCCCGAGCGGCGCACTGCAGGCCGTCTCCGCACGCTGCACCCACCTGGGCTGCCAGGTCGCCTGGAACAGCGCCGAGCACACCTGGGACTGCCCCTGCCACGGGTCGCGGTTCGCCACCGACGGCTCGGTCATCGAGGGACCGGCCACCCGGCCCCTGCCGCGTCGCGGAACGGCATGAGGGCGTTCCCGCTGGGTACGCCACGTGGTCGGCGGAGGACACGCGGAGGGAGTCGGCGATGAGTGAGGCGCAGAACCCCCGTGCCTCGCAGGGGGAGACCCCGCGGGACGAGCAGAGCGAGACCGTCGGCCGTCCCCACCGCGACGACGACCCGCCCCGACGGGACCCCCGCGCGCCGATCGGCATGGTGCTGCTGGTGGGCTTCCTGGTCGTGCTCGGCATCGCCCTGCTGGTGGTCGCCGTCACCACCCTGTTCTGATCGGCCCGAGGTCGGACCGGACCGTCAGAAGGTCTGCTGCGAGGCCGTATGACCCGGGAGCTTGGTGAGCAGCTCACGGCCCTGCGCGGCCAGCTTGTGCTCGACCAGGACCTCGTAGCGGGTGGCGACGATCCGGCTGACCGAGCTGAAGTCGCGCTGGCCGCGGGTCGCTGCGTAGCCGATGAGCGCCCAGATGACCCCGAAGAGCGCCCCGAACGCAACCGTCGCGAGGATCACCGCGACCGCGCTGCCGGTGCCGAAGAACGAGAAGATCAGCCCGATGAACAGGCCCATCCAGATGCCGGACAGCAGGCCGCCCAGCGCCACCCGGCCGGTTGTCAACCGCCCGGTCACCCGCTCGACCTGCTTGAGCTCGGTGCCGACGATCATGCAGTTCTGGACGGGGAACTCGTTGTCGGACAGGAAGTCCACGGCCTGCTGCGCCTGCTCGTACCTGTCATAGACCCCGAGCGACTGCGGGAACTCGAGGGTGAGGCCGGACTTGAGGTTGCGGAGGTTCGCCTGGCTGCTCATGCGCTCATTCTCCCACCGAGTGGCAAGCGCGAGCGGCTCGCGCGCTCAGGTGATCGTCATGCCGCCGTCGACGGCCAGCGTCTGCCCGGTGACGTAGCCAGCCGCGTCGCTGGCCAGGAAGACCAGCGCCGCCGCCAGCTCGGCTGCGTCCCCCTTGCGGCCGGCTGGCACCCGGGTCATGGTCTGCTCAAGGTAGCCAGCGGGGTAGGCGGCAGTCATCTCGGACTCGAAGAACCCGGGCGCGAGGGCGTTGACCCGGATGCCCTTGCGGCCGGTCCACTGCTGCGCCAGGTCCCGGGTGAGTCCGATCAGCGCCGCCTTGGTCGCCGAGTACGCCGCCTGCGGCAGCCCTGCGGTGGTGAGACCGAGGACGCTGCTGATGTTCACGATGCTGCTGCCCGGTTGCATCACCCGCCCGCACGCCTGGGCCATCCAGTAGCAGCCGTTGAGGTTGACGTCGACGACCTGCCGGAACTGCTCCGGGGTCTCGCGGGTCGCGGGGACCGCGGTCCCGATCCCGGCGTTGTTGACAAGTACGTCGACCCGGCCGAACCCGTCGACGGCCGCGTCCACGAGCGCCTGGCACGCGGAGGGGTCCGCCACGTCGGTCTGGACCGCCAGGGCCCGGCGACCGGTGGACTCCACGAGTTCGCGGGTCCCGTGCAGCCGGTCGACGCGACGGGCCCCCAGCGCCACGTCGGCGCCCGCCTCGGCCAGGGCCTGCGCGAACGCGACGCCGAGCCCGGAGGACGCGCCGGTCACGACGGCCACCTTGCCGTCGAGCCGGAACAGGTCCAGGACGCTCACCGGCCGTCCCGGCCGCCGGGTCCCGAGGTGCGGCGGGCCTCCCAGGCGCTGGCCACCATCTCCTCCACGGTATGGCGCATCCGCCAGTCGAGGTCACGCCCCGCCAGCTCGCCCGAGGCCACGATGCGGGCCGGGTCGCCGGGACGGCGCGGCTGGATCTCCGGCTCGAAGTCCACCCCGGTGACCTTGGCCATCGCGTCCATGATCTGGCGGACGGAGAGCCCCTCCCCGCTGCCGAGGTTGTAGACCGGCTCCAGCGCCGTACCTTCGGTCAGCGCCCGGGCCGCCGCGACGTGGGAGACCGCCAGGTCGGCGACGTGTACGTAGTCGCGCACGCAGGTGCCGTCCGGGGTGGGGTAGTCGGCCCCGTTGATCCGGGGTGTGCGGCCCTCGAGGAGCGCCTCGATCACCAGTGGGAACAGGTTGTGCGGGCTGGAGTCATAGACCTCGGGGGTCCCGGAGCCGACCACGTTGAAGTACCGCAGGGACGTGTGCCGGAGCCTGGCTGCCGTCGCCTGGTCACGCAGCAGCCACTCGCCGATCAGCTTCGACTCGCCGTACGGCGACTCCGGAGCGGTCGGGGTGTCCTCGGTCACCAGGTCGACGTCCGGGGTGCCGTAGGTGGCGGCGCTGGAGGAGAACACCACCTTGTCCACCTCCGCCTCCTGCATGGCCTGCAGCACGCTGACCGTCCCGGTCACGTTCTGCTGGTAGGTGTGCAGTGGCCGCTGCACCGAGACGCCGGCGTACTTGAAGCCCGCCACGTGCACGACCCCGACCACCTGGTGCTCGCGCAGGGTCCGGGTGACGAGCTCCGTGTCGAGGATGCTGCCGGCAACGAACGGGACATCCTCCGGCACGAACTCGCGATGGCCGCTCGAGAGGTCGTCGACCACCACCGCGCCGAGACCGCGCTCGGTGAAGGCGCGTACGACGTGCGCCCCGATGTAGCCCGCGCCTCCGGTCACCAACCAGGTCATCGCGTGGTCCCCTTCTCTCGCGCCCCACGTCGACGTCGACCCTATCCATGCATGAGTTGGTCCCTAGAGGGGGAGTAACGTGCTGGACGGTCAAGTCCGGGACGCCCAGGAGGCACCATGGTTCTCGCCGCGAGCTCCACCCTTCGACTCGATGCCAACTGGGTCGACTACCTGTTGATCGCTCTCTACTTCGTCTTTGTCCTCGGCATCGGGATCGTCGCCAAGCGGGCGGTCTCGAGCAGCATCGACTTCTTCCTCTCCGGGCGGTCCCTGCCCGCCTGGGTCACGGGGCTGGCGTTCATCTCGGCCAACCTCGGTGCGGTCGAGATCATCGGGATGTCCGCCAACGGGGCGAACTTCGGCATCCCGACCGTGCACTACTTCTGGATCGGCGCCGTGCCCGCGATGCTGTTCCTCGGCGTCGTGATGATGCCGTTCTACTACGGCTCGAAGGTCCGGTCGGTCCCGGAGTTCATGAACCGGCGCTTCGGACCGACCGCGCACCTCGTGAACGCCTTGAGCTTCGCGCTGGCGCAGCTGCTGATCGCCGGCATCAACCTCTACCTGCTCGCAAGCATCGTCCGGGTGCTCCTCGGCTGGCCGCTGTGGATCTCGCTGCTCCTGGCCGCCGCGATCGTGCTGTCCTACATCACCCTGGGTGGCCTCTCGGCGGCGATCTACAACGAGGTCCTCCAGTTCTTCATCATCGTGGCCGCGCTGCTGCCGCTGACGGTCGTAGGGCTCTACAAGGTCGGCGGGTACGGCGGCCTCAAGGACAAGATCACCTCGGCGTACGCCGACCACGGGGACCGGCTCAACTCGTGGCCCGGCACCAACATCACCGCCATCCACAACCCGGTCCTGTCGGTCATCGGGCTGGTCTTCGGCCTCGGGTTCGTGCTGTCCTTCGGCTACTGGACCACGAACTTCGTCGAGGTGCAGCGGGCGATGGCATCGAGCTCGATCTCGGCCGCGCAGCGTGCGCCGATCATCGGGTCCTTCCCGAAGATGTTCATCCCGTTCATCGTGATCTTCCCCGGCATGATGGCCTCCGTCATCGTCACCGAGCTGGGTCCGAAGGCGAAGGCCCCCAACTACAACAACGCGATGCTGTACATGATGCGCGACCTGCTGCCGAACGGGATGCTGGGTGTCGCGATCGCCGGCCTCCTGGCGTCCTTCATGGCCGGCATGGCCGCGAACATCTCCGCCTTCAACACGGTCTTCTCCTACGACCTGTGGCAGACCTACGTGCAGAAGGACAAGCCGGACTCCTACTACACGCTGGTCGGGCGCATCGCCACGTTCGCCGCCACGGTCATCGCGCTGGGCACCGCGGTGTTCGCCTCGCACTACACGAACATCATGAACTACCTGCAGACCTTGTTCGGGTTCTTCAACGCGCCACTGTTCGCGACGTTCATCCTGGGCATGTTCTGGAAGCGCATGACACCCACGGCCGGCTGGACAGGCCTGGTCAGCGGCACGCTCGCGGCCATCGTCGTCGCGATCCTCGGCAAGGACGTGCTCGGTCCGCTGTCGACCGGCGCCATCTCCGGTCTGTCCGGGCAGGGGGCCAGCTTCGTGGCCGCGGGCGCCGCCTTCGTCGTCGACATCCTCGTGAGCGTCCTGGTCACCATGGTGACCCAGCCGAAGCCGGAGTCCGAGCTCCGCGGGCTGGTCTACTCGCTGACGCCGAAGGCCGACTTCCACGACGCCGGCGAGCGGAACCTCGCCTGGTGGCAGCAGCCCACCAAGCTGGCCAGTGTCTCGCTCGTCCTCGTCATCATCCTCAACATCGTGTTCTGGTAAGGGAGACCGTCATGTCCAGCACACCCGAGAGCGGCACCACCGGCGGCACGGGGCAGGCGCACCGAGCCGGAGCCTTCGACATCCGCAACTTCATCGCCGGCCTGATCGGCATCTACGGCGTGGTGCTGGTGATCTACGGGATCATCGGGAGCAGCGCCACGCAGCTGAAGAAGTCCGACGACATCAACATCAACCTGTACGCCGGCATGGGGATGGTGCTCACCGCCGCGTTCTTCATCATCTGGGCAAGGCTGCGGCCGGTCGTCGTCCCCGACCACCCCGACGAGGAGTCCCGACCGCCGGCGCACTGACTGACGCACTGACGCACAGGACGTCTCGAAGGTTTTACTCACCCATTTGGTAGAAAAAGTTACCAAGCGGTCCCCGAGGGGCACAATCGTTCTCAGGCCGGGGGGCCTGAGAGAAGAATCGTTCGTGTCCGGGGGGACAATCATGAGGTTTGAGTCAACTGAGCCAGCGTTGCCGTCGGTCGGCGCGCTCCTGCGTCGGCCGTCGGTCGTGGTCCGTCACGAGGTGATGGGGAGCCTGCACGACGCAGGCTTCCAGGACGTGCTGCCCGCGCACCTCGGGGTCTTCCAGCACCCCGGCCCGGACGGTCAGCGTCCCGGTGTCCTGGCCGTGCGCACCCAGGCGTCGAAGCAGGCGATGAACCACTTGCTTCACCAGCTCGAGGCGGGGGGCTACCTCACTCGAGAGTCGCACCCGGACGACCGGCGCACGCGGGTGGTTCGGCTCACCGAGCGCGGCTGGGCCGCCGTCCGCGTGATGGAGGAGGCGATCGCCCGCCTCGAGGCGGAGTGGTGCCGGGCCCTCGGTGACGAGGTCTACAAGAGCCTCTCCGACGCACTCACCCAGCTCGACGAGGTCCTCGACCAGCAGCTCGCGACCCGTCGGTGAGCCCGGCCGGGGGG
>JAWWPF010000122.1:0-2566 GCA_033850795.1 Nocardioidaceae bacterium | reverse complement strand
GTCAGGGCGGCCCTGGGGACCTCGATCATCGTGCCGATCGGGATCGTGGGCGCACCGCTCACCTCGGACAGGACACGCTCGATCTCGGTCCGGGTGGTCTCCAGTTCCTGGACGGCGCCGACCAGCGGGACCATGATCTCCGGACGCGGATCTCCGCCAGCGGCCCGGACCTGCGCGGCGGCCTCGGCGATCGCGCGGACCTGCATGGCGAACAGGCCCGGGACGACGAGCCCGAGCCGGACGCCGCGCAGCCCGAGCATCGGGTTGCTCTCGTGCATCCGGCGGACGGCACTCAGCAGCGCGGCGTCCTCGCCGGGATCGGTTCCGCGTTCCTCCGCCAGGGCGACCCGGACGGCCAGCTCCTCCAGCGACGGCAGGAACTCGTGCAGCGGCGGGTCGAGCAGGCGGATCGTCACGGGCAGGCCGTCCATCGCCTGGAGGATCTCGGTGAAGTCATCGCGCTGAAGTGGCAGCAGGTCCGCCAATGCGGCGTCGCGCTCGCCGGGACTGTCGGCGAGGATCAGCCGCTCCACCAGGGCCCGCCGTTCGCCGAGGAACATGTGCTCGGTGCGGCACAGCCCAACACCCTGCGATCCGAACCGCCGGGACCGGGCCGCGTCCGCGCCGGTATCCGCGTTGGCGTGGACGGCGAGGCGGCGGATGCCGTCGGCGTGACCGAGCAGCCGGTGCACGGCCCCGATCAGCGGGTCGGCGCCCGGCGCGAGTGTGCCCTCGAAGTAGCGCACCACGGGCGAAGGCTGGACCGGCAGCGCGCCGAGGTAGACCTTGCCGGTCGAGCCGTCGACGGAGATCACATCGCCTTCGCGGATGACGGCGCCGCCCACCAGCATTTCCCGGGCGTCGAGGTCGACATCGAGCTCGTCCGCGCCGCACACGCAGGTCTTGCCGATGCCGCGCGCGACGACCGCGGCGTGCGAGGTCTTGCCGCCGTGGCTGGTGAGGATGCCCTGGGCGGCGATCATGCCGGGCAGGTCGTCGGGGTTGGTCTCACGCCGGACGAGCACCACGGGCTCGGTCGCCGCAGCCGCCCTATGCGCGTCGAAGACGACCTTCCCGACAGCGGCGCCGGGAGAGGCGGGCACGCCAACGGCGATCGGCTCGTCGGCGCCGGACAGGTCGAAGGTGGGGAACATCAGCGCGGTGAGCTGGCGGCCGGTCACGCGGCGCAAGGCCTCGTCCAGGTCGATGACGCCCTCGTCGACGAGCTGGCTGGCGATGATGAACGCGGCCGCTGGGGTGCGCTTGCCGACCCGGGTCTGGAGCATCCACAGTTTGCCGCGCTCGATCGTGAACTCGATGTCGCACAGGTCACGGTAGTGGTGCTCCAGCGTGTCCATGATGGTCATGAGCTGGCTGAAGCTGCGCCGGTCGAGCTTCTCCAGGTCCTGGAGGGGCATCGTGTTGCGGATCCCCGCGACGACGTCCTCGCCCTGAGCGTCGGCCAGGTAGTCGCCGTAGACGCCCTTCGCGCCCGTCGCCGGATCGCGGGTGAACGCGACGCCGGTCCCGGAGTCCTCACCGAGGTTCCCGTAGACCATCGCCATCACCGTGACCGCGGTTCCCAGGTCGGCGGGGATCCGCTCCTGCCGCCGGTAGACGGCGGCCCGCTCAGAGTTCCACGAGTCGAACACCGCGCGGATCGCCATGTTCAGCTGCTCGTGCGGCGCCTGGGGGAAGTCCCGCCCGAGGTGGCCGTGGAAGATCTTCTTGTAGCGCTCGACCAGGTCGCGCAGCGCCGCCGTGCTCAGGCCGGTGTCGCTGGCCACTCCCGCCGCCGCACGGGCCTGCGCCAGGGCGTCCTCGAACTCCTCCCCCGGGATCCCGAAGGTCTTGCCGAACATGCCGATGAGCCGGCGGTAGGAGTCCCAGGCGAACCGCTCGTCACCGGTGTGCGCGGCCAGCCCTGCCACGCTGGAGTCGTTGAGGCCGATGTCCAGGACGGTCTCCATCATCCCGGGCATCGAGAACTTGGCCCCGGACCGGACCGAGACCAGCAGGGGATTGCCCGGGTCGCCGAGACGGCGGTCAAGCTGTAGCTCGACCTCGCGCAGGTGATCGGCGACCTCGCCGAACAGCGATCCCGGGACCTCGCCCGTCGCCAGGTAGGCCCGGCACGCCTCGGTGGTGATTGTGAAACCGGGCGGGACGGGCAGGCCCAGCTTCGTCATCTCGGCGAGGTTGGCGCCCTTGCCGCCGAGGAGGTCCTTGAGGTCCATGCCGCCGCTGCTGAAGCGGTACACGTACTTGGTCATCTCGATCAGCACCCTTCTCGTCGTCCGGCGCAATCAGCCTCGCGTGGCCGCCCCGGCCCCCGACAGGGCCGGAAGACCCTCCTGACAGGCCGTTGGGACTGTCCCGACGCGGTCGGTCGACGGGCACTGCCGGTCCGCGGGTCAGCTGATCAGCTCGATCCGGCCGGCGTCGCGCTGGCGGAGTGCGGCTCCCAGCTGGCTGATGGCCGATCGGGTGACCTCTTCCACCGGCCGGTCGCCGTCGACGGTTATCAGCGTCTCGCGGCTGGCGTAGTAGTCCAGCAGGTCCCCTC
>JAWWPF010000107.1:0-10186 GCA_033850795.1 Nocardioidaceae bacterium | reverse complement strand
CGGTGGCCGGAGCGTCCGGGACCGCCGCGATGATCACCAGGTCTCGCAGCCGCCGCAACAGGTCCTCGGTGAACCGGCGAGGGTCCTGTCCGGTGTCCATGACCTTGTCCACGACGCCGAAGACCGTCCGGCCGTCGCCGGCGGCGAACGCGTCGACGACCTCGTCGAGCAGGGAGTCCGGGGTGTAGCCGAGCAGTCCGGTCGCCAGCTCGTAGGTCACCCCTTCGCCCCCCGCGCCGCCCATCAGCTGGTCGAGGACCGACAAGGTGTCGCGAGCGGATCCGCCGCCGGCCCGGACCACGAGCGGCAGCGCAGCCGGGTCGACCCGGACGCCCTCCTTGTCGCACAGCTGCTTGAGGTAGTCGGTCAGGGTCCGCGGCGGGATCAGCCGGAACGGGTAGTGGTGCGTCCGGGACCGGATGGTGCCGATCACCTTCTCCGGCTCGGTCGTCGCGAAGACGAACTTCAGGTGCTCGGGAGGCTCCTCCACCAGCTTCAGCAGGGCGTTGAAGCCCTGCGGCGTCACCATGTGCGCCTCGTCGATGATGTAGACCTTGTAGCGGCTGCTGACCGGGGCGAAGAACGCCCGCTCCCGCAGGTCGCGGGCGTCCTCGACGCCTCCGTGGCTGGCGGCGTCGATCTCGATCACGTCGATCGACCCCGGGCCACCCCGGGCCAGGTCGGTGCAGGAGCGGCACACCCCGCAGGGCGAGTCGGTCGGGCCCTGCTCGCAGTTCAGGCAGCGCGCCAGGATCCGCGCGCTTGTCGTCTTGCCGCAGCCGCGGGGCCCCGAGAACAGGTAGGCGTGGTGGACGCGGTTGTTGTTCAGCGCAGCGCGCAGCGGAGCCGTGACGTGGTCCTGACCGATGACCTCGGCGAACGTCTCGGGCCGGTAGCGGCGGTAGAGCGCAAGGGGTGCTTCCACGCCTGAACCCTAACGAGCCGGTCCGACAGTCACTAGCGCGTCCGGCCCCACGCGCCGCGACCCGGCCTGCGCCGGGGACGACAAGGCCCCCCGCGCACCCGAAAGAGCTCACTTACCCTTGCTGCCTTCCGGCCCTGGGGGAGTTGGGCGAGATATCGCCGCACGGGGGGTTGCTCCGAAGTTTAGGGGAGAGCCCGCGCTGCGCCCAACTCGGCCGCGATTTCAGCAACGCCTCGGTGGTTGGGTACCCTCTCCGGCGGAGGATTCGCCTAGTGGCCTATGGCGCTCGCTTGGAAAGCGGGTTGGGTTAACGCCCTCAGGGGTTCGAATCCCCTATCCTCCGCCACCGCACGCGCCCCCTCGGCCCTTCCGGACGGGCGGCCGCCCGTGCGCGCCGGCCCCGCCTGGTCCAGCGCCGTACCGACCCGAATCACCCGGCCGACGTCGAAACTTCAACGTCCCGTCATCCGTTGTAACAAATCCGACTTATTGCTAGGTAAGGCTAGGTCGCACATCGTCACGCACCGCCCTGGGAGGCCGACATGACCGCATCGATGAACGGGCACGCGCTCGAGACGCCCCGCGACCAGCGGTGGGCGACCGTCACCGCCCTGCCTCGCGAGGATGCCCGGGTCACCGACATCGAGAAGGTGCGCATCGACCGGCTGACCGCCGCCAAGCAGCGGCGCGCGGCCGCCCGGACCCGCGACCTGAGTGCTCTGCTGCGAGACCGCCCCGACCTCGCTGGTGTCCATGCGCCGGCGGACTTCGCCGTCGACGCTGTCCTGTGGTGCGTCTGAGGACCGCTCCGGCCTGAGCGCCGAAGCTCTCCGGGGAGGTCGACGGCGCCCCGCCCCGCACCGCCGCGGTCGGTCATGCGCCGGGGCACCCCGGGAGACCGGGACCCTATGCTAGCCAGCGTGATCTTCAAGCGCGTGGGTGACGGTCGTCCCTACCCGGACCATCGGCTGACGAGCCGGGACTGGGCCGCGCTGCCCCCTCGCCAGGTCCGCCTCGACGAGCTGGTGACCACGAAGGACACCCTGCAGCTGGCGGCCCTCCTCGACGAGGACTCCACCTTCTTCGGGGACCTGTTCGCCCATGTCGTCGAGTGGCGCGGCGACCTCTACCTCGAGGACGGCCTGCACCGCGCCCTGCGGGCTGCGCTCCAGCAACGGCAAGTGCTGCATGCGCGTGTGCACGCAGTGGGAGGCTGAGCCCCGTGACCGGGCGCCACGTCACCACCGCGGTGACCCTGCTCGTGCTCCTCGGGATCCTGGCAGTCGGTGGACTGGTCGGCGTGCGGACGCTGCTGTCGCCGGTCCCCGACAGCGGCACACCGACGGCCAGCGCGTCCCCGTCCTGTGCGACGAGGACCGTGCGGAAGGGCCAGCGCATCCGGGCGCGTCAGGTCGAGGTCAGCGTCTTCAACGGCGGCACCAGGTTCGGTCTCGCCGGCGACGTGATGAGCCGGTTTGCTCGACGCGGCTTCAAGCGCGGTCAGGTGGGGAACGCCCCGAGCGGGACCAGGGTCAAGGTCGTGCAGGTGTGGACCACCGATCGCAACGACACGAGCGCGCGTCTGGTGGCGCGGCAGCTCGGGCGCTCGGTCCGGGTCCGGGTGGTCCGCACGGACCTCGGGCCCGGGGTCGACGTGGTGGTCGGCAACGGGTTCAAGCACCTGGTCAGGGCCCCGCGGATCATGGTCGCGGCCCGGTCCTCGTCGGTCTGCTCCCCCTTCGTGAGCAGCTCGCCTGTCCAGTGACCCTTCGCCGGCGCTGGGTGCCGACGGGGTTCACCCCTCCGGCCCGTCGAGCCAGTGCGCGAGCCGCCCACGGGTCGAGACCGCGTGCAGGCGGCCCTCGGTGACGTCGCGCAGCTTGCGCGGGGTGACCACCAGCAAGTCGTCCCCGTGACGCAGCACGGTGCGCGCCTCGGGCACCAGGGTGCGGCCGTCCCGTACGACCAGGGACACCGAGGCGCCGAGAGGTAGTCGCAGCTCGCCGACCTCGACGCCGTGCAGCCGTGAGCGGCCGGTGATGTTGACCTGCAGCAGGTCGGCGGCGATGCGCTCCAACGGGGCGGCCTCCACCTCGATGTCGCGGGTCTCCCCGCGGTCCGCCACTCCCAGCCGGGCGGCGACCATGGGCAGCGTCGGCCCCGTAAGCAGGGTGTAGATGACCACCATCACGAAGACGATGTCGAACAGCTTGGTGCTCCCCGGCACCCGTTCGCTCAGCGGGATGGTCGCGAGAACGATGGGTACGGCGCCGCGCAGACCGGCCCACGACACGAAGACCTGCTCGCGCAGGTTCAGGTGGCTGGTGAAGGCGCAGGCGATCACCGACAGGGGGCGGGCGACGAGCGTCAGCAGCAGCCCGGCCAGCACCGCGAGCAGGACGTGCGGGACCGAGATCCGGCGCGGGTCGGCCAGCAGGCCGAGCATCACGAAGAGCCCGATCTGTGCCATCCAGGCCACTCCCTCGCTGAACGAGCGGGTCGCCGTCCGGTGCGGCAGCTCGCTGTTGCCGAGCACCAGGGCGGCGGCGTAGACGGCGGCGAAGCCCGAGGCGTGCAACGCGGACGTGCCGGCGTACGCCAGGACGGCCAGGGAGAGCACTGCGAGCGGGTACAGCCCCGATGACGGCAGCGCGACGCGGCGCATCACCCAGGCTCCACCGAAGCCGATCCCCAGGCCCAGCAGGACCCCGGCCATCAGCTCGTAGGCCACGATCCCGGCGAAGCCGAGCACGCCGTGGTCCAGGGCGGCACCGGTGCTCACCAGCGACACCAGGAGGACCGTGGGTGCGTCGTTGAGGCCGGACTCGGCCTCCAGGGCGCCGGTCAGCGCGCGGGGCAGCGGGACGCGGCGGAGCACGGAGAAGACCGCGGCGGCGTCGGTCGGGGAGGTCACCGCACCGAGCAGCACGGCCAGCTGCCACTCCAGCCCGAACAGGTAGTGGGCGCCGAGCGCCATCACGGTCACGCTCACCGCCACGCCCAGGGTCGCCAGCGAGACCCCCAGCCGCATCGCGGGGCGGATCTCCGCCCACTGGGTGGTCAGACCACCTTCCGCGAGGATAAGGACCAGCGCGGCGAAGCCCAGCGCGTGCGCCACGTTGGCGTCGTCGAAGTGGATGCCGAGGCCGCGCTCCCCGAGGAGGACGCCCATCGCGAGGTAGACCAGCAGGCTCGGCAGCCCCGCCCGGACCGACAGCCGGACCGCGAGGATGGCCACGAGCATCACCACGGCGCCGACGAGCAGGACGGTGTCCAGCTGGTGGGCGTCGAAGCTCATCGTGCACCTCGGCGTCAGGAGTCGGGGTCTCATCGTAGTGGCGGGCCGGCACCCGGCTTCGCCCGCCGGAGGTCCCTGGACAGGGCGGCCCCGCGGCGCTGGCTACCGTGGTTCCATGCCCGCGTCGCCCGCCCTGCTCACGGTGGCGGCCCGCGCCGCCGTACCCCCGTTCCACGTCATGGACCTGCTCGCCGCCGCCTCGGAGCGGGCCCGGACGCACGGCGACCTGCTCAACCTGGTCGCCGGCCAGCCGTCGTCGCCTGCGCCGGCACCCGTCCGCGAGGCGGCGCGGCGGGCGTTGGACGAGCAGGTCCTGGGCTACACCGTGGCCCCGGGGATCCCCGAGCTGCGCGAGGCGATCGCCCGGCACCACCAGCGGATGCACGGGCTGTCCGTCGGTCCCGAGGACGTCGTGGTCACCACCGGGTCCTCCGGCGGCTTCCTGCTCGCCTTCCTGGCCGCCTTCGAGGCCGGGGACCGTGTCGCGCTGGCCCGGCCCGGCTACCCCTGCTACCGCAACGTGCTCAGCGCACTCGGCTGCGAAGTGGTCGACCTCCCCACCGGACCGGAGTCACGCTTCCAGCCCACGGTCGAGATGCTCGAGGCCCTGGAGCCCCCGGTGCGGGGACTCGTCGTGGCCAGCCCGGCGAACCCGACCGGGACCATGCTGATCCCCTCGGAGCTGGCCGCGCTCGCGCGCTGGTGCGAGTCCCACGGGGTGCAGCTGATCAGCGACGAGATCTACCACGGCATCGAGTACGCCTCCCCTGCCCTGCACTCCTCGGCCTGGGAGACCTCCCGCGAGGCAGTCGTGTTCAGCTCCTTCTCGAAGTACTTCTCGATGACCGGCTGGCGGATCGGCTGGATGCTCGTCCCCGAGCGGCTGCGGCGGCCGGTCGACGTACTGACCGGGAACTTCACGATCTGCCCGCCGGTGCTGAGCCAGTACGCCGCGGTGGAGGCGTTCAGTGAGGAGTCGTACGCCGAGTGCGACGGGCACGTCGCTCGCTACGCAGAGAACCGCCGGCTGCTCCTCGAGGGCCTGCCCCGGTTGGGCATCGACAGGCTCGCGCCCGCCGACGGGGCGTTCTACGTGTATGCCGACGTGGGTCACCTCACCGACGACTCGATGGGGTTCTGCCGGCGCCTGCTCGCGGAGACCGGCGTCGCGACGGCACCGGGCATCGACTTCGACACGGCGATCGGGAACCGGTTCCTGCGCATGTCCTTCGCAGGCACGCCGGAGGAGATCGTCGAGGCGCTCGACCGGCTCGAGCGCTGGCTGCCCTGAGCGCTGTCCCGGGCCCTGTCCCTGGGCCGGTGCCGCCTAGGAGCGCACGGTCAGGTGGTGCAGCTCCCGCCAGGTGTTGACGGGCAGGGACCCGGTGTCCTTGCCGAACCACTCGGTGCACAGCTCGATCGTCCGCTCGAGCAGCTCGACCAGGAGCTCGTCGGAGTTCGGTACGGCGGCCGCTGCGATGCCCGACACGGCCGAGTGCACGATCGCGGGGGCACTGCGCTTGGCGAAGCTCCCCGCGGTGCCCCAGCCGAGCGCGGTGAAGCCGCGGGCCCAGTCCCTGGCGTGCGGGACCTCGTCGAGCGCGGCGGCGGTGCGCGGGTCCACGTGGTGCCGGTCGCGTCCCTCGAGCTGGTTCAGCATCCGTTCGCAGCGCAGCAGGCCCACGGCGGCGACGCCCTGCCTCTCGGACGCGGTCACGGGGAGCGCGGCCAGCGCGGCCTCCCTGGCGATCCACGCGTCCACCCGTGGGTCGTCGCCCTTGAGCCCGATCACCTCGGGGATGTGCGGCGCCAGGCGGGTCCGGGCGTAGTCGCCGACGTGGTCGTTGACGTCGCGGGCCAGTGAGGCGAGCAGGCTGTGCGTGCAGGACGGGTGGTCCGACCACACCTCGCCGGCGAGGTAGGACGCCAGCTCCATGAAGCATGCGCCCTTCTTGGGGCTTCGGTGCTTGCCCCTGGAGAGGACAGGCATCAGGTCCGGCGTGGAAGGCGTCCTATGAGTCATGGCGACCAGCTTCGGGAGACGGGTCCATACGCACGAGGGGCATCGTGCGCAACTTGCGACCAGTCTGCGCTTCGACCGCGGGAGGCCACAACCCCCCCGACGTGCCCTCTCGCGACGAAGTTGCGCCCAAAGCGAGTCCCGGGTGAGTCACCGGGTCAGTCCCGGCTCAGTCCCGGGTCAGTCCTGCGTGGGTCCCGGTCGGGTCAGCGGACGTCGCGGAACATCGGCTCCTCGCTGTAGCGCTTGCCGAACGAGAGGTCGTACTGCACCAGCCGGTAGTCCCGGAGCAGCCGCCGCGCGGCGCGGGCGAGGGCCGACGGGCGCACCCGGTGGCCGTGCGCGTCGAACATCATCCCGCCGTCCATGGCGGAGACCTGCTGCCGGAGCCGGTGAAGCAGGGCGTAGTACGGCGGTACGTCGGCGTCCGCGCGCTCCAGGGCGAGGTCCATGAAGAAGATCGGGCTCGTCACCGGCTCCTGGAGGTGGGGACCGGCGAAGTTGGCCCAGACCAGGAACGGGGTCTGGTGCATGGCGCGCTCGGTGTTGTCCTCGGAGACGCTGCCCGGGTAGACGCCGGGGAGATGGTCCCCGTAGAACACCACGACGGTGGGCTTGTCGAGGCGACGCAGACCGTCCAGGAAGCCGTGCAGCGCCCGGTCGGTGTAGGTCAGGCCGCGGGCGTACTGCCCGATGTCCTCCATCGGCTTCCCGTCGGGTCCCCGGACGTCGAGCGGGTCGTCGTACCTGCCGCCATACGGCATGTGGTTCTGCATCGTGACCACGTTCAGGTAGAGCGGGTCGTGAGCGGTGCGGAGGTTGCGCAGCGCCTCGCTGAACGCGGACTGGTCGGAGATGTAGGCGTTGTGACCCACGCGCCCGGGGTCGTGCATCGTCGTGTCGTGGACGAAGGCGTCGAAGCCGAAGGACCGGTAGACCTCGCGGCGCCGGTACATCTCCGTGGTGAAGGGGTGGATCGCGACCGCCCGATGACCCTCGCCCTTGAGCCAGCGCACGGCCGACGGGAAGCTCGCGTAGCGCGGGACAACCATCTGGTACGGCACGCCGAGCTGGGCCGGGAACAGGGACGCCGACATGCCGGTGAGGGTCTCGAACTCCATGTTGGCGGTGCCGCCCCCGACGTTCTGCGCCAGCATCGAGCCGGACGTGGTGCGCCGCATCAGCGCCCGGGTGAGCGGGATGGGGTCCTGCGCCGGGTGCACACCGCGCAGCCTTCCGGGGTCGCTGAAGGACTCGCTGAGGATGGTCACCACGTTGACCCCGCGCATCCCGGGACGGCTGCGGGAGGCGTTGATCTCCCGCGCCGCGGCGGTGTACCTGCTGACGATGCGGGCCATCGTGGCCGGGCCGTAGCCGGGCGGCGGCTTCATCGGCGGGACGTCGAGGTTGTAGAGCGTACCCGCCACGAACCCGTTGCCGACGTAGTTGCGCTCCTGGCTCCAGGACCGCCAGGAGGCGCCGAAGGCGTCGTACGTCGCACGCGCAGCGTTGCCCGGGGCGTTGAAGTCGGTCACGTAGTGCAGGAACCCGAGGCACAGCACGATGGTGACCAGCCGTACCGCGAAGCGGCTCCGCCGGGTCCCCGGAGGACGGCGTGCCGAAGACAGCAGCCGGCGGTCTCGCCAACGGCGGGCCGCCAGGACGGCCACGGCACCGACGACGAGCGCTCCGAGGGCCACGACGAGGAGCACCTGCCGGCCGACCATGCTGAGCAGGAAGCCGGGATCGCCGACGAAGCGCCAGTCACTGGGGAGCAGTGGCTCCCCGCGCAGCCGCATCTTCTCGACATCGGCGAAGGCGAGGACCCCGGTCGCCGTCACCGCCAGGACCGCGGTGACCCAGAACCGTCCGACGACGGCGTGCACGAGCGCGACCACGGACCAGAGCACCAGCGAGCTGAGGAGGAAGAGCACCGGGAACCACGGGGTCTTGAACCGCCATGGGTAGCCCTCGACCTGGGTCAGCTGGGTCAGCTCGAGTGCGCCGTTGCAGGCCAGGGCCAGCAGCGCGGTTCGCCGGAAGCCCGGCAGGTACGCGCGCAGGTCGGGCAGCCGGCGTGGCGAAGTCGGCTGACGCATGCGGTCCCCCGGGGTCGCTCGGCGGTGGCCGGACCAGCATCGCAAACCTGCGGAGCGCCCGGGAACGAGACGGGTGCGGCGACACGATCACAATCCGGGGATTCGGGCCCGCAGCCCTCGCCTCGTTGTCTAGTCTCCTGGCGAGGTCGAGGAGAGCGATGCAGCGAGATCTGGTCAGGCGCCCGCCGATGTCCGCGCGAAGGGTCGTCCTTCCGGACACCTACTGGAGGCGCCTGCGCGGGGTCAGGTCCCCCGGGGACCCCGGCGCCGTCATCGACGAGATCGTCGTGGGTCCGAGCGGGGTGTACGTCCGGCTCCACCTGGCTGGGGCCGCGGTGGTGGATCCGGAGGACCTCGACGTACAGGTGTGCGCGGCGCGGGCCGTGGAGGCCGGACGAGCGGTTGCCGCCGTACTCCCTGCGCGCTACCGGGACGCCGTGCGGGCCGCGGTGTGCGCGTGCGACGCGGTCGAGTCCGGCGCGCGGGTCGGCACGGTGGAGGTGCTCCCCCCGGCGGCCGGCGCACACACGATGCAGCACGCGCCGCGAGTGCTCTCCACGTCCGAGGTCGCCGAGGTCGGCGGCGTCCTGGACGCGAGGCTGGAGGTCGTCCCGGTCATCGGGGTCGGTGGCCGGCGGGACCTTCGCCGGCGGGTCCTCTGGTGGACAGCCGGTGCCCTCACCACCGCGGCGGCCGCCGCAGCCGTGCTGACCGCGTCGGTGGGCCGCACGCCCTGGTCCTGAATGGCCCGGTCGTCGGCGGGTAAAAGTCGGGCAAAAACCACGGGCTGGTGGGGCTTCGAGGTCAAGTGGCCGGGCGCGACGGCCGAGCCTGTTGGCACGCCGGGCCTCCCTGCCGGCACCCCCCCGTCGAAAGCAGCCACCCATGTCCCTCTCCGTCCGCACCGTCGCCGTCAGCGGCGCTCTCTGTCTCCTCGTGGCCACCGGTGCCGCCGCCGGCCCGGCCAGCGCGGACACCAGCTCACCGGAGTGCGTGACGGCCACGGCTCAGGTCGCAACTGCCCGCACCGCCGTGGTGCAGGCGCGCGCGGCGCTGCACGCGGCCCACCGCCCGGTCGGTCAGGTCGTGGCCGACGAGCGCAAGGCGGCACGCGCCGACGTACGGACCTCCCGTGAGGCACTCCACGCGGACCAGCGGAAGGCTGCGCGCACTCACGACAAGGCCGAGCGCACGGCCCTGCGAGCACAGATCAAGGCCGAGCGCGCGGACATCCGCCACGGCAACCGGCTCCTCGAGTCCAAGAAGGCGCTGCTGGCGCAGGTCAAGGCCGAACGCAAGGCGGCCGAAGCGGCACTCCAGACGGCCGTCACGGCCCTGCGTGACGCCCGAGCGGCGGCCGCGACCGCGTGCGCGGACACCACCGAGCCCACCGAGCCCACCGAGCCCCAGAGCCGCTAGCAGCCCTCACCTTCCGCGGTCCCTTCCGGCGTCGGGACCCGGCGTCGCTGTCCCATGTCACCCGCGCGGGTCGACATGGGCAATGTCTGCCGATATCTGCCCCGAGCCGGGGCGGCTGACATCGAGGAGCGAGCCCCAGGGTGTGTACCTCTACGACCAGGTCAAGCAGCAGCTGCGGCTGCAGACCGACCGGCCCACGGCGGTGCGCGAGGCGATCTACGCCTGCCGCAAGGGCGGGACGGTGTTCACCCTCGGCGTCTTCGGCGGGGTGGTGGACAAGTTCCCCCTCGGGCGGTGGTGAACAAGGCGCTCACGCTGCGCGGCGCCCAGCAGCACGGGCGTGCCGTCTTCCGTCCAGGTGACGGCACGCGAACTGGCTGACAGGCGCCTCGCCGGAGTCGGGGAGAAGTGGGGGGGGGGGGGGG
>JAWWPF010000102.1:0-4962 GCA_033850795.1 Nocardioidaceae bacterium | reverse complement strand
CTCGCGGCGTACGACCGGTCGATGCGCATGGTGGGCCTCGCCCCACGCCGGGCCTCGACGCGGGTCTGGGACCGCGTCGAGGGAGCCACCCTGCCCGTGCGCTGACGGTTCCTGCCGGTCGACCGGTGCGTGCGAGGTCGGCCGCCTCAGCGGTTCGCGGCGATGATCTCCGCGATCTGGATGGTGTTCAGCGCCGCGCCCTTGCGCAGGTTGTCGTTGCTGACGAACAGCGCCAGCCCTCGCTCGCCGTCCACGCCGGGATCCTGCCTGACCCGTCCCACGAAGCTCGGGTCACGACCTGCAGCCTCGAGCGGGGTAGGCACCTCCGAGAGCGCCACCCCGGGGGCGTCCGACAGGATCTCGACGGCCCGCTTCGCCGGCAGCGCCGAGGCGAACTCGGCGTTGATCGACAGCGAGTGGCCGGTGAACACGGGGACCCGGACACAGGTCCCGGAGACCCTCAGGTCCGGGATGTCGAGGATCTTCCGGCTCTCGTTGCGGAGCTTCTGCTCCTCGTCCGTCTCGTCGGTGCCGTCGTCGACCACCGAGCCGGCCATCGGCAGCACGTTGAAGGCAATGGGGCGCACGTACTTCGACGGCGCCGGCAGCTCGAACGCCGCGCCGTCGTGGGCGAGCAGCGGCCCGCGGTCGCCCACAGCGGCGACCTGCCCGGCGAGCTCCTCGACACCGGCGAGCCCGCTGCCGGAGACGGCCTGGTAGGTGCTGGCCACCAGCCGGACCAGTACCGCCTCGTCGTGCAGCGGCTTGAGCACCGGCATCGCGGCCATCGTCGTGCAGTTCGGGTTGGCGATGATCCCCTTGGCCGCCCGTCGTACGGCGTCGGGGTTGACCTCGCTCACGACCAGCGGGACATCGGGGTCGAGGCGCCAGGCCGAGGAGTTGTCCACCACCAGGGCGCCGGCCGCGGCGAAGCGTGGAGCCAGCGCCCGCGAGGTCGCCGCTCCGGCGGAGAAGAGCGCGATGTCGACGCCGCTGGGGTCGGCGGTCTCCGCGTCCTCGACGGTGACCTCGCGGTCTCCCCAGGTGATCGTGGAGCCGGCTGAGCGGGAGGACGCCATGAACCGGATGTCCTCGACCGGGAAGTCGCGCTCGAGGAGGAGGCGGCGCATCACCTCGCCGACCTGGCCGGTCGCGCCGACGACCGCGAGCCGGACCGGGCGGGTCATCGGCCGGTCCCCCCGTAGACGACCGCCTCGACCTCGTCGGAGTCCAGGTCGAACGCGGTGTGCGTGGCGACGACCGCGTCGTCGACCTGGCCCTCGTCGACGATCACGGAGATCCGGATCTCGGACGTGGAGATCATCTCGATGTTGACCCCGGCCGAGGCGAGCGCCGCGAAGAAGCGGGCGGTGATGCCGGGGTGGGACCGCATGCCGGCCCCGATCAGCGAGACCTTGCCGATCTGGTCGTCGTAGAGGAGCGAGTCGTAGCCGACCTCCTCCTTGATCCGCGCGAGCGCCGCCATCGCGACGTGCCCGTCCTCGCGGGGCAGCGTGAAGGAGATGTCGGTGAGGTTGGTGGCGGCCGCCGACACGTTCTGCACGATCATGTCGAGGTTGATCTGTGCGTCGGCGAGGGTCTCGAAGATGCGCGCGGCCTCGCCGACCTTGTCGGGCACCGCCACCACGGTGATCTTGGCCTCGCTGCGGTCGTGTGCAACACCGGAGATGATGGCCTGCTCCATCTGACCTACCTCTGTCTCGGGAAGGATCCAGGTGCCCTCCTTCTGGCTGAAGGACGAGCGCACGTGGACGGGCATGTTGTAGCGACGGGCGTACTCGACGCACCGCAGGTGCAGGATCTTCGCGCCGCACGCGGCCATCTCGAGCATCTCCTCGGTGGAGACGCGGTCCAGCTTGCGGGCGGTCGGCACGATCCGCGGGTCGGCGGTGAACACGCCGTCGACGTCGCTGTAGATCTCGCAGACCTCCGCACCCAAGGCCGCGGCGAGCGCGACCGCCGTCGTGTCCGAGGCGCCGCGGCCGAGGGTCGTGATGTCCTTCGTGTCCTGGGAGACGCCCTGGAAGCCGGCGACGATCGCGATGTGCCCTTCCTCGATGGCCTTCTGGATCCGGCCCGGGGTCACGTCGATGATCTTGGCCTTGCCGTGCGCGCTGTCGGTGATCACCCCGGCCTGGCTGCCGGTGAAGGACCGCGCGGCCTGCCCGAGGTTGGCGATGGCCATCGCGACGAGGGCCATGGAGATCCGCTCACCCGCGGTGAGCAGCATGTCGAGCTCGCGCGGCGGCGGCAGCGGGCTGACCTGCTGGGCGAGGTCGCGGAGCTCGTCGGTGGTGTCCCCCATCGCGGAGACCACGACCACGACGTCCTTGCCGGACTTCTTGGTCGCCACGATCCTCTGGGCGACGCGCTTGATGCCTTCGGCGTCGGCGACCGACGAGCCGCCGTACTTCTGCACGACTATGCCCACGACACTCCCTCAGCGGATCGGGGTCGGTGTCCTCAGCGCGCACCGGCCGTCCGCGATTCTACCGACGGTCGACGCGCGACCGGACGCCCGACGGATGGCAAGACGCCGGCGCTGCCCCGCAAGATCTCCGGTGCCGTCGTGCTAGGTCGGGCCGTGAGGTCAAGGATTTGCGGGATCGAGGAGCTCGTCCGCGGCGGCCACCTGGTCGCGCTCGCTCTCGAACTCCGCATCGAGCCGGTCGTGTGCGACCACCGACTGGAGCGCCCGGAGGACACAGCTGGCCTCGGTCCCCCACGTCGATACGTAGGAGAACTGCCACCACCACAGCGCCTCGCTGACCCGGCCGGCCTTGTAGTGCGCCAGCCCGTGCGCGAGCGAGGTCGCGATGCTGGTGAGGTCGTCGGACAGCAGCGAGGACATCAGCTCGGGCGGGTCGACGTACGGGTCGAAGACCTCGCTGTAGGCGTCCACGCTCTCCAGGAGGACCGCGAGGCGCAGCCGCATGGCGTCGAGGTCGGGGTCCGGTCCGGCATCGGGCTCGTACTCGTCGGCCGGGGTGAAGTCGCTGTGCACGCCCAGCCGTCCGCCGGCGAGCAGCACCTGGCTGACCTCGAGCAGCAGCAACGAGATCGCGATGGAGCCGTCGGCGTCCCCGCGCGAGATGGCGCGCAGGGCCAGCAGGAAGCTCTCGACCTGGTCCGCGATCTGCTGCGCGAAGTCCTCGAGCTCGCTGTCCACGCCATCCTGCCGTCCACCGGCTGGCGTCACCGCACCGTCGATGTCCTTCATTCGACCGATCGTCTCCCTTCGAAAGCCCGTCCGAGGGTCACCTCGTCCGCGTACTCGAGATCGCCTCCAACAGGCAGTCCACTCGCAAGTCGGGTCACACGCAAGCCCATCGGCTTCAACAGCCGCGTGAGATACGTCGCGGTCGCCTCACCCTCGAGGTTCGGGTCGGTGGCCAAGATGACCTCGGTGACCGTCCCGTCGGCCAGTCGCGGCAGGAGCTCGCGAATCCTGAGCTCGTCCGGACCGACGCCGTCGATGGGTGAGATCGATCCGCCCAGCACATGGTAGCGACCCCTGTACTCACGGGTCCGCTCGATGGCCACCACGTCCTTGGGCTCCTCGACCACGCAGAGCACCGCCGGGTCGCGGCGCGGGTCGCGGCAGATCCGGCAGGTCTCCTCCTCAGCCACGTTGCCGCACACGGAGCAGAACCTGACCCGGTCCTTGACCTCCACGAGGACCTGCGCGAGCCGGCGTACGTCGACGGGGTCGGCCGCGAGCAGGTGGAAGGCGATCCGTTGCGCGCTCTTCGGGCCCACCCCGGGCAGCCTCCCCAGCTCGTCTATCAGGTCCTGGACGACGCCTTCGTACATCAGAAGCCGAGCTGCCGCCCGGGACCGCCGGACCCCTCGTCGCCTGCCGCGCCCGCTTCGCCGATCTCGTCCGGGCCACCTATCTCGCCGAGGCCACCGAACCCGCCCAGGCCACCGGTGAGCGGCCCCAGCGCCTGCGCGGCGAGCGCGTCGGACTTGGTCTTCGCGTCGCGGTAGGCGGCCACGATCAGGTCCTCGAGGTCCGCGGTGTCGCCGGGATCGAAGGAGTCCTTGCGGATCTGCACGCCGACGAGCTCGCCGGTGCCGTTGACCGTGACGGTGACGAGGCCGTCCCCCACGGTGCCGTCCACCGTGCTGTCCGCGAGCTCCTGCTGCGCGGACATCATCTGCTCCTGCATCTGCTGCGCCTGCTGCAGCAGGGCGTTCATGTCGAACCCTCCGGCACCGAAGGGGTTCTGGCTCTCAGTCATCGCAATCGTCTCTCTCGAAAGCTGTAGGGCGAGGCTGCGGCACGCACCCCGAGGAGCGCGGCTCAGTCATGCTGGATCTCCTCGATGATGCTCGCACCGAGCTCACGCTGGAGGAGCTGCGCACCGCCGAGGGAGTGGTCCTCGGCATCCGGGTCGTTCCGGTCGGCGTGCAGGTCCGAGTCGTCGGGCCCGCGCTGCTGCCGTGTGTCACCGGCGGGGCGGGTGTCCTGGATGGCCCCTCGAGCCGTCGCCACCGAGGACGGGTGCACCGCGCCCCGCGCGGTCGGGTCGGAGGGCGACCCGGCAGGCGACCCGGCAGGCGACCCGGCAGGGGACTCGGCGGGGGACTCGGCGGGGGACTCGGCGGAGGCCGCCGGTACGCCACGGTCGTTGCGACCCTTGGCCGGGACCGGCTGCTGCGGCACCGCGGGCCGGGTCGTCTCGCTCCGGGGCTCGGCGCCGGGCGGTGCTGACGGGTCCACGATCGACTCCACCCGCCAGTCGTGCCCGATCACGTCGATGGCCGCCTGCCGGAGGATCTCCTCGCTGCCGCCGCTGGTGAAGGAGCTGCGGGCGCCGGCGTTCAGCAGCGCGACGGTGAGGGTCTTGTCGTCGACCGCCGCGACCTGGGCGTTCTGGCTGAGCAGGATCCAGGTGTAGCGGCGCTTGAGCTTCACGGCCTCGAGCAGGTCCGGCC
>JAWWPF010000087.1:0-2931 GCA_033850795.1 Nocardioidaceae bacterium | reverse complement strand
TGGTCTTCTGGTCCATCCTGCTGATCGTCTCCCTCAAGTACGTCGTGATGATCATGCGGGCCGACAACGGCGGCGAAGGCGGCGTGATGGCGCTCGCGGCGCTGGTCCGGCGTGTGCTCGGGGACGCAACGACCAAGCGGACGATGGCCGTCCTGACCCTCGGGGTGCTCGGGGCTTCACTGTTCTACGGCGACAGCGTCATCACCCCTGCCATCTCGGTTCTGTCCGCGGTGGAAGGCCTGGAGGTGACCTCCCCGGAGCTCGCACACCTGGTGCTCCCGATCGCCGCCGCCATCCTGACCGCGTTGTTCGTCGTCCAACGTTTCGGCACCCAACGCGTCGGGGCGCTGTTCGGGCCGGTCATGGTCGTCTGGTTCCTGGCCATCGGCGTCGCAGGACTCCGCGAGGTCGTCCGGAGCCCGGGCATCATCCGGGGGCTCTCACCGACCTACGCGGTCGCCTTCATCGTCGACCGGCCCTACATCGCGTTCATCGCGATGGGCGCGGTCGTGCTGTCCATCACCGGCGCCGAGGCGCTCTACGCCGACATGGGCCACTTCGGTCGCCGGCCCATCCGGATGGCGTGGTTCGGTCTCGTCTTCCCGGCGCTGACGCTGAACTACCTCGCCCAGGGCGCGCTGATCCTCCGGTCCCCGGGCAACCGCAGCAACCCGTTCTTCCTGCTCTTCCCGCACTGGGCGCAGATGCCGATGGTGGTGCTGGCCACCGCAGCAACCGTGATCGCGTCGCAGGCCGTGATCTCAGGCGCCTTCTCGGTGTCGCGGCAGGCGCTCCGGCTCGGCTTCCTGCCGCACCTGCGGATCCGGCAGACCTCGGAGGAGCACGAGGGCCAGATCTTCGTCCCCGCCGTGAACCGGGCGCTGTTCGTCGCCGTGCTCGTCGTCATCTTCACCTTCCGGTCCTCCGACAAGCTCGCCACCGCCTACGGCGTCGCGGTGACCGGGACCTTCCTCATCACGACCGCGCTGTTCCTCCTGTTCGCGCGGCTCCACTGGCACTGGTCGCGCTGGCGCATCGGCGGTTTCCTGGTGGTCATCGGAGTCCCGGAGCTCACCTACTTCGCCGCCAACCTGACCAAGGTCGCCCGCGGTGGCTGGCTGACGCTGCTGATCGCGGTGGGCGTCTTTACGGTGATGCTCACCTGGCACCGTGGGCGGCAGCTGGTCACGGCCCGCCGCGTGGAGCTCGAGGGCGAGCTCCCCGCCTTCATCGGCGAGCTCCATCGGGACAACGTGCTGCGGGTGCCGGGTATCGCGGTCTTCCCCCATCCGAGCGAGCGGACGACGCCGCTGGCTCTGCGGGCCAACGTCGCCCACAACCACGTGCTGCACGAGCAGGTCGTCATCATCTCCGGCCGCACCGCGCCCGTTCCCCACATCCCCTGGGACCGCCGCCTCACCATCGACGACCTCGGCGACCCGGACGACGGCATCGTCCACATCGCCGCCGAGTTCGGGTTCCAGGACCGCGCCGACTTCCCGGAGGCGCTGCGACGCGGCCTCTCGCAGCGCGGCAAGTCCGGCGGCAGGTCCTCTGGCGCTGTCCCTCAGCTGGATGCGGACGCGGTGTCCTACTTCGTCTCGCGGGTGACGTTGCGCCGCACGGACAAGGCCGGCATGGCGCGCTGGCGCAAGCGGCTGTTCATCGCCATGGCGCACAACGCCGCCAGCCAGGCTGAGTTCCTCGGGCTACCGGAGGACCGCACGATCGTCCTCAGTGCCGAGGTCCCCGTCTGACAGCCCGGCCGAGGGCGGACTGATCTCTCGATCAGTGGGAGAGGATGAGTGCGTGGCCGGTAGCGATCCCGTCGCTCACGAGGCTTTGTCGACCGACCAGGGGGAACACGTGGCCGACTCCGGCTCGTCCAGCACCAGCCCGTCCGGTGGTTCCGGGGAAGTCCGCCCCACCGTCTTCGTGCTGTTCGGGGCGACGGGCGACCTCGCCAAGCGCATGGTGCTGCCGGCCTTCTACCAGCTCGCGCAGCAGGGCCTGCTGCCGGAGGAGTGGCTTCTCGTCGGCAACGGTCGCGGCGATGTCTCGCACGAGAACTTCCGCGGGCGGGTCCACGACGCGCTCACCGAAGTCGGCCCCTCCCCCGACGAGGGGCCGTGGGACGAGTTCTCCTCCCGGCTGCGCTTCGCCGGCGGCGGCTTCGACAGCGACGACCCCGGGAGCCTGCTCGACGTCCTGCAGGAGGCGCACGACAGCCTCGGCACCGGTCGCGACGGGGACGACCAACAGGTGCAGTACATCCACTACCTCGCGGTTCCGCCGTCGACCTTCGGACGGCTGACCGAGGCCCTGGACACCCACGGTCTGCTCGACGACTCGCGCGTGGTCTACGAGAAGCCGTTCGGCACCTCCCCTGAGGACTTCCGGAAGCTCGACGAGACCGTGCACAAGGTCCTCGACGAGCAGCAGGTCTTCCGCATCGACCACTTCCTCGGCAAGGAAGGCTCCCAGAACCTCCACGCCCTGCGCTTCGGCAACGGGTTGTTCGACCGGGTCTGGAGCGCCGAGCACGTGCGGGCGGTCCAGATCGACGTGCCGGAGAAGCTCGACATCGACGACCGGGCCGAGTTCTACGACGCGACCGGCGCGCTGCTCGACATGGTGGTCACCCACCTGTTCCAGCTCGCCGCCGAGGTCGCCATGGAGCCGCCGGCGTCGCTGGCCGCCGAGGACCTCCAGTCCGCTCGCGAACAGGTGATCGCCGCCTTCCGGCCGCTGGAGGCCGACGACGTCGTCCTCGGCCAGTTCGACGGCTACCGCGACACCGAGGGGGTCGCCGAGGACTCGACCCAGGACACGTTCGCCGCCGTCCGGCTGTGGGTGGACACGCCCCGCTGGCGCGGCGTCCCGTTCCTGCTGCGCACCGGGAAGCAGCTCGCACGGAGCGAGCAGCGGGTG
>JAWWPF010000086.1:0-5497 GCA_033850795.1 Nocardioidaceae bacterium | reverse complement strand
AGGTGGCGGTCGCACGCACACGGTGATCGGGGACACCGTCAACACCGCGTCACGGATCGAGGGCAAGGCCCCCGCCGGAGGAGTGGCCCTGGGGCCCAGCACGAAGGACCGGCTGCCGGGAGCTCGGACGACGTCGCTGGGCCGGCTCGACCTCGAGATCACGAGGGAGGGCGTGCAGGCTCACCTCGTGATCTCGCTGGGCGGTTCGGGCCTGGCTCAGCGCACCCGGCCGTAGGAGACCCCGCGGGTCGTCCAGATGCGCTCCCGGTGCACGACCGACCCGGTGTGCGGGGCGTGCCAGATCCTGTTGTGCCCGGCGTAGATCCCGACGTGGAAGACCCGGCCGCCGCTGCTGAAGAAGACCAGGTCGCCGGTCCGGCGGTGCGACCGGCTGACGTGCCGGACGGCGGCCGACTGCTCGCGCGAGGTGCGCGGCAGGTGGCGGCCGACGCGGGCGAACACCCAGCGGGTGTAGCCCGAGCAGTCGAAGGCGCTCGGTCCGGTCGCGCCGTACCGGTAGGGGGTGCCCTTCTTCGACTTCGCGATGTGCATCACGAGGTGGCGCGTGCTGGGCGTCATCGCGCTGGCTGAGGGCGTGGTGATCAGGGTGGAGGCGACCAGCGCCCCCAGCACGATCAGGACATGGGTAAGAGAACGACGAAGCGTCGTGGACATGAACGAGTCCTTCGGCAACGCCTACGAACGCTGTCCTGTCGGGTTCGGATCCGAAGTTCCCGGCCATCTGCGATGGCTTCACCCCAAGGCGCGTCCCCCATGAATGAACTCAGGGGTCGCGCCGGCTTGCTTGGGTCGTCCGCGCCCGCACCAGTTGCGATGTCGCTCGAGTCGTCCGGTGCATGACGGGCTTAGGCGTGAACCGGACCGCCCCGCCATCTGTTCGGCGAGGACTTCGCCCCGCAGACTAGGCGCCAGTGCCCGGTCGTGGGAAGGCCCCCATCGTATGGTGTGTACCACTTGTCCGGCGGGCGAACGAGCAACCGCCTCCGGCGCACGGGGCGCCGGAGGCGGTTTCGCTGGCTCCAGCACGGGGTGCGGCGTGCGGCGGAGCGTGGGCAGCGATCCCTCCCAGGGAAGGCTGACCGGCCACGGAGCGGTTCGGGTCCCAGCGGGAGCAGGACCGGTGCGACCCGAGGGTTGCTCCGTCATCAATGGTGCCGTCCCCGGACCCCCGGCGATAAGGCCTGGGCCCCTGCGGGAACGTGCAGTGCAGGAACATGCACTACGACAGCCCGGCGCGGCGCGTTCGGAGGCATGGTCCGGATGCCTTCGTCATACGGCGGGCGAGCGCCGTAGCGTTGGACCATGAGACCGCTGGTGGACCGCGTCGACGAGTTCCAGCGACGGCACGCGGCGGTCGGGTTCCCGCTGGCCGTGTTCTACAAGTTCAACGACGACCAGGGGAACTACCTCGCCGCCGTCGTGACCTACTACCTCTTCGTCTCCATCTTCCCGGCGCTGCTCATCGCCTCGTCGATCCTGGGATTCGTGCTGCAGGGCAACCCGCGGCTCGAGAACGAGCTGCTGACCTCCGCATTGAGCCAGTTCCCGATCGTGGGCACCCAGCTCGGGCGGCCCGAGGGTCTGCAGGGGAGCACCTCGGCCGTGGTGATCGGCTCGTTGGCGGCCTTGTACGGCGTGCTGGGGCTCGGCCTCGCCGCCCAGAACGCGGTCAACGTCGTCTGGGCGGTGCCGCGCAACAGCCGGCTGAACCCCTTCGTGAGCCGGTTGAGCGGACTGCTCCTCCTCGCGCTCGCGGGCCTGACGGTGCTGGCGGTGACGATCGTGAGCAGCGTCGTCAGCCACGCCCAGGTCTTCGGTCCGCAGCTGGACCGGTGGGTCGGCTGGCTGCTGACCCTCTCCTCGGTCGCGCTCAACGCGGTGGTCCTGGCGCTGATGATGCGCTTCGCCACGAGAGAGCGGCATTCCCTACTCGGCTCGCTCCCGGGTGCGGTGACCGTGGCCGTGCTGTGGCAGGTCCTCCAGTCCCTCGGCGGCGCCTACGTGAGCAAGGTGATCGCGCGGGTCAGCGAGATGAACGCCCTCTTCGCGATCGTCCTCGGGCTCCTCGCGCTGCTCTACCTCGCCTCGGTGTTCGCCGTGCTGGGGCTGGAGGTCAACGTCGTGCTGGCGCGCCGCCTGTTCCCGCGGGCGCTCCTCACGCCCTTCACGGACTCCGTGGATCTCACCGTCGCCGACCGGCACGCCTACGCGGACTACGCGAAGGCTCAGCGGTACAAGGGCTTCCAGAGGGTGCGCGTGACGTTCCACCGTTCGCGTCGTACCCCGGAGGACCAGTCCGAGGACTGACCTCGCCGGACCTGGGGCAGTAGCATCGACCGACCCCGGCCGCTCCCCGCGCCGACACCCGCCAGGAGGACCGGCCCATGACCCGCATCGGCATCGTCGGCGCCGGGCTCGCCGGTCTGGCCGCGGCCGACGATCTGGCCGACGCAGGCCACGAGGTCACGGTCCTCGAGGCCCGGGACCGGGTCGGCGGACGGGTCTGGTCGCAGACGGTTCCCACGCCGGCCGGCGAGACTGTCGTGGAGCGGGGCGCGGAGTTCGTGCTCGAGGGCTACGACTGCCTGCGCGGCTATGCGCACGACCTTGGCCTGTCCTTGGCCGACACCGGGATGAGCTACTACGTGCGGACGCCGTACGGCGTGGACGGGGTGGAGGGCGCGAACGACGTCGCGGCGGCCGGGCAGCGGCTCGCCCGGGCAGCTGAGCGCGTCCCCACCGCGTCGGTCGATGAGCTGCTGGCGTCGATCGACCTGCCGGCCCCGGTGGCCGCGGCGGTGCGCGCCCGGGTGGAGATCTCCAGCGCGCTCGAGGTCGAGAGCCTGCACCCCGCCGTCGTCGAGCACCTCGCCTCGTTCGACCCGCTGCCGAGCCACCGGATCCATGGCGGCAACGGACAGCTGGCCGAGGGCCTGGCCCGGCGACTGGGCGACCGGGTGCGACTGGGCACCCCGGTCCGCTGGGTCCGCTGGGACGGTGACGGGCCGGTCGAGCTCGGGACCGACTCCGGCCCACTGGCCTTCGACCGCGTCGTGCTCGCGGTTCCGCTCCCGGTCCTCACCGGCTTCGACCTGCAGCCGGCGCTGCCGGCGTGGAAGCAGGACTCGTTCGCCCGCGCTGCCTACGGCCACGCCGCCAAGCTCCACGTCCCGCTCGACGTGGCCGCGGTCGACCGCCCGCCGACCAGCGCCACCATGAACGTGCCGCGCCGCTTCTGGTCCTGGACCGCCACCGACGGGACCGGCCAGACGCAGCCGGTGCTGCACTCCTTCGCGGGCTCGCCCTCGGCCCTGGCCGCGCTCGGGGTCGAGGACGGACCGCAACGCTGGCTCGAGGAGCTGGTGGTGATGTTCCCCGACCTCCCGCTCCTGCCGGACGCGGCGGTGCTCACGACCTGGACCGCGGACCCCTGGGCCTTGGGCGCCTACTCGGCGTACGGCGTCGCTGCCCGAGGCGACCACCAGGACGTCCTCGCGCGGTCGTGCGGCTCGCTTCACTTCGCGGGGGAGTACGTCGGCGGGGACTTCGCGGGTCTGATGGAGGGCGCGCTGCGCAGCGGCCGCCGTACCGCAGCCGATCTGCTGGCGGGCTGACTCAGGTCCTCGCCATCCCGCGCGCATCGTGGGACGCCTCGGGCCACGGTCGCCGCAGCCGCTCCAATGCGGCGTCGACCCACGCCACGACCTCCGAGGAGGCACGCGCGATCGCGGCGACGTCCTCGTCACGGCCCTCGACGCCGTCGCCTCCTCCGAGGAGCTCGTCGACCTGCCGCAGACGTGCCCCGAGCCAGCCCGAGGGGTCGCGCGGTATCGCGGGGTCGAAGACCCGGTCACCGGGCTCCCCCTCGTGCATGACGGGGTGCCAGTGCATCCGGTCCGCGGCGCCGGGCGCGGACTCCAGGAGGTCGATGCGGCAGGTCGCCGGCCGCAGCGTGAGCGAGGGTGACGCGTAGACGCTGGCTCCCGGGCTGCCGTCCACCGGCCGTAGCTCCAGCCGGACGCCGCGTTCACGGGCGGCGGGCTCGCCGCGCAAGGCCGGGTCGAGGAAGTCGATCTCCGCCGCCGTCACCGCCAGCGTCCCGAAGATCCATGCGGTCTCCATGTCGGCAGACCCTGCCAGAACCGGGCGTTCCCGGGAAGGTCGCGTGCACATAGTCCGCGCAGTTCTGCAATAGCGATCTGAGCCCATTCGCGGGCTCCGCTCAACCACCCGTCGTGGTCATGTCCCTCACATCCCGCGTGCCTAGCGTGAAGCACACACATTGGCCCTGGGATCACTACGGAGGGTATGGATGAAGGCACGAGGGGGTGCGGGAGCGTTCGCGCTCGCGACCGCGCTGGGGGTAGTAGGAGTGGCGGCAGTGGCCGCCCCGGCCACGGCCAGGGGAACCACGCAGGAGCACGCCGATGCGACGGTCCTGGCCAAAGGGCTCGACGGACCGTTCGGGCTGCAGGTCCTGGGGAGCCACGGCTTCCTGGTCGCGGAGAGCGTCTCGGGCGAGGTGACCAAGGTGACCCGGAGTGGTCACCAGCGGGCGGTCATCACGGGTGCCACCGGGGTCGCGGGGGTGGCCGCAGGACAACGGAAGATCTTCGCCGTCCTGGGCGGTGCGGACGAGACAGGCCCGGCGCCCGCCGGAAAGTACCCGGCGAGCTCGGTGCTGCGGTCGGACCGGGCCGGGCACCACGTCAAGGTCATCGCCGACCTGGCGCGGTACGAGCTGCGCCACAACCCGGACGGTCAGGTCCAGTTCGTGAAGGGCAAGCCGGTCGACGCGTTGTCGAACCCGTTCGCCATGACGTACTCGAGGTACGGGCTCCTCGTCGCCGACGGTGGGGCCAACGACGTGCTGCGGGTGAACCCCCGCACCGGCCGGGTGTCGACGTTCTTCGTGCCCCCGACGGTCAAGGACGTGAAGGCCTGCCTCGCGCCGGGGGCTCAGGCGAACCCCGGCACGGTCGGCTGCGACCCGGTTCCGACGGGCGTCACCGTCGCCCGCGGGAGCGTCTACGTGAGCACGCTGGGCGCGGAGGTTCCCGGCGCAGGACGGGTCTACAAGCTGAACCCGCGCACCGGCCGGGTCCAGCACGTCTGGAAGGGTCTGACGGCTCCCACGGGAGTGGCGGTCGGTGCTCGAGGCGCGATCTACGTCTCGGAGGTCGAGTTCGGCGCGCCGCAGGGTCCGCCCCCGGCCGGCTTCGACCCTGCCAGTGTCGGTCGGATCACGAAGATCTGGTACGGCCACCGGACTCACGCCCAGGTCACCATGCCGACCGGTCTCGACTTCGACCACGGCCGGCTCTACGCGTCGACCTGGAGCATCGCCAGCTTCCTGGGCATCCAGCACGCCGGGCAGATCGTGAAGGTCGACCGCCGGGCCTTCCGGTGACCCCGGAAGCTCGCCGCTGAGGGATCTCGACTGAGGGATCTCGTGGGACGCGGGCGGTGGCGGGGG
>JAWWPF010000067.1:0-7381 GCA_033850795.1 Nocardioidaceae bacterium | reverse complement strand
CGACGCGCTGCCCGACGTCATCGTCCTCGACCACATGATGCCGGAGCTGACGGGGATCGAGACGGCCCGCCTTCTCCGCCAGGAGGGCTACACGAAGCCGATCGTCCTCTTCTCCGCCTATCTCGGGCCCGACCTCGAGGACGCGGTCCGCGACCTGAACCTGATGCCGGTGTCGAAGATCGACACCCAGGCCGTCGTCCGGATCATCGACGTCCTCGGCGGAATGCCCCACCAGCTCGTCAAGCACTGACACCGCGGTGCGACTGCCGCGGCGGTTGCGCGCCGCGGCGGGGGGTCATGGGCCTGAGCCATCGACGACGGAGCTGACCGTCCGTGGTCTGCGTGACGTCCTCGAGGCGTTCGCCCAGCGAGCCATGCTCGACGCCCACCACGGGGCGCACCCCGAGGTTCGGCCGAGCCTCCCCCGATCGCCGCGGCACCGGCCGGTGACAGCAGGATGTTTCCCCGCTCGAGCATGGCGGCAGGCAGCGGCCGGTCGGCGGAAGCTAGCTAGCATCACCGAGTCCCAGAGCCGGATCGTCTCGACAAGAGAGCCACGCTCATGGTCGCCGCCCGAGTCGTCCCGTTCGTCAGTCGACTGAGGCCGGCTACGGGTGCAGGCAGCGGGCCCACGACCGCTGAGCGCCTGCAGCCACAATGGCAAGCAACACGGCGTAGGCCAGGTGGCCTTGGCGCTGCCGCTCCTCGCGGACCTCCTATGGCGAAGCGATGCCAAAGGCGCGGAAGCCCCGCTCGCTCAGCCAATTTCGCCGGTCGAAGCGACCCTGAGCATCGCTGGACAGCAGAGAGGAAGCGGCGACAACCAGCACCGCTTCAGGTCGACGTCGGCGAGCCCGGGTGCGCCGGGCCAGATAGACATAGCGCCGACGTCCATCAGTTTGATGGCGATCCACGCCATCCCTTCTGGATTGGCCCGGAGGCGCTCGGCCAGAGCAACCAGCGTCCGGCGCTGGAGGCCTTACGAGGATCGTTCGGAAAAGACGAGGCCCCGGTGGCAAACCACCGGGGCCTCGGAGTTCATTCCTGTGCTTCGGTTTGGCCCTCGCTGGCGAGGCTAGAGGATGCTGCAATCGGCCCCGCCGACGACAGCGGGAGCCTTGAGCCGGTTGACCTTGAGGGTGTAGTCGGAACCGAGGGGGGTGCCAGCCTGGGCATAGGTGAAGGTGTAGTCAGAGGTACCAGGCATGGACTTCAGCAGAGCGCCCGCCACAGGCTGGACCGGGTTGGTTGCGGGGTACGAGCCAGTGTTGGTGTTGACAGCCTCGGCGGACAGTTGGATGGACTTCAGGTCGGTCTTGCAGGAGGCCTGGGTTGCGTCCTGACGGGTGGTGCCGACGGCGAAGACGACGATGGCGGCGAGGATGCCGAGGACGATGATGACGATCAGGAGCTCGATGAGGGTGAAGCCCTCTTCGTTCCGCTTGGCCTGCAGGCGCTGAATCATTGGTCTCCTAGCTTGATTGCGGCGGGATTTTCGTCCGGCCGCAATCGGTGCGGGCGGAATACTTTGATTCTCGGCTTTCCCGGCCCCAGCCTCGTCGTCAAGATTGATGATTCGAGGCGTCAGCAATGAAGCGGCTCACCAGGCGATGCATCGGCGCCCGTAGCACCGAGGAGGTCCCCGCGGTGCTACGGCTATTGAGCCGTGAAGTAATTTTGTCGAGTACTTATAAGGGATCGACGATCCCTCTTGTGCGCCAGCTCGCGATAACCGGCAGGACGGAGAGGTCGTTGTCGAGTTGGATCACTGCCGTGGACACGACGTCCTTACCGCCAGGAACTGACACGACCGCCTTAATCCTCACGTACCTCGGGTCCGGGTTGTCCCCGGCCACCGACACGCCGATGCCATGGCCTGATCCAGTAGCCTGCAATTCCAGTCGATTCGCCACGACGCCTCCGAGGACCTGGGTCTCGACCCCGTTGTTAGCCCAGAGGGCAACCGTCTGATCACGGGCATAAACGAGGCCGTGGATCGCCAGGGTGGAGTTGTTACCGACACTGGTCAACGTGGTTCCAGCTGTGCTCTTGTTCCAAGTCGCCGGCCAGTCGGGCGGGGCAGGCACGGCGATGATCGAGATGCCGTTGGTGCCGCTGGCGCCTGTCGGATCGTTGCGGGCGAAGATCTCAAGGTTGCCCTGATTGGATCCGGTGCCGTCAGTCCTCAGGCGCGCCGTCTTGCCGAAGGCGAACACGACACCCCAGCCGGAGGGACCAGCGACAGTAGGGTCGGCAGGCTGGCCAGGGTCGACAGCGCAAGCGGGGCGTGCGGCCATTGCCGGTGGAGGGGTCGCAGTTTCGGCCGGTGACTGTCGCCCGGCCCAGACCTTGTTACCGGCGCCCGCAACGATTTCGTCATCGAAGTCGAAGTAGTAGAACCCGCTGGTGAAGTAATTGTTCCCGCTCTGCAAGTTCGGCTTGGCGATGTAGTGTCCCGGACGGAAGATCGAGCATGTCGTTCCAGCCACTGTCGATGAGGTCGGAACTGACAGCGTCGCGTCCGCCGGCGGGACGGCCGCTGGGGCAACGTGAGCGGGAAGAGCCGGAGCGGTGGCCGGGCAATAGTAGGCGTATCCGGAGTCCATCACTTGGAAATTCGCGCCAGGCTGGCACGTGCCCTGTTGAGCCAAGTCGCCTTTCAAGACGTGCAATGACGCTTGGAGGTCGAGGGTTCCTTCGACGAATACCGGCCCTTCGACCTCCTTCGCCACGCCGGAACCGCTCTGCGTGTTGAGGACTCCCGGCACACCCGTTGTCGAGTTCCGCACCATGATGGCGTAACCCCCCGCCCCAAGCGCCGACCCGAGCGTTCCGGTGCAGGTGACCGTGACTGCGGGGACCTTCGCTACGGGGGGTGTGGATACGGCGATCGTGCCGGTGAGCCCTGGACCCGGGCAGAGCATGTTTTTCTGGCGAACCAGCTGGATCCCGGCCGACACGCCGGCATCCGCTGCGTACACGTTCGCCTGGCGGGAACTGACCACTTTCGTGTACTTGACGCTTACCGCTGACTCGGTCAGGAGGCCACCCACGACCAGGCCGAACACGCTGATCAGGATGAGCACGATGACGAGTGTCGCCCCGTCTTCGTCCTGTGTGAATCGTCTGCGCATGTGAGCTCTCTCGTCCGGGTGCGGTCGCTAGGACGTCGTCGTGAAGGGGCCGCACGTGCCGTCAGTGGCGCCCGGCGCCTGGGCGGTCATGACGACCGAGACACCGCTGGTGCTAGGAGTGGTGTACATGAAGGGGCCGCTCTGCGTCGTGTTCGCCGGCACGGTGACCGTCGGGACGGAGAAGCTGCCGTTGGTGGCCGACAGCGTGACCGTCGCAGCGGTGGTGGCCGCATTGCCGAAGGCGTCCTGTTGAATGATCGCTTCGGTGGTGTCCTGTTTCTTCTTCGTTCCGGGACAGGGGGAGAAGGAGAGGGCCATGCTCGCTGGAGCAACGGCTATGGACACTGCCCCCGAAATCGTGCCCTCCGAGGCCGTGAGGTTCACGGTCTCCGCCTTGTAGAGCTTGATCCCTGAGGCCGTGCCGACCCCACCAGAGAACGTCACAGTCGTGGCCGTCGGGGGGTAGAAGGGAGCGGTGCCGTTGGGCGAGCTCGACGGGCCCGTGAACACGATCGTGTGGGGGCCGTTGGGGTAGCTGGGATCCGGGTTCACGCCATCGACGCTCGCCGTAATCGTGAGGGGGAAGGCGGAACCGGCGGTGTGCGGGCCTGGGGCCGTCACGAGGAACGCGTCCTGGCCGGTCGTCGTGAACAAGCACGTCGCGTCGCTGTAGCCGGGCACCGTAAGCGACTTACCCGTCAGGGTGATTTGCGTTCCGACCGTGCCGGGGTTCGTGGAAGTGAAGGTTCCGCTCGTGGCCGTATTGGCGGGAATCGAGACCGACCCTGGGATCGCCGCTCCTCCGGTTTGGCTCAGCGTCACGGTGATCGCACCACCTGAGGTGGTCACATTGCCGTACGTGTCCGTCATGGCCCGGGTGACCTGGAGGGACGTCGGCATATTTTTCTTCGTGTCGGGTGGGCAGGGGCTGAACTGAAGGGCTCCGGCCGCGAACGTCCCAGACGTCACGTTGATCGGTCCCACCGAGCCCCGGTGAGTGCCCTGTAACAGGTTCAACGTTGTCGGGCCCGCATTCACGAGAGTGACCATGGCGCTGTTCAGTACGCTGACACCGTTGTTGAACAGGACGGTCGACGCGAAGGTCGGCGGAGTGTGGTTGGGCGAGCTCGACGCGCCGGTGAAGGTGATGGTCTTCGATCCGGTGTAGGAAAGGTCCGTCGCCGTATCGTCGGCTGTCCTCGCCGTGATCGCCAGGTTGAACGAGGCGCCCGCGGCTTGCGATCCAGGGTTAGTGATAACGAACTTAGCGAAGGCGCCGGGCGTCCGCATGGTCGCCGTCAAGGTATAGGAGTACGGCGCGATGCCGGCCCGTTGTTCACCCACGGTCTGGTGCGAGTAGAGGGTGAGAGCCACTCTGCCGTCGGGGTCGATGACCGCGCTCGGCGCCGGAACGTCGCTGAGATCATGCGCCACCACATGCGAGGCGGCGGTCGCTCCGGCCAGGATCGTAGCCGGGGATCCTCCCGCAGGGCCGGTGTTCGAGCAGTAATAACGGATTAGCTCCGAGCCAGAGGGCGCAGCGACCAGCCGGTACGACGCCGAGAACACGGCCAGTCTCTTGTTCGGGTCGGCGTTCAGGTCGTCGCGTTCCGTCCACTGGAGACGGATGACGTGGGTGCCGCTCGTCGGCCCACCGCAGCCGGTCGTGGTGTCAGGGTTCATCATCGTTGGGTCGGCGCTCTGCACATCGGTCGGGAAGTACGTCGACAGCAACTGGGCGTCATGCGACTCGACAAAGCGGTCATGCACATTCTGCGAACCGGCCATGGTGGCTATGAATCCCGTAGCCAGCGCGCCGAGAATCAGACCCGAGATCACGATCGCGATGAGGAGTTCGATGAGCGTGAAGCCTTCGTTCTGCGCCCTCATTCGGTCGAACATCAGACGTCACCCTTGACGAAGGACAGGGCCGGCGCAGCGCGCAGGTCGCGGCTCGTCAGCCTGAGAGTGACCAACTGTCGGCGCAGTCCGGGGACGCAGGTCCCGGTGAAACTGACGTTCCAGGTGCCGGCCACCAAAGCGACGTCCTCGAAGCTGACGCTGGAAACCGCAATGGTCCAGCCGGTCGGAACGGGGACCTCGTCAGCCTTGACGGCGCGCGCCGCGGTCTCGTAGGCGGTCTTGCGATCCGTATCGCTCTTGGTCGTCCCGTCAGCGTTCTTGCAGTCAACCGCGCTGAAATCGAGATCGGTTGACTTGATCCGCTCCATGCCCCGGACCAGAAACGCTTGGGCGTCCGACTGCTCACGGTGTATGTGCGAGCCGAGGACTGTGGCGGCAAGGCCTCCGATCATCCCGACGACGACCAGCCCCATCAGTGCGGTGGACATGAGCACTTCGATCAGGGTCTCGCCGGCCTCGGAGCGCTCGCTGGAAAAGCGCTGGGGCAGCTTCATGACAGGTTGACCGACCGGAAAATGCCGTACATGGCGGACACCAGGGCGACGGCCACGAAGCCGACGACGAGACCCATGAAGATGATGACGGCGGGCTCGAACAGGCCGGTGAAGCGAGCCACCTTGTAGTCGAGCTCCCGTTCGAAGTACACGGCGGCGCCTTCGAGCTGGTCGCCGAGCGTGCCGGTCTCTTCGCCGACGCGGAGCATCTGGCGGGCGGTGGCAGGGAAGAGGCCGGTCTCGGCGATGGGCCCGGCTAGGCCCTCACCCCGGAGCATCGACTCCCTTGCGATAACGAGCTTCTCTTTCCACACAACGTTGTTGGTCCCGTCGGTTGTGACGGTCATGGCGTCGGGGAGCGGGACGCCGGCCTTGGTCATGGAGCTCAGCACGCGGCAGAAGCGTTCCAGGATGGAGTGGCTGACCAGGTCGCCGACCACCGGGAGCGAGAGAACCAAGCGGTTGCGGATAGCCCGCCCCTTCTCGGTGCGCACCGAGAGGATTCCGACCACGGCCAGGGCCACGATGAGCAGCGGGAACATGAACCAGAACCGGGTCATGAGGTCGGTGGCGCTCAGCAGCATGCGGGTCGGGAGCGGCAGCTTGGCGTCGAGGGACGCGAAGAAGTCCTTGAAGCGGGGCAGCACGAACCCGGCCAGGATCCCAACGGTGGCCACCGACATCCCGGCCACGACGCCCGGGTAGAGAAGGGCCGACATGATCTTGCGGCGGGCTTCCAGGTCGCGCTCGAGGTAGTCGGACAGCTGGTCGAGCACCGAGTCGAGGTTGCCGGTCATCTCGGCCGACTCGAGCATCCCCAGGTACACGGGCGGGAAGACCTCGGGGTGGGACCGGGCGGCGCCGGAGAACGTCGAGCCAGCCCGCACGGATTCGACGATGTCGTCGAGGGCGGCGCGGAAGACCTTGTTGGTCATCTCCTCCTGGACGACCTCGATGGCGTCGAGGATCGAGACGCCGGCCTTGAGGAAGGCGCTCAGCTGGCGGGAGAAGTGCATCAACTCCTTGGTCGGGACCTTTTTGCGGGTGATCTCGAACTGCATCACCGACTGCAGGGCCGACTTCTTCTCCTTGGCGCCCTGGAGGGCCAGGTCCTTTTCGAGGAGGGCGATGCCGAGGGCGGCGAGGCTCGATGCCTCGTCCTCGCCGGTGACCTGGGTGCCGTCGGGTGCGACCGCGTCGTATGTGAACCTGGGCATCGTGTCGTCCTTCAGCTCGCGTAGATGACGCGGATGACTTCAGAAATGGTGGTGGTGTCGGAGGCGATGAGGTTGAGGCCCTCCTGGAGCAGCGTGCGCATGCCCTGGGAGATGGCCATGCGCCGGATCTCCTCGACGGTGGCCCAACCGACGATGAGGCGCTTGATCTCGGGGGTGATCCGGAGCAGTTCGTAGACGCCGATGCGGTCCTGGTAGCCGGTGCCGGCGCAGAAGTTGCAGCCCTCGCCGACGAAGAACTTGTCCTTGCCGGTGCCGCCCGCCTCCACGTAGAAGGCGAACTCCTCCTCGGTCGGAGTGTAGGGCACCTTGCACGAGGGGCAGGTCCGGCGGACCAGTCGCTGCCCGACGATGGCCAGCACCGAGGAGGCGACCAGGAAAGCCTCGATCCCCATGTCGAGGAAGCGGTGGACGGCCGATGCGGTGTCGGTGGCGTGGAGCGAGGAGAGCACGAGGTGGCCGGTGAGGGCGGCCTGGACGGCGATCCGGGCGGTCTCGGCGTCGCGCATCTCGCCGACCAGGATCACGTCGGGGTCCTGGCGGAGGATCGACCGGAGGCCCTCGGAGAACGTCACACCGGCCGTTTCGTTGATCT
>JAWWPF010000034.1:0-25021 GCA_033850795.1 Nocardioidaceae bacterium | reverse complement strand
GACCCGTCCTTGGAGCACGAGGTCGCCGAGTCCAAGCGGCTGGTCGTCGACGAGGTGCTGGTCCCCGAGCGCAGCCGGCTGCTGCGCCGGGCCCGGCAGGCCCTGCCCGAGGAGGACCCCGGCCGGTTGGAGGAGGCTCTGGCCGAGCTCCTCGTCGCGTGCGCGGTCTACCGCGCCTACGTCCGCCCGGGTCATCCCGTCGACGAGGTTGCCCGCCAGCGGCTCGAGGACGCCTTCGAGACCGCCGCGGCGTCCCGGCCGGAGCTCAAGAGCGAGCTGCATCAGCTGGTCCGGCTCGCCGAGGAGCCCTCCGGCGACGCGGCGCAGGACTTCGCGGTGCGGCTGCAGCAGACCTGGGGTCCCGTGATGGCCAAGGGCATCGAGGACACCGCCTTCTACCGCTGGCACCGGCTGGTCGGCCTCAACGAGGTCGGCGGCGACCCCGGGCTCCTCGACGACGCGTCCCCGGAGCTGCTGCACGAGTGGGCGGCCCACCAGCAGCAGCACTGGCCGCTCGGGATGACCGCGCTGTCCACCCACGACACCAAGCGCAGCGAGGACGTCCGCGCCCGCCTCCTCGCGCTCGCCGGGGACGCCGAGTCCTGGCAGCGGTGCTCGGAGGCCTTCGCCGAGGCAGCCCAGGAGGTCGGCGTCGACGCCCCCACCGCGCACCTGGTCTGGCAGACCCTGGCCGGCGTGGGTCGGATCAGCGACGAGCGGCTCGAGGGCTACCTGACCAAGGCCATGCGGGAGGCCAAGCAGCACACCTCCTGGCTCGACCCCGACCCGGACTACGAGGCCCGGGTCCTCGACCTCGCGCGGACGGCGAACAAGCCGGGGACCCTGCACGCCCTGGTCAGGACCGCGATGGACCACAACGAACGCGCGGTCCGCGCCACCGTGCTGGGCCAGAAGCTGCTGCAGCTCACCCTGCCCGGGGTCCCGGACACCTACCAGGGCTGCGAGGTCGTGGACCTCTCGCTGGTCGATCCCGACAACCGGCGGCCGGTCGACTACCAGGCCCGCCGTGACCGGCTCGGGCACCTCCGCGACCAGGAGCCCCGCGATCTCGACGACGAGAAGCTGCTCGTCACCCGCAAGGCGCTCAGCGTGCGCAAGGAGCTGCGGGAGGCGTACCTCGGCGACTACCAGCCCTTGCTCGGCAGCTCACGGCACCTCCTCGGCTTCGTGCGTGGCGGCGAGGTGGCGACCCTCGTCACGCGCGCGCCGAGGCGGCTCGAGGTGGCCGGGGGTTGGCAGGACGCCACCCTCACGCTGCCCGAGGGGCTGTGGCGCGACGAGCTGACCGGGTTCCTGTACGGCGGCGACGAGAACCTCTGCGCCGACGTGTTCAGCCGCTACCCGGTTGCCCTGCTGCGACGGGTGCACCGCTCGTGAGCACTCCCCGGCTGTGGGCGCCGTACGCCCGCTCCGTCGACCTGGTGACCGCGCACGGCCGGACCCCGATGACCCGCGGCGAGCAAGCCTGGTGGGTCGGCGACGCGGACCTGCAGGACGGTGATCGCTACGGGTTCTCCGTCGACGGTGGTGAGGCCCGTCCGGACCCGCGCGGCCTGGCCCTGCCCGACGGCCCGCACGGGCTCTCGGCCCGTTTCGACACCGCCGACTTCGCGTGGACTGACGCGGACTGGCCTGGCCGCGAGCTGGCCGGGTCGGTGATCTACGAGCTGCACGTCGGGACCTTCACCCCCGACGGGACGCTCGACGCCGCCGCGGAGAAGCTGCCGTACCTCTCCGAGCTGGGCGTCGACGTCGTCGAGCTGCTGCCCCTGGGCTCCTTCCCGGGCCGGCACAATTGGGGGTACGACGGAGTCGCGCCGTACTCCGTGCACGAGACGTACGGCGGCCCCGCCGCCCTGCAGCGCTTCGTCGACGCCGCACACGGTCTCGGGCTCGCGGTCTGCCTCGACGTGGTCTACAACCACCTCGGCCCCGACGGCAACTTCCTCGGCGAGATCGCGCCGTACTTCACCGACAAGCACTCCACGCCCTGGGGTCTCGCCCTCAACCTGGACGGCCCCGACAGCGACGAGGTACGGCGCTGGGTGCTCGACAACGTCCGGCAGTGGCTCGTCGACTTCCACGTCGACGGGCTCCGACTGGACGCGGTCCACGAGCTGCACGACGACTCGGCGATGCACGTGCTGGAGGAGATGGCGCGCGAGGTGGACGACCTCGCGGAGCGGACCGGGCGACCCCTGTGGCTGATCGCCGAGTCGGACCGGAACGACCCCCGGACGGTCACACCGCGCGGGCTGGGCGAGGTCGTCGCCGGCCAGGGCCTGCACGGCCAGTGGGCCGACGACATCCACCACGCGATGCACGTCGCGCTCACCGGCGAGTCGCAGGGCTACTACTCCGACTTCACCGCACCCGAGGCGCTCGCCAAGGTGATGCGTACGCCGTTCTTCCACGACGGCACCTACTCCAGCTTCCGCGGGCGTCGGCACGGGCGACCGGTGGACGCAGCCACCGTTCCGGGGTGGCGGTTCGTGGCCTCGCTGCAGACCCACGACCAGGTCGGCAACCGCGCGCAGGGCGACCGGCTGTCGGGGGCCCAGCTCGACCTCGATCCGGGGGTCCTGGCCTGCGGCGCGACGATCCTGATGACCTCGCCATACACGCCGATGCTGTTCATGGGGGAGGAGTGGGCCGCGCGGACGCCGTGGCAGTTCTTCACCGACCACACCGACCCGGCGATCGCCAAGGCCACCCGTGAGGGGCGGCGGGCCGAGTTCGGGTCCCACGGCTGGGACGAGAGCGAGGTTCCCGACCCGCAGGACCCCGAGACCTTCCAGCGGTCCCACCTCGACTGGTCCGAGCCCGGCCGGGAGCCGCACGCCCGGGTGCTGGCGTGGTACCGCGACCTGATGGCGCTGCGCCGCGAGGTCCCCGACCTGCGCGACCCGCGGCTGGACCGGGTCGGGGTCTCCTGGGCCGACCGGCATCTCGCCCTGCGTCGCGGTGGGCACCTGGTCCTGGTGAACCTGGCCGATGCCGCCTGGTCGTATGGCACGGAAGGCACCGTGGTCCTGAGCTGGGATGCCGGTGTGAAGGTGCAGGACGGGGGCGTCGAGGTCCCGGCTCGCAGCTCCGTCGTCATACGCACCGTCCCGGACTGAGGGGCAGGCGGACGTGACCCCGGACCAGGTCCGGTCGCTGGCTCTGTCGTTCGAGGGTGCGGCCGAGCGGGACCACCACGGGTTCCCGTCGTTCCGCACCTCGCGACGGATCTTCGCGACGCTCCCGGACCGGGACCACCTGCGGGTGATGCTGCCCGAGGACGACATCCGCGCCGCCGTCGCGGAGTGGCCGGACTGGTGCGCCGAGCAGTGGTGGGGCAAGCGGCTCGCTGCCGTACGCGTCTCGCTGGCCGACTGCCGGCCCGACGTGGTGGCCGAGCTGCTGGAAGACGCCTGGCGCGCCGCCCACTGACGACCCGGCGCGTCCGCACGTCTCAACCCCCTCGACCCGGCGCATCCGCACGTCTCAACCCCCGCGACCCGGCGCGTCCGCACGTCTCACCCCCCTCGACCCGGCGCGTCCGCATCCCTCGAGAGGGACGGATGGTGGGTCAGCGCGATGCCGTGGAGACGGCGAGCATGACGGCGACCGCGGCGAGGACCGGGCTTGGGCCCACACGGTTGAACCCGTGCGGGTGCGCCGATGCGACGCCCAGACGCCCAGACGCCCAGACGCGCCGGGTCGCCGCGCACGAGAAGTGGGCGGACGGGCCGACTCGGGTGTCCTGAGACGTGCGGACGGGCCGGGTCGGCGGGGTTCAGACGTGCGGACGGGCCGGGTCGGCGGGGTTGAGACGTGCGGATGCGCCGGGTCGGCGGGGTTCGGACGTGCGGATGCGCCGGGTCGGCGGGGTTCAGACGTGCGGACGGGCCGGGTCGGCGGGATCGAGGGGGTCGACGAGCAGCGCGGTGCCCTTCCCGGCGACCCGGGTCAGCACCAGCGTCGCCTCACGGTCGCCGCGCAGCGCCATCCGGCGCCGCAGGTCCTCGGGTGCCACCGCGACCCCGCGCTTCTTGACCGTGAGCCGCCCGATCCTTCGCTCGCGGAGCGCGGCGCGCAGGGACTTCTCCTTGTACGGCAGCTCCTCGAGGACCTCGAAGCTCCGCGCGAACGGCGTGAGGAGTGCCGCGTCCCCGGTCACGTAGGCGATGTGCTCGTCGACCAGACCCCCGTCGACCCGCGCCGCCACGGCGGTCACCAGTCCCGCACGGATGACCGCCCCGTCGGGCTCGTGCAGGTACCGACCCACCGGCCGCACCGGCGCCGCCCCCGGGTCGTCCTCGTCGGTGAGCGTGGCCACGGCGTCGCCGCGGATCACCGTGGCCCGGCGGCGTACCGCGGCCAGCTGGGGGGACCACAACGCCGCCTCCTTCACCCCACCCGCGTCGGAGACCCACTCGGCCTCGACGGTCGCGGGCAGGAGCGAGTGCGGGATCCCTGGGGCCACCTTCACGCAGGACGGCCGCTCCAGCAGCGACAGCACGAACGGCCAGGGCGGTGACCAGCCCTCGACGTCGAAGACCCGCCCTCGGGCCGTACGACGGGCGGGGTCGGCGAACACCGCCGCGAACCCGCTGACGTCGACGTCCTCCACCGCTGCGCACTCGACGGTCCCCGAGAGGGACAGCGCCCCGAGGTTGGCCCGGGCCACTTCCGCCCGCAGCTCGACGCGGTCCACCCCGGTGACGCTCAGCCCCGCGCTGGCCATCGCGAGGAGGTCACCCCCGATGCCGCAGCCGAGGTCGAGCACGGGGGAGAGCACGGGAGAGAGCCGGCCGGACGCGATCCGCGAGGCGCGGTGCCGCGCGACGCTCGCCCTGGTCGCCTGCTCGAGGCCCTCGGGGGTGAAGTACATCCGCGCGGCGTCGTCACCGAACTTCGCGGCGGCCCGGGCCCGCAGGTCGACCTGGGTCAGCGCGGCCGCCGCATGAGCGGGGGACGGGTCCTCGCGGCGCAGGGCCGCCGCGACCCGCACCGGGTCACCGCCCTGCTCGACGTACACCTGCGTGGCCCTGCCCAGCAGCCGCTGTCCATCCTCCCCGAGGAGCCAGCGGAAGGCCTCCAGATCCACGCCGGCCATCCTGCCAGACCGCTCTGGCACTCACGGAAACCGAGTGCTAGATTCGCGTTAGCACTCTCACCTCGAGGGTGCCAACGCTTGCCAGACGTGCGACCCCCGCGACGGCGCATGAGGAAGCAGGCACCCCGAGCAGCGTGCACCACCAGTCTCGAACATCCCGCAGAACAACCGGAAAGTGGAGGTCGACACAGTGTCGGTCAACATCAAGCCTCTCGAGGACCGGATCGTCGTCAAGGCCCTCGAGGCCGAGCAGACCACGGCTTCTGGCCTGGTCATCCCGGACACCGCCAAGGAGAAGCCCCAGGAGGGCGAGGTCCTCAGCGTCGGTCCGGGTCGCATCGACGACAACGGCAACCGGGTCCCCCTCGACGTGACCGTCGGCGACAAGGTCATCTACAGCAAGTACGGCGGCACCGAGGTCAAGTACGGCGGCGAGGAGTACCTCATCCTCTCCGCGCGCGACGTCCTCGCCGTCATCGGCTGAGCGCGGACCGCCCGACTCACCAGCACAGCACCACCGACTTCGCCCCGGGCGGCCTGATCTCGTATCAAGCCCCTGGGGCGTACGTCTCTCGCAGCAACCACGAAGACCATCAGGAAGGTGCATCAGGAGATGCCGAAGATTCTGGAGTTCGACGAGCACGCGCGCCGCTCCCTCGAGCGGGGCGTGGACGCGCTCGCCAACGCCGTCAAGGTGACGCTCGGCCCCAAGGGCCGCTACGTCGTCCTCGACAAGAAGTGGGGCGCGCCCACGATCACCAACGACGGGGTCACCGTGGCCCGTGAGATCGAGGTCGACGACCCCTTCGAGAACCTCGGGGTCCAGCTGTCCAAGGAGGTGGCCACAAAGACCAACGACGTGGCCGGCGACGGTACGACGACAGCAACCGTGCTCGCGCAGTCGATGGTCCACGAGGGACTGCGGGCCGTTGCCGCGGGCGCGAACCCGATGAGCCTCAAGCGAGGCATGGACCTGGCCGTCGAGGCCGTGGGCAACGCCCTGCGTGACGCCGCCCGCGACGTGGACGACAAGGCCGACATGGCCGCGGTCGCCACCGTCTCCTCGCGTGACGCCGTGATCGGCGACCTGCTCGCCCAGGCGTTCGACAAGGTCGGCAAGGACGGCGTGATCACCGTCGAGGAGTCCAACACCATGGGCACCGAGCTCGAGTTCACCGAGGGCATGCAGTTCGACAAGGGCTTCATCTCGCCGTACTTCGTCACCGACGCCGAGCGCATGGAAGCCGTCCTCGAGGACCCCTACATCCTGATCAACCAGGGCATGATCAGCGCCATCGCCGAGCTCCTTCCCCTGCTTGAGAAGGTCATCCAGGCCGGCAAGCCGCTGTTCATCCTGGCCGAGGACGTGGACGGCGAGGCGCTGTCCACGCTGGTGGTCAACAAGATCCGCGGCACCTTCAACGCCGCCGCGGTCAAGGCGCCCGCCTTCGGTGACCGCCGCAAGGCCATGCTGCAGGACATCGCCACCCTCACCGGCGGCCAGGTCGTCTCCCCGGAGGTCGGCCTCAAGCTGGACCAGGTCGGCCTCGAGGTCCTCGGCCAGGCTCGTCGCGTGACGATCACCAAGGACAACACCACGATCGTGGAGGGCTCCGGCGACGCGTCGGAGGTCACCGGCCGGGTCAACCAGATCAAGGCCGAGATCGAGAACACCGACTCCGACTGGGACCGTGAGAAGCTCCAGGAGCGGCTCGCCAAGCTGGCCGGCGGCGTGTGCGTGGTCAAGGTCGGCGCCGCCACCGAGGTCGAGCTGAAGGAGAAGAAGCACCGCATCGAGGACGCGGTCTCCGCGACTCGCGCCGCCATCGAGGAGGGCATCATCGCCGGTGGCGGCTCCGCGCTGGTGCACGCCGTCTCGGTGCTCGCCGACGGGCTCGGCCTGTCCGGTGACGAGGCGACCGGTGTGCGCATCGTGGCCAAGGCCGCGGACGAGCCGCTGCGCTGGATCGCCGAGAACGGTGGCGTGAACGGTGCGGTCGTGGTCGCCAAGGTCCGCGAGGGCAAGGTCGGCGAGGGCTACAACGCCGCCACCGAGGAGTACGGCGACCTGGTCGCCCAGGGTGTCCTCGACCCGGTCAAGGTGACCCGCTCCGCGCTGGTGAACGCCTCGTCGATCGCGGGCATGCTGCTCACCACCGAGACCCTCATCGTGGAGAAGCCCGAGGACGAGGAGCCGGCGGCCGCCGGTGCCGGCCACGGCCACGGCCACGGTCACTGAGCGCCTCTCGCACAGCACCACAGCAGGTCACGGAACGCCGCCCGGGAGCACCCGGGCGGCGTTCCGCCTTTCCGGCGATGAGTCCGTGACGGCCGAGGGGTCTACCTCCACACCAGCCCCACGCGCGCCGAGGAGCCCCGATGTCCCGCATGGTCTTCGTGAACCTGCCGGTCCACGACCTGGACAAGTCCGTCGCCTTCTTCACCAGCCTGGGGTTCCGGTTCAACGCCCAGTTCACCGACGAGCACGCGACCTGCATGGTGGTCAACGAGCAGGCGTTCGTGATGCTCCTCGACCGTCCGTTCTTCGCCACCTTCACCTCCCGCGAGGTCGTGGACGCGGCTTCGGCGACAGAGGTGATCCTCGGCGTCTCGGCGACGAGCCGGGACGAGGTCGACGAGCTCGTCGACCGTGCCCTGGCCCTCGGTGGTGGCGTCGCGAAGGAGCCCTCCGACGAGGGGTACATGTACGGCCGCAGCTTCTACGACCTCGACGGCCACGCCTGGGAGGTCCTGTGGATGGACCCGGGGGCGCCCCAGTAGCCGGAGGCGCCGGTTCCTGGCTCCCGTCCGCGGCTACGGCGGCCTGGTGACCGAGCATCGGCTACTTCCGCTCGTGCCAGGAGCTCGGTCCCCGCGAGCTCGTCCGGCAGGCCAGGATGGCCGAGGAGGCGGGGTTCACCCGGCTCTGGATCTCCGACCACTTCCATCCCTGGAACGACGCCCAGGACAACAGCCCCTTCGTCCGGTCGGTCATCGGCCCCCCTGTCGGAGAGGGTCTCGCTGCCGATCAACACGGCCGTGACCTGCCCGACGGTGCGCATCCACCCGGCCGTGATCGCCCAGGCTGCGGCGACGGCCGCGGTGCAGGCCGAGGGCCGGTTCCCGGTCGGGTCGGCAGCGGTGAGGCGCTCAACGAGCACATCTTCGGTGACCCCTGGCCCTCGGTCGGGGTGCGGCAGGAGATGCTCGAGGCCGCCGCCGGTCTGGTGGGCCGCGACGCGGTCGCGGAGCAGTTCCCGTGCGGACCCGCCGTCGAGCGGCACGTGAAGGCCGTGCGCGAGTTCCTCGACGCATGGTCCCGCGAGGTGCTGCCCCAGCCGTCCTGACCGGCGTCAGCGCAGCGGCACGAACCGGTAGTGCCCGTGCTCGCTGGTCACGGTCCGGTCGCCGGCGCGGACCACCAGGACCAGCCGGCCGGCCGCCGGCAGCACCATCCGGCCGTCCTCGGTGAGCTGGTCGACCAGGGCCCGGGGGACAGAGCCACCGTCGGCGGACACCAGGATCCGGTCGTACGGCGCCGCGTCGGGGGCACCGACCACCCCTCGCGTCGCCTCCCGGATCCGGGCCCACCCGAACCCGGTGGACGCGAGGTTCTTCGCGCCCCAGGTGACCAGCCTCGGCACCAGCTCCACGCCGAGCACCATGCCCTCCGGGCCGGTCAGGAACGCGAGCAGCGCGGTGCTCCAGCCGGACCCCGACCCGACGTCCAGGACGCGGTCACCGGGCCGGACCTCCAGCAGGCGCAGCATCGCCTCCACGGTGCGGGGCTGGGAGTTGGTCTGACCAGCCCCGATCGGGATGGGCCCGTCGAACGAGGCGCTGCTGCGCCATCCCCGCGGCAGGAAGTCCGCGCGCGGGACGGAGTCGAATGCCGTTGCCACGGCGTCCATGTCTCGAGTCAACCACGAGCGGCGCGCGCCGTACCGCGCTCACCGGAGGCCGGAAGGCGTGCGGCTCCCCTCTAGACTGAGCACCTGCCGCCCCACCCGAGAAGAGACCCATGACTTCCTCCTCCCACGCCGCGGACGCCGCCGGCGTACCGGACAAGTTCGCCGCCGTCGGTCTCACCTACGACGACGTGCTGCTCCTGCCCGGCGAGACCGACGTGATTCCCGCCGAGGTCGACACGAGCACCCGGCTGACCCGTGAGATCAACCTGCGGGTGCCCCTCGTGTCCAGCGCCATGGACACCGTCACCGAGTCCCGGATGGCCATCGCGATGGCCCGCCAGGGTGGGCTCGGCGTGCTGCACCGTAACCTCTCGATCGAGGACCAGGCCTACCAGGTCGACCTCGTCAAGCGGACCCAGACCGGGATGATCTCCAACCCGATCACGATCCACCCGAAGGCCACGCTCGAGGAGCTCGACGAGATCTGCGGGCAGTACCGCGTCTCCGGCCTGCCGGTGATCGACGAGGACGGCACCCTGCTCGGCATCATCACCAACCGGGACCTGCGTTTCGTGCCCGTCGCGGAGTGGGGCAGCCGGCTGGTCGGCGAGGTGATGACGCCGATGCCGCTGATCACCGGTCACGAGGGGATCGAGCGTGAGGAGGCGACGCGGCTGCTGCGCCAGCACAAGCGCGAGCGGCTGCCCATCGTCGACGACCGGGGCCGGCTCACCGGGCTGATCACCGTCAAGGACTTCGTGAAGTCCGAGCAGTTCCCGGACGCGTCGTACGACGCCGACGGCCGGTTGATGGTCGGCGCCGCGATCGGCTACTTCGGGGACGCCTGGGAGCGGGCGACCACGCTCGTCGAGGCAGGGGTCGACGTCCTCGTCGCGGACACCGCGCACGGCCACGTCCGGCTGCTCCTCGACATGGTGCGGCGGCTCAAGAACGACCCGGCGACCCGGCACGTGCAGGTGATCGGCGGCAACGTCGCCACGCGGGCCGGGGCGCAGGCGTTCGTGGACGCCGGCGCGGATGCCGTCAAGGTCGGGGTGGGTCCAGGCTCCATCTGTACGACGCGGGTGGTGACCGGGGTCGGAGCACCGCAGATCACGGCCGTGTACGACGCCTGGCTTGCGTGCAAGGACGCCGGGGTGCCAGTCATCGCGGACGGCGGCCTGCAGTACTCCGGAGACATCGCCAAGGCCGTGGTGGCGGGTGCGGACTCGGTGATGGTCGGCTCGCTGCTCGCCGGCTGCGACGAGAGCCCGGGGGACCTGATCTTCGCCAACGGCAAGCAGTACAAGTCCTACCGCGGCATGGGGTCCCTCGCCGCGATGTCCTCACGTGGCAAGAAGTCCTACTCCAAGGACCGCTACTTCCAGGCGGAGGTGGAGAGCGACGACCTGATCGTGCCGGAGGGCATCGAGGGCCGAGTGGCCTACCGCGGGCCGCTGTCGGCGGTGGCCCACCAGCTCGTCGGCGGCCTGCGGCAGTCGATGTTCTACGTCGGGGCGCGCTCGGTCCCCGAGCTGCAGGCCAAGGGACGGTTCATCCGGATCACCCAGGCGAGCCTGAAGGAGAGCCACCCGCACGACATCCAGATGACCGCCGAGGCGCCGAACTACAGCTCCCGGTAGTCGGCCCGGTAGTCGGCTGCCCGGTAGTCCGCCCCGTAGTCGGCCCGGTAGTCGGCCCGGTAGCCAGGCCGGTAGCCGGACGGGCGCACCCCGGCCGGCACGGGGTCCGCGACCAGGTGTTCGTCGGCACGCCGGGCCTGGCGCAGCGCGATGAACAGCAGACCGAGACTCAGCACGGCGAGGACGACATAGCTGCTGGGCGTGCCGATCGTGTCCCAGGTGGCGTGCAGCACGACGGCGACCACGAACAGGCCCGCGAAACCGAACAGCCGACGCCCCGTGGGGTGGTGCCAGAAGCGCCACAGACCCCAGCAGGTGAGCCCGGTCCAGGCGGCATGACCGGCCGGGGAGGTGACCCCGCGCACGAACAGGGTCTGCTCGACCGACCCGACGTTGCCTCCCGACTGGATCAGGGTCACGAACCCGTAGCCCATGGTCTCCAGGACGGCGAACCCGGTGCCGACCGCGATCCCGATCAGGATCCCGGCCCCCATGCTCGTGTAGCGGCGCAGGACCAGCAGGAACACCGCGGCCACCGCGAGCTTCGTGCCCTCCTCGATGAGCCCCACCCCGAGCATCGGGATCTCGCCGAGCCTGCGGACGGTGTTGTACTCCAGCACCCCGGCGATCACCACACCGACTGCTCCTCCGACGAGGACGGCGGTCCACAACGTGGCGGCGGGGACGATCTGGCGACCGGACCAGCCACGCGCGAAGGACACGAACGTCGCCGGCACCACGAGCGAGCCCAGCAGCAGCATGCTCGGCACCAGGTTGGGGTTCCCGGTGTCCACGAGCGCGGCATCGGTGCCGCGGTAGAGCCCCAGGAGCACCACCAGGGTGACCACCCAGGCCCAGTGCTGGCGCAGCGCGGGTCTGTTCATCCGTCCTCCTCGTGGCCGCGTAGGTCGACCGGAGCCGGGCCGACAGCCCGCGGAGACGTACCCGCAGTCCTCGTCCTCATCCGCGACAGCGCCGCCCGGGCAGCAGGCCGCACCGCGGAGCCGGCGAAGCAGAATGCGCGGGACGGCGAGGGGTACGCGCCGCCAGGAGGATCGAGATGGCCGGAGCAGGGCTCGCTCGCCGCGGGCGGGGTCGTCCCCTGACCAGGGCGGCGACCGTGGGCACGGCCGCGCACGTCTTCTACGAGCTGGCCTCAGGGGTAGGGATGCCGGCCGCCTCGGTGGTCGGTCCGGTCCCCGCCGTGGCTGCGTGGGCCACCGCGACGGCAGGGGTGCTCGGGTCGGCGGGACGTGCGGACCCTTCCCACGACCGGGCGTTCGCGTCGCTGAACGGGTTGTTCCTCGCCGCGGTGATCGGGCACTACGTGGCCTGGCCGTGGACCCGGAGAGGGCTGCCGTGGCTGGCCGACTGCGAGGGGCTCGGCTCGGAGCGGATGCCGGTCTACAACACGATCCTGTACCTGTCGGGAGGAGCGGCGCTCGCCGGGCTGCTGCTGGAGAACCGGGACGGCCGTGCACGCGCCGCCCTGCTGGCGGTGTCCCTCGTCCCGGTGACGGTCGTGCTCCAGCGCCGGGAGTTCCGCCGGCTGCAGGAGCTCGCGTGGCGGCGCCCCGGCTGGTGGAACCGCCGGCTGCGCCGCGCGGCGCCGTCCCGCTGAGCCGGCCGTGCCGAGGCTGGCCGAGCCAGACAGGGCTGACCGAGCCAGACAGGGCTGACGGAGCCGGGCAGGGCTGACGGACGCCTTCAGTGCGACCCGGTGGAGGCGCGCGTCTCCTCGACCGCCTCGACGGCGAAGAGGCAGGCGGCTCGGTGCCCCGGGGACACCTCGAAGAGCTCGGGGTCGTGCTCGGCACAGGCGTCCCGCGCGGCCGGGCACCTGGTCCGGAACCGGCAGCCGCTCGGCGGGTTCACCGGGCTGGGGATGTCGCCGTGCAGCACGATGCGCCGGCGCTGCCGCTCCACCTGCGGGTCCGCGACGGGGACCGCGGAGAGCAGCGCGGCGGTGTACGGGTGGGCGGGCTCTCGGTAGATCTGCGCCGGCGTCCCGGTCTCCACGATCCGGCCCAGGTACATCACTGCGACCCGGTCGCTCATGTGCTCCACGGCGGCGAGGTCGTGGGCGATGAACAGGTAGGTCAGCCCGAGGTCGCGCTGCAGCCGGCGCAGCAGGTTCATCACCTGGGCCTGCACCGACAGGTCCAGGGAGGCGATCGGCTCGTCGAGCACGATCAGGTCCGGCTCGCCGGCGAGGGCGCGGGCGATCCCCACCCGCTGGCGCTGGCCTCCCGACAGCTCGTGCGGATGCCCGTCCGCGAGGTCCTGCCGGAGCCCCACCATGTCCAGCAGCTCCGCGACCCGGCGGCGGCGGGCGGCGGCGTCGGCCCGCAGACCGTGCACGACCAGCGGCTCGGCGATGCTGGAGGCGATCGTGCGCCGCGGGTCGAGGGAGGCCTGCGGGTCCTGGAAGACCATCGCCACCCGCCGCCGCAGGGTGCGGAGCCGGCGCCGGGACCATCCGGTCACGTCCTCGTCGGTCACCCGGATCCGGCCGCCGGTCGGGTCGACGAGGCGCAGCAGCGCGAGTCCGGTCGTCGACTTCCCCGAGCCGGACTCGCCGACCAGGCCGAGAGTCTCCCCGCGCCGCACCTGCAGCGAGACCCCGTCGACGGCGCGCACCGAGGCCCCGTGCGGGCCCGGGAACCAGACCCGCAGGTCGTCGAGCTCGGCGACCACCTCCGGCCCGGTGCCCGCCCCGGTATCGGTGCCGGTTCCGGTGCTGCGGCTCCTGTCTGGGCTGACCTCTGGACGGGCTTCAGGGTTCACGCCGACCTCCCGATGTCCTCGGAGCGGTAGAAGGTGCGTACGACGTGCCCGCCGCCGACCTCGCGCAACGGGGGCAGCTCGTGCTCGCAACGGGCATCCCCGCGCACGGGACACCGGGGCCAGAACGCGCAGCCCGGCGGGAGGTCGAGCGGGCTCGGCGGTGACCCCGAGATGGCCGGCAGCTCGCCGCCGGCATGCGCCGGGTCGGGCCGCGCCGCCAGCAGCGCCTCGGTGTAGGGGTGGGACGGGTGCGCGAACAGGTCGTCGACGCGGGCCTGCTCGACGATGCGTCCGCCGTACATCACTGCCACCCGGTCGGCGATCCCGGCGACCACGCCCAGGTCGTGGGTGATCCACACGACCGCCGTGCCCAGCCGCTCCTGCAGGCTCGCGACGAGCTCGACGATCTGCGCCTGCGTGGTCACGTCCAGCGCGGTGGTCGGCTCGTCGGCGATCAGCAGGTCGGGGTCGCAGCCCAGCGCCATCGCGATGACCACCCGCTGCCGCATGCCGCCGGAGAACTGGTGCGGGTAGGCCTCGATGCGCTCGCGGGCCGACGGGATGCCGACCAGGTCCAGCAGCTCGACTGCGCGGTCCCGGGCCTGGCGGCGGGTCATCCCCAGGTGCTCCTCGCACGCCTCGCTGACCTGCCGCCCGATGGGCAGCACCGGGTTCAGGGAGGTCATCGGGTCCTGGAAGACGAAGCCGATGTGCCTGCCTCGGCGCTGCCGCCGACGCGGCTCGGTGTCGGCCAGCAGGTCCTCGCCGAGGAGCTGCACCTGTCCCGCGACCCGCGCGGAGCGAGGGGTCAGCCCGGTGGCCGCCAGCACCGACATGCTCTTGCCGCTGCCGGACTCGCCGACCAGCGCGAGGGTCTCCCCACGCCCGACCTCCCAGCTCACCCCGGCGACCGCCTGCGCCGGTCCGCGGCGGGTCCCGAAGGTCACCGTCAGGTCGTCGAGCCTCAGCACGGGTCCCGTACCGCTCATCGGGTGCTCCTCCTCGCCTCGCTGAGTGTCAGCTGGCGGGGGTCCAGCACGTCACGCAGGGCGTCGCCGACCAGGTTGAACGCGAGCACCGTCACGAAGATCGCGGCGCCCGGGAAGACCCCGAGCCACCAGGCGTCCGTGACGAACCCGCGCCCGTCGTACAGCATCCGGCCCCACGACGGCGCCGGCGGCTGCACGCCCAGGCCGAGGAAGGACAAGGCCGCCTCCGAGAGGATCGCGAAGGCCAGGGACAGCGAGGTCTGCACGATCAGCGGGGCGGCGATGTTGGGCAGCACGTGGCGGCGCATGATGCGGGCGTCGGACGTGCCGATCGACACCGCCGCTCGGACGAAGACCTGCTCGCGCACCGACAGGACGCTGGCCCGGGTCACCCGGGCGAAGATCGGCGCGTAGACCACCCCGATGGCCACCATCGCGGTGGTCAGCCCGGGCCCGAGCACCGCGACGATCGCCACCGCCAACAGGAGCACGGGGAAGGCGAAGAGCACGTCCATGCATCGCATGAGCGCGTTGTCGACCCAGCCGCGGTAGTAGCCGGACACCAGGCCGATCAGCACGCCGACCGCCAGCGCCAGCCCGACACTGACCACGGCGACCTCCAAGGACACCCGGGCGGCCACGATGACCCGGCTCAGCACGTCGCGCCCGAGCTCGTCGGTGCCGAAGGGGTGGGCCCAGGTCGGGTGCGCCAGCATGTGGTTCACGTCGACGTCGTTGGTTCCCGACGGCGCGAGCCACGGTCCGAGGACGCCGACCACGACCAGGACCGCCAGCACGACCGCTCCGGCGACCGCGAGCGGGTCGCGGCGCAGCGTGGCGACGGCCCGCCGGAAGGAGCTCTCGTGGTCGCTCATCGCCTCGTGGCCGCTCATCGGACGGAGATCCTCGGGTCCAGGCGCGCGTACAGGATGTCCACCAGCAGGTTCACGAGCAGGAACAGCGCCGCCACCAGCAGCACGGCGCCCTGCAGCACCGGGTAGTCGCGGGCCTCCACCGAGTCGTAGGTGAGCCGCCCGATCCCCGGCCACGCGAAGAGGACCTCGACGACGATCACGCCGCCGAGAAGGCTGGCGAGCTGCACCGCGACGACCGTGACCACCGGGATCAGCGCGTTGCGCAGCACATGCCTGAGCACCACGACCCGGGGCCGCAGGCCCTTGGCCTCGGCCGTGCGGACGTAGTCCTCCGAGAGCACCTCGAGCACCGAGGAGCGGATGAACCGGGTGAGGATCGAGGCGCTGACCAGCCCGACGGTCGCCGCCGGGAGGATCACGTGCGAGGCCCACCCCGACGGGCTGTCCCGCAGCGACTCGTAGCCCGACGGCGGCAGCCAGGCGAGCACGCCGGAGAACAGCAGGATCCCCATGATGCCCATCCAGAAGTCGGGCACCGAGACGCCGAACTGGCTGAAGACCCGCGCCGCGTGGTCGACCGCGGAGCCGTTCCGGACACCGGAGATGATGCCCAGCGGGAAGGCCACGACCAGCGCCAGGACGATCGCGGTCAACGCGAGCGACAGGGTGGCCGGCAGTCGCTCGAGGACGATCGTCGAGACCGGCTGCCCGGTCCGGAAGCTGACCCCGAGGTCGCCCGTGGCCGCGTGGCCGACGTAGCTGAGGTACTGCACCACCAACGGCCGGTCCAGCCCGGACCGGGCCCGCAGCGCGTCGTACGTCGCCTGGTCGTAGCGGGTCCCCAAGGCGATCCGCACCGGGTCGCCCGGGACGAGCTGCAGCAGCAGGAAGACGACCAGAGTGACACCGAGGAGCACCACCGCCGACTGCACCAGCCGGCGCAGCACGAAGCGACCCACGACAGCCTCAGCTCACTTCGAGAGGCTGACGTCCCGGAACCGGATCGCGCGGTCGGAGCGCACCTGGTAGCCGGAGACCTTCTTCGACCAGCCCTGCACGACATCAGGGTTGTAGAGGTAGATGTAGCTGGCGTCGTCGACGATCATCTTGGCCGCCTGGTCGTACTCCTGCTTCCGCTTGGTCTGGTCCGTCTCGGTCCGCGCGCGGTCCAGGAGCTGGTCGACCTTGGGGTTGCTGTACTTCTGGAAGTTGAAGGTGCCGCCGGTGTGGTGCTGGGCGTAGTAGAACTCGTCCGGGTCGATGTTGCCGAGCCAGCCGAGCATGAACGAGTCGAAGCTGCCCTTGCCCTCCTCGTCCAGCCACTGCGCGAAGTCGAGGGTCCGGATCCTCACGGTGATCCCGACCTCCTTCAGCTCCGCGGCGATCACCTGGGCGGCGCTGACGGTCTCCGGGTACTCGCTGGTGACCATCAGGTCCATCTTCAGGTTCTTCACGCCGGCGCTCGCGAGCAGCTGCTTGGCCCGGGCCGGGTCGTGCTTGTACGGCGCGTAGTCGACGTAGTAGGCGCTGCTCTTGGGGATCGCGGTCTGGTTGACGGTCGCGTTGCCGAACTTGGCGGCCTTCGTGATCGCGTCCCGGTCGATCGCCGTGGCGACGGCGCGCCGTACGTCGACGTTGTCGAACGGCTTGCGGGCCTCGTTGAGCGCGACGTACCAGTAGTCGGTCGAGGGTGCCGTCTGCACGGTCAGGTCCGAGCTCTTCTTCAGCGAGGAGACCTGCTGGGGCGGGAGGTTGTCGGTCCACTGGACCTCGTCGCTCTGCAGGTTCTGCAGGGCGACCGTCGGGTCCTTGACGAAGGTGAAGGTGACCCCGTCGAGCTTGGGCTTGGTACCCCAGTACCTGTCGTTGCGGACCAGCTCGATGTTGTCGCCGGAGGTGTAGCTGGCCACCTTGAACGGCCCGCTGCCGACCGGCTTGGTCTTGATGGCGCCGGAGTCGACGTTCTTCTTCTCCACGATCCCGACGCCCTTGAAGCCTCCGAGGTTCGCGAGCAGGTTGGGCGTCGGGGACTTGAGCCTGATCACCACGGTGGAGGCGTTCGGTGCGGTGATGGAGGAGACGGTCGTGAACTTGTAGGCGGAGTTGAGCTTCTGCTTGATGATCCGCTGGTAGGAGTAGACGACGTCCTTGGACGTCAGCGGCGCGCCGTCGGAGAACTTCACCCCGGGACGCATCGTGAAGGTCCAGGTCAGCTGGTTCGCGCTGGTCTTCCACGACGTCGCCAGCGACGGCTGCATCTGCAGGTTGGCGTCCGGTTCGACGAGTGTGTCGTAGACGTTCTCGAGCACCTCGAAGCTGTAGTACGCCGAGGTCTTGTGCGGGTCGAGCTGGTCCGGCTCACCGCCGATGGCCGCGTTGAGGATCCCGCCGGACCCTCCGGACGACCCCGAGCCGCCCGACCCCTGTCCATCGACGTTGACGCCGCCGCCGTTGGAGCAGCCGGCGAGGACGCCGAGCCCCAGGGTGACGACCATCGCAGCCAGTCGTGTTCGTGTCGCGTGCAGCACGGGGCCCCCTCGAGAAGCCGACAGAATCATGAGATTCGGGTGATGTGTGCGTAATAGCGCCTGCGCAGAGGCAGACGATACTGCCCCCGAAGTGCGGACGCGTACGTCGGTGGGCGAACCTGAGCACCGTTAGGCTCACGTCATGCGCGAACTCGAGATCGGCATGGCCAAGAGCGGACGGCACGCCTACTCCTTCGACGACATCGCCATCGTCCCGTCCCGGCGCACCCGGGACCCCGAGGAGGTGTCGGTGCACTGGCAGATCGACGCCTACCGGTTCGAGCTCCCGATCCTGGCAGCGCCCATGGACTCGGTGATGTCGCCGCAGACCGCGGTGTCCTTCGGCAGGCACGGCGGCCTCGGCGTCCTCGACCTCGAGGGCCTGTGGACCCGGTACGACGACCCCGAGGACCTCCTCGCCGAGGTCGCCGGGCTGACCGGCACCCGGGCGACCGCGCGGCTGCAGCAGATCTACGCCGAGCCCATCAAGCCTGAGCTGATCACCGCCCGCCTCAAGGAGATGCGCGACTCGGGAGTGACCGTCGCCGGGTCGCTCTCCCCCCAGCGGACCAAGGAGTTCGCGAAGACGGTGGTCGACGCCGGCTGCGACATGTTCGTGATCCGCGGGACCACCGTCTCCGCCGAGCACGTGTCCGGGCAGGCCGAGCCGCTGAACCTCAAGGAGTTCATCTACGAGCTCGACGTGCCGGTGATCGTCGGCGGCTGTGCGACGTACCAGGCGGCGCTGCACCTGATGCGGACCGGCGCCGCGGGGGTGCTCGTCGGCTTCGGCGGTGGCGCCGCGCACACCACCCGGACCGTGCTGGGCATCTCGGTCCCGATGGCCTCCGCGGTCGCCGACGTCGCGGCTGCCCGGCGGGACTACCTCGACGAGTCCGGTGGCCGCTACGTGCACGTGATCGCCGACGGGTCCATCGGCCGGTCCGGCGACATCGCCAAGGCGGTGGCCTGTGGAGCGGACGCGGTGATGATCGGGTCGCCGCTGGCCCGCGCCGAGGAGGCACCCGGCCACGGCAACCACTGGGGGTCGGAGGCCTGGCACCCCGAGCTGCCCCGCGGTGAGCGCATCCAGATGGGCACGGTCGGCACGCTCGAGGAGATCCTCTTCGGACCGTCCCGGACCGCCGACGGCACCATGAACATCGTCGGTGCGCTGCGCCGCGCGATGGCGATGACCGGCTACACCGACCTCAAGGAGTTCCAGCGCGTGGAGGTCGTGGTCCAGTGACGGCCCGGCTCCGCGTCGCCGCGGCGCAGGCGGCGTCGATGCCCGGGGAGGTCGCGGTGAACGTCGCCTCCGCCGTGTATCTGGTGACCGAGGCCGCCGAGCGCGGGGCCAGGGTGGTGGTGCTTCCCGAGCTGTTCCTCACCGGGTACGACCCGGACACCTGGACGCACGAGGCCGGCCTCGAGCTCGACGATCCGGTCCTCGAGCCGCTGACCGACGTCGCGGCGGCCCGGTCCGTCGTGGTCGTCGTCGGTGCGGCGGTGCGCCGGGCCCTGGACGCGACGACCCTGTCCGCGCTGGTCATCGACGGAGCCGGCGTCGTCGCGACCTACGACAAGCAGCACCTCTGCGGACCGGAGCGGGACTTCTTCACGGGCGGCAGCGGAGGGACCAGCCTCGTGGTGGATGGCTGGGACCTCGGGGTCGGGATCTGCTACGACGGTTGCTTCCCCGAGCACGCTCGGGCCGCGACCGCCGACGGCGCGCGGGCCTACCTGTGCCCCGCCGCCTACTACGCCGGGGGCGAGCACAGGCGGGACCTGCGGTACGCAGCCCGCGCGCTCGACAACGGCATCTACGTCGTTCTCGCCGGGCTGACCGGCCCGTGCGGCTCCGGCCTGTTCACCGGCGGAAGCGCGGTGTACGACCCCGAGGGCCGGACGGTCACCAGGGTGCAGCAGGAGTCGCCAGCGGTCGTGGTCGCGGACCTCGACGCGGACGAGGTGCTCCGGGCACAGGCCGCCAACCCGGTCGAGGACGACCGGCTCGACGCCCTCGGGCCGAGGACGCGGGTCCTCCTCTCGTGACCGCGGCGCTCGGTCCGGCCGCCCGGGACGCGGCTCTGGACGCGCTCGCTGCCGAGGAGCTCGACGTCCTCGTCGTCGGCGGGGGCGTCGTGGGCACCGGCACCGCCCTGGATGCGGTCACCCGCGGGCTGTCCACCGGGCTGGTCGAGCAGCGCGACTTCGCCTCGGGCACGTCGTCACGCTCCAGCAAGCTCGTGCACGGCGGCCTGCGCTACCTCGAGCTCTTGGACTTCGCGCTGGTCAAGGAGGCGCTCGAGGAGCGCGGCCTGCTGCTCACCCGGCTGGCCCCTCACCTCGTGCGGCCGGTCCCCTTCCTGTACCCGCTGACCCGGCACGGCTGGGAGCGGGCGTACGTCGGGTCGGGGCTGATCCTCTACGACCTGATGGCCAAGGCGGGCAAGTACGACGTCGGGCTGCCCCGCCACCGGCACCTGACCAGGCGAGGCGTACGGCGGATCGCACCCGACCTCCGCACCGACCACCTCGTCGGGGCGATCCGCTACTACGACGCCCAGGTCGACGACGCCCGCCTGGTCGTGACCCTGGCCCGCACGGCGGCCACCCACGGGGCGCAGGTGGCGAGCCGGACCAAGGTCGTCGGCTTCCTGCGCGAGGGCGAGAGGGTGACCGGGGTCCGGGCCGTCGACCTGGAGACCGGCCGCGAGCTGAGCATCCGGGCCCGGGTCGTGGTGAACGCCGCCGGCGTGTGGACCGACGAGATCCAGGCCCTCGTGGGTGGGCGCGGGGCCCTGAACGTGCAGGCCAGCAAGGGCGTCCACCTCGTGGTGCCCCGGGACCGGATCCGCTCGCAGTGCGCGCTCATCACCCGCACCACGACGTCCGTGCTCCTGGTCGTCCCCTGGGGCCGGCACTGGATCATCGGCACCACCGACACGCCCTGGGACCTCGACAAGGCCCATCCCGCGGCCTCGCGCACCGACATCGACTACCTGCTCGGGCACGTCAACAAGGTGCTCCGGGAGCCGCTGCACCACGCGGACGTCGAGGGCGTCTACGCAGGGCTGCGGCCGTTGGCGTCCGGCCAGTCCGAGCCGACGAGCCGGATCTCGCGGGAGCACACGGTGGTGGCGCCCGTGCCGGGCCTGGTGATGGTGGCGGGCGGCAAGCTCACGACCTACAGGGTGATGGCACGTGACGCCGTCGACGCCGCGGCCCACTCGCTGGGCGGCGTCGGGCGCCCCGCCGTCCCGGACAGCATCACCGATGTGGTGCGGCTGGCCGGCGCCGACGGGTTCGAGACCCGCAGCAACCAGGCCGCGGCCCTCGCCAGGACCTCGGGCCTGCACCGCGCGCGCATCGACCACCTGCTCGCGAGGTACGGCGGCCTCGTCGACGAGCTGCTGGCCCTGGTCGCCGGCCGGCCGGAGCTCGGGCTCCCGCTGCCGGGCGCCGAGGACTACCTGGGCGCCGAGGTCGTGCACGCCGTCAGCCACGAGGGAGCCCGCCACCTCGACGACGTGCTGACCCGCCGGACCCGCATCTCGATCGAGACGTTCGACCGCGGCATCGGCTCCGCGCGCGCCGCAGCGGAGCTGATGGCCGCCGAGCTTGGCTGGGACCAGGCCCGCCTCGACGACGAGGTGGACCACTACCTGCGCCGGGTCGAGGCCGAGCGGCAGAGCCAGCGCGAGCTGACCGACCAGGAGGCCGACGAGGCACGGGTCCGCGCGCCCGACATCGTCTGACCGCCGGACGGCGTTGCAGGTTTGTGCAGCTGCACGAACTGACGGCTTGTCGCCCGGCCACCACGCCCCGCATGCTCGCCTGACGTCCTGGCCACCACGGCCGACGGCTCACGTCTCGGCGCTCGACCGGCCGCCGCGCAGAAGAAAGGCAGCCGCTTGAAGCGAGCACACCTCGGCGTCACCGCAGCCTCCCTGGCCGTGCTGGCACTCGGCCCGCTGACCCTGGCCGGCCCGGCCGACGCCACCGCCCCGGCCGCCCCCTCTCGTGGTGCCGTGCCGGGTGCTGCTGCGCCAGCCGGGCACAAGCCGGGCAGCAGCCGGCCCGACCGGACCTTCGGCCCCGCTCAGCGCGCGGCGGCGATCACCCGCGCGCGGCAGGCGCGGCCGGCGACCGCCGACCAGCTCCACCTCGGCGCCCAGGAGGGCCTGGTGGTCAAGGACGTCGTGCGGGACACCGACGGGACCGAGCACGTCCGCTACAACCGCACCTATGCCGGGCTGCCGGTGGTGGGCGGCGACCTCGTCGTCGAGCAGAGCCCGGCGGGCGCGGTCGCGCGAGTGACCTGGGCGAGCCGGAGGAGGATCACGGTCCCCTCCACCGACGCGCCGGTCGCGGGTGGGACCGCGAGGACGTCCGCCGCCGCACGCGCCGGGCTCCGAGCCGGCGCCTCGGCACCGGTCAAGGTGGTGTACGCCGCACTGCACAAGCCCGTCCTGGCCTGGCAGACCACGGTCACGGGCACCGCCAAGGACGGCACCCCGGTCCGGGACCTCGTCTACACCGACGCCGGGACCGGCAAGCAGCTGGCCAGGCTGCCTCAAGTGATGGACGCCAGCGGCACCGGCAGCTCGCTCTACAGCGGCTCGGTCCCCTTGCAGACCACGCTGAGCGGGTCGACGTACCAGCTCACCGACAGCACCCGCGGCGGTCACTCGACCTATGACGCCAACGGCTCCACGAGCACGGCCCGGGGGACGCTGTTCACCGACGCGGACAACGCCTGGGGCAACGGCACCACCTCGAGCCGGCAGAGCGCGGCGGTCGACGCGGCGTACGGCGCCGGGGTCACCTGGGACTTCTACAAGAACACCTTCGGCCGCACCGGGATCAAGAACAACGGGGTGGGCGCCTACTCGCGGGTGCACTACGGCAGCGGCTACGAGAACGCGTTCTGGGACGACTCCTGCTTCTGCATGACCTACGGGGACGGCGGCACGTCGCTGAAGCCCCTCACCGCGCTCGACGTCGCCGGGCACGAGATGTCGCACGGGGTGACCGCAGCCACGGACGGGCTCGTCTACACCGGCGACGCGGGAGGTCTCAACGAGTCCACCTCCGACGTGATGGGCACCATGGTCGAGTTCTCGGCCGGCAACGCCAACGACCCCGGTGACTACTACATCGGCGAGAAGATCATGAAGGACGGCACCTACCTGCGGCGCATGGACAAGCCGTCCCTCGACGGTGGCTCGGTCGACTGCTGGACGTCGTCGACGAAGAACCTCGACCCGCACTACTCCTCGGGCGTCGGCAACCACCTCTTCTACCTGCTCGCAGAGGGCACCGGGTCGAAGACCATCGGGGGCCGGCCGCACAGCTCCACCGCCTGCAACGGCAGCACTCTGACCGGCATCGGCCGGGGGCCGGCGGCGGCCATCTGGTACCGGGCGATGACCACCTACTGGACCTCCACCACCGACTACCCGCAGGCCGCCAACGGCATGGTCAAGGCCGCCAAGGACTTGTACGGCGTCGCCTCCAGCCAGTGCACCGCCACGTCCGACGCCTGGAAGGACGTCGCGGTGAGCCCGACCGAGACCTGCGGCGCGAGCGTGCCGCCGCCCACCGGTGGGAACGTCCTGGTGAACCCGGGGTTCGAGTCCGGGTCGACCGGCTGGACCGCCACGTCGGGCGTGATCACGAACTCGACCAGCGCTGCGCCGCACGGCGGCTCCTACTACGCGTGGCTGGACGGCTACGGCACCACGCACACCGACACGGTGAGCCAGTCCGTCGCGATCCCTGCGGCGTCCAGGGCGACCCTGTCGTTCTTCCTGAGGATCTCCACCAGCGAGACCACCACGTCGACGGCCTACGACACGCTGAAGGTGCAGGTCGTCAGCGGCAGCACCACGACCACCCTGGCGACGTACTCCAACCTCGACAAGGGGAGCGGCTACGTCGCGCGGTCGGTGGACCTCAGCGCCTACACGGGACGCACCGTGACCGTGCGGCTCGTGGGGGCCGAGGACTCCTCCGCGGCCACCAGCTTCCTGGTCGACGACACGTCGCTCACCACGGGGTGACCGGCCGGGCGCCGTGCGCCGACGGTCTCGGGTCCGCCGGCGCCGGCGCCCCTTGGCGTCTGCACGTTTGTCGTTGTTCGAGCGTTATCGACCTGTGACGTGTGTCGTGGCCCACACCCGTTTGGGTGGTGTTGGAATGGGGACGACCAGTTCTCGGCGTTGAAGTGCTGGGGACGCAGCCACCCCTGGAGGGCCCGTGCACCTGACCAAGATCGTCTCGTTCGCCGGCATGGCCGTGCTCTCTGCCGGCATGCTCGTCGCCTGCGGCGGCAGCAACAGCTCCGACAGCTCCGCCTCGGGTGGAGGATCGAGCTCCTGTCCCCTCACCAAGGCGGCGGACCCGGGGAACTCCAAGCCCCCCACGGGTGTGCCGACCGCCGACAACGCGCCCACGCTGTCCAAGCAGTCCGGCCTCAAGGTCGCGTTCAGCCAGAACGCCAGCAACAACCCCTGGCGTCTCGCGGAGACCGCCAGCATGAAGTCGGAGGCGGCCAAGCAGGGCGTCCAGCTCACCGTCACCGACGCGAACAACGAGCAGTCGAAGCAGATCGCCGACATCAAGGGCCTGATCGCCCAGAGGCCCGACGCGCTGTTCATCGCCCCGATCACGGAGCAGATCGCCAACGTGGTCAAGAGCGCCGCCTCGGCGAAGATCCCGGTCTTCCTCCTCGACCGCGACGTCGACCACAGCATCGCCAAGCCCGGCCAGGACTACGTCAGCGTCATCCAGTCCGACTTCGTCCAGGAGGGCAAGCGGGCCGCGGTCCAGATGGCCAAGGCCACCAAGGGCAACGCCAAGATCATCGAGCTCGAAGGAACGACCGGCGCCTCCCCGGCCATCGACCGCAAGAAGGGTTTCGACGACGCGATCAAGCAGTGCCCCGGGATGAAGGTCGTGGTGTCGCAGGACGCCGACTTCACTCGCGCCAAGGGCCAGTCGGTCGCGGAGACGCTGCTGCAGTCGCATCCGGAGGCCACCGCGATCTACGCGCACAACGACGAGATGGCGCTCGGCGCGATCGCGGCAGCCAAGGCGGTCGGCCGGCAGCCCGGCAAGGACATCCAGATCGTCTCCATCGACGGGGAGCGGGACGG
>JAWWPF010000027.1:0-13219 GCA_033850795.1 Nocardioidaceae bacterium | reverse complement strand
GACCCGTGCCGTGAGCTCGCGCGGCTGCTGGACCTCAACCGCCTGTACCTGACCGCCTCGTCGGAGGAGGAGAAGGTGCCCCTCGACGACGACTTGCGGGCCGAGCTGGAGGCGCTGGCCCGCGCGACCGGGCAACGCGACCTCGCCGCGTGGGTGGGCTGCGAGAACTACGAGATGCGGGTCGACCTCGAGAGCCGACCGGGATGGGTCGACGTGCTCGTGCTGCAGGCGCTCCGCGACACCGCCGGGTGAGGCCGGCTCCGTGCGAGGATGCCGCCCATGAGCGTGCTGGCCATCGACGCAGGGACGACCGGCGTGACCGCCCTCGTCGTGACTCCGGAGGGCACGATCGCCGCGCGTGGCTACCAGGAGTTCGCTCAGCACTTCCCGCACCCGGGCTGGGTCGAGCACTCCCCCGAGGAGATCTGGCAGGCGACCCTCGAGGCCACCAGGGACGCGGTGCGCGGCTACGACGGCGACGACCTGCGCGGGATCGGGATCACCAACCAGCGGGAGACGGTCCTCCTCTGGGACCGTGAGACGCTCCGGTCGCCGCTGCGGGCGATCGTCTGGCAGGACCGTCGTACCTCCGGCATCTGCGAGCGGATGCGCGCCGAGGGCCATGAGGAGCGCGTCACCGAGCTGACCGGGCTGCGCCTGGACCCGTACTTCTCGGGGACCAAGCTGGTGTGGCTCGCCGAGGAGCAGCCGCACACCTGGGCGCTGGTGCAGAGCGGCAGGTACGCCGTCGGGACGGTCGACTCCTACCTGATCGCCCGCATGACCCGCGGCACCTGGCACGTCACCGACGTCTCGAACGCGTCGCGAACCCTGCTCTACGACCTGGCGGCCGGGAACTGGAGCGAGGAGCTGTGCGCGCTCTTCGGGGTGCCCCGCGACGCCCTGCCCGAGGTCGTGCCCTCTTGGGGCGAGATCGCGACCACGGACCCGCGGTCCTTCCTCGGCCTGGAGCTGCCGGTCGCCGGCATCGCGGGGGACCAGCAGTCCGCACTGTTCGGGCAGACCTGCTTCGAGGTGGGCGACTCCAAGTGCACCTACGGCACGGGCTCCTTCATCCTGACCAACACCGGCTCCGAGGTCGTGCGCTCCGAGGCCGGGCTGCTCTCCACCGCCGCCTGGCGCTCCCCCGGCGGTGAGACCACGTACGCGCTGGAGGGCTCGATCTTCGTGACGGGCGCGGCCGTGCAGTGGCTGCGCGACGGTCTGCAGATCGTCGGCTCCGCGGCCGAGACCGCGGCGGTCGCCGCGACCGTGGCGGACTCCGCCGGGGTGGTGTTCGTGCCGGCACTGACCGGGCTCGGGGCACCGGACTGGGACCCGCAGGCCCGCGGGATGATCCTGGGCATCACCCGCGGCACGACCCGTGCCCACCTGGTCCGGGCCACGTTGGAGGCCATCGCCTTCGAGGTCCGCGACGTGGTGGACACACTGCCCGACCGGACCACTCTGACCGCCCTGGCCGTCGACGGCGGGGCCAGCGCCAACGACCTGCTCTGCCAGCTCCAGTCCGACGCCCTCGGGGTCCCGGTCGAGCGGCCCAGGATCGTCGAGACCACGGCCCTGGGCGCGGCGTTCCTGGCCGGGCTGGGCACCGGAGTCTGGTCGTCGGCTGACGAGCTCCGCGAGACCTGGCAGCTGGACCGGCGCTTCGAACCGCAGGGGGACCGGGACTCCGCCGACGCGGCGCACGCACGGTGGCGCGACGCCGTCGAGCGCTGCAAGGGCTGGGCCACCTAGACCTTCTCGGGCACGTCGGCCAGCCGGGACCTCGCCTCCTCGAGCGCGCCGGCCGCCTCGTCATACCTCTGCTCCGCCCGGACGCGCCGGTCCTCCGCCTCGGCCGCCTCGTCGTCGAGGTTCTCCAGGTCGTGCTCGAGCTCGGCGACGCGGCGCCGCGCCTGGTCCAGCTCGTCGGCGGCCTGCAACGTCGCGGCCTGCACCTTGTTCACCCGCTTCTGCGCCTTGCGGAGCCGGCTGCGGGCGTCGTCGGCGGCATCGGCGGCCCGGTCGACGGCCTCCTGCGCGGACCTGCGTCTGCGCTCCAGCTCCTCCTGCTGCCTCGCGCGGTCGTCGGGCTCGTCACCGGGTCCCTCGGCCGCATCCCCGGTCTTGCCGGTCCCGGCCTTGGCGGTCCGGGCCCCGACGACGCTGAGGTCGGCGCGCCGGGCTGCCGGATCGGGTCGGGGCCTCGGCGACATCCCGATGGCCGCCGGGACGGCCACGGCCTCCGCGACATCGGCGTGGCCGACCCCGGTGGCCTCGAGCGCGGCGACGAGCATCCCGCTGCGTACGGCGGACGCCGCGTCCTCGTCGACCATCGCGGCGTGCAGCGTCGCCTGCACCTGGTCGGCGACCGCGTCGGTGACCTTCTGGCCGAGCTCCCCCGCCAGCAGCCGGCCCTGATGCGTCACCGCCGTGGTGAGCTGTCGCCGCTGTCGAGTGAGGTCGCGCAGGGCCTCCCCGTCGAGGTCCGCCTGCGCCTTCCGCAGCGACGCTCCGAGGTCGAGGACCTGACCCATCTCGTCGCTGCGGTGGCGCATCAGCATGTTGACCACCCACGCCGCGACGGACGGCCGGCGAAGCGCACCGACGCGGTCGGCGAGCTCCCGGTCGCCCTCGCCCTTCGTCCGCTTCGCCCACTCGTTTCGCGTCCCCGTGAACTCTCCCGGCGCGAGGCCGTAGAGCTCCTCGGCGATGCCGAGCAGCGGGTCGGTGGCCATGCGCCGAGCATAGGAGCAGGCAGAGCGACGTAGCCCCGGATACGTCGATCGGACGATGCGGGGACGCGCTCTCGTTCCTAGGCTCGTGTCTTCCGAGGGGGCGGGAGCGATGCGACGTTCGACGACCACGCGATCAGCGCCGAGGGTGCGCGGGTGGACCCTCGGGTCGGTGCTGCTCCTCTTGGCCCCGTCCATCCTGGCCCTCCTGACCACGACCGCCACCGCGGCGCAGAGCGCCTTCTACGTCGACCAGACGGTGCCCTCGTGCTCCGACTCGAACCCCGGCACGGCTGACGCGCCGTTCTGCACCATCGCCAAGGGGGTCGGCGTCCTCCAGCCGGGCTCGACGCTCGACATCGGCAACGGCACCTATGCAGAGACGATCAAGCCGGCCGTCTCGGGGACTGCGACCGCACCGGTGACGATCACCCGGTGGCCGGGCCGGTCCCCCACGATCGCCCGCACCACGACGTACGGCGCCTACCTCGTCAACCGGTCCTTCGTGGTCCTCTCGAACCTCACGTTCACCGGCACCACCCTGGACGGCGTCTACGTCAGCGGGAGCGACCACATCCAGGTCTCCGGCAACGTCGTGACCGACGCCGGCCAGCCCCGCCAGGGGGCCACCGCTCCCGGCATCAGCCTGCGCTCGAGCACCGCCTCGACGGTCTCCGGCAACACCAGCGACCACAACAGCGACCACGGGATCCTGGTGTCCGGCACCAGCACCGGCAACACCATCTCCGGCAACGAGGCCAGCCGGAACGCGAACGGCTGGCAGCGCAACGCCAACGGCATCGACGTCATCGCACCCGGCAACACGATCCTGCGCAACGTGCTCCACGACAACGAGGACTCGGGACTGCAGTTCTACACCGGCGGCAACAACAACCTCGCCGCCCTGAACGTGTCCTACAACAACGGGGACCACGGGATCGACGACCTCAACGTGACCGGCGGGCGGCTGATCAGCAACACGATCTACCACAACTGCACGACCGGGATAAACGTCGAGGGCACCTCGGGCAGCTACACGATCGAGGACAACATCGCCGTCGACAACGCGGTCTACCCGGCCTACAACGGCATCTCCTGCACCCGGCGAGCAGGGAACATCGGCGTCTGGGACTCGGCGCCGCCGTCCACCACGGTCGACCACAACCTGGTGTGGCTGAGCAAGGCCGGGACGATGTACGTCTTCGGCTCCGGCTACACCACCTTGGCCGCCATGCAGAAGGCCACGGGGCAGGAGGCCGCCGGGGTCCAGGCCGACCCGAGGTTCGCCGGGCCGGCGGGCGGGATCCTGCAGCTGACCGCCGGCTCACCGGCCGAGGACCGGGGGGACTCGGCCGTCCCCGGCGCCCAGGACCACGACCTGCTCGGCAACCCGCGGGTCCGCGACCCGAGCGTGGACGACTCGATGGCCAGCGGGCCGCGGCTGTACGACGACCTCGGGGCGTACGAGCTCCAGCCCGGAAGCACGCCGCCGCCGACCGCGCCCACCGCGACGCTGTCCGTCACCCCCACCACGGGCACCGCCCCGCTGCAGGTGACCGCGGACGCCTCCGCCAGCACCGACCCGCAGGGACAGACCCTGACCTACGCGTTCGACTTCGGCGACGGCGCGGTGACCGGCACCCAGGATGCCGCCACCGCCACGCACACCTACACCGCCCCGGGCAGCTACGCCCTCACCGTCACCACCACCGATGCCAGCGGCCTGACCTCCACGGCCACCCGGACGGTCACCGTCGGTCAGGCCACACCCTCGTCGCCGACCGCGCGGGTCAGCGTCACCCCGGCCACCGGCACGGCCCCGCTCCAGGTCACCGCGGACGCCTCCGCCAGCACCGACCCGCAGGGACAGCCCCTGACCTACGCCTTCGACTACGGCGACGGCACCACCAGCGGCAACCAGGCCTCACCCACCGCCACGCACACCTACACCGCCGCCGGCAGCCACGTCCTCACGGTCACGGTCACGGACTCCAGCGGACTCTCCTCCACCGCCGCCCGGACGGTCACCACCACCACGCCGTCGGCCGTCGCACCGACCTTCGTCAACTCGATCGCGACCAACTTCTCCACCAGCACGCACACCTCGGGGTCGGTGACCGTATGGCGGCCCGGCGGCGTGGCCGCGGGTGACCTGGTCGTGCTGACCTTGCAGCTGAGCGGCACCGGCGCGGCCGGCACGGTCAGCGCCACGGACAGCGGCGGCAACGTGTACAGCCAGGCGGCGACCGTCTCCGACGGCGCCGGCAACCGCCTGGTCCTGCTCACCGGAGTGGCCACGACGGCGCTCGCGGTGAACGACAAGGTGACGGTGGCGTTCCCGTCCGCGGCGACGTACCGCCTGGTCGGCGACGAGTTCACCGGGGCCGCCCGCCTCGACCAAGCTGCCACGGCGACCGGAACCGCCTCGGCGTTCTCCTCCGACGCGGCACCGGCCACCGTCGGCAACGAGATCGCGTTCGGTGCGGTGTCCGTCCCCTCCACCACGACGGCTCCGGCCTGGGCGACCGGCTGGCGGAGCGTCGGCGCCTACGCAGTCGGGTCGCAGTACCTCAGCCGGGCCTACCAGCTCCCCGTCGCCGGCAGCCAGACCGCGACCGGCACCGCCGGCGGGCCGTGGCTGGCGGCGGTGCTGACGCTGCGCCAGTAACGGGCCGCTCAGGGCCGGATAGGGCGGGGGGCGGGCCGTCAGTCCGGGCGGACATACCGCCCGCGCCGATGCAGGAGGGGCGCCTCCTCGGCCAGGATCTCGACGTGCTCCACCACGCCCTCGAAGAGCCCTGACCAGCCGACCTGCCGCGCGGGGCCGGCGAACCGGACCCCGGCCCACGCCGACACGCCGTCCAGAAGCGGGCCCCATGGCGTCTGCGACCAGGTGCCCAGGCGGAACGCGCCACCGGGAGCAGGCGCGACCCCTGCGAACGCGTCCGCGAGGTCGCGGTGCGGCCACTGCAGCAGCGCCACGACCGCCGTACCCGTCGACGCGACCGCGGCCGCGAGGTCGGAGTCCGGGTCGAGGAGACCCAGCAGCCGCGCCGGCTCGCCCGCCGCGACCATGACCGAGGAGACGGTGAGGGCGGCCCGGGCGTCCTCGGATCCGGTCGCCCACAGGCTCACCGCACCACCCAGCCGGCCGCGCAGCCGGCGCACCGGGTCCCGGTCCGCGGGCGGTTCGAGGAAGGGATGCCCCGAGTGGATCGTCACCGCTGCAGGCTAGAGGGCGGCGCCGGACCGGGGCGGAGCGACCTCTCCTGCTCGGACTTTTTCCGAATTATCCCGGCGATACCGTCAACTCGCGGGCGGCGAGCGCCGATACTGGTGTGCAAGGGAGGTGATGACGGCGATGGTGGATCTCGGACGGGGGACGTATCTACGTCCCTGCGAGCCGTCCGACGACGACTTCCTCTACGACGTCTTCTGCACCACCTGGGAGAGCGAGGTTGCCGCTCTGCCGAACAAGAACCTCGCCCAGCACGTCCTCCGCATCCAGCACATCGCCCAGGAGCGGCGCTTCGCCAGCCGCTACCCCGGCCATCAGCGGCTCATCGTCATGGCCGCGGGCCGACGTGCCGGACGACTCTACCTGTTCGAGACCCAGGCATCGCTCCAGATCGTGGATCTGACCCTCCTGCCGCAGTTCCACTCGCGCGGGATCGGCACCCGGATCCTCCACCACCTGATGAGCGGGGCGGCCCGGGACGGCAGCACGATCGCCCTCGGCGTCCCGCGCACGAACAAGCGGGCCACCCGGCTGTACGCCGCGCTGGGCTTCCAGCTGGTCTCGGTGGACGACCTCGAGAACGGCTTCGAGTGGACGCCGACCTCCGTGACCGAGACGGCCGCGCCGACGCCGGCCGTCGACGCGGCGCTGCGTCCCGGCGGTCGCCGCTAGCCGGTTCCGGCTCAGGGAGCCTCGGGACACGCAGGCTCAGGACGCCCGGAGCTCCACGCCGTCCGGATCCTGGGCGGAGCCATCAACCTTCTCCGAACCGGCCGACTTGCGGCCCTCCTTGTCCAGCGCCTTCGCGCGCGACGCGTACAGGTCGACGTACTCCTGACCGGACAGCCGCATGATCTCGTACATGATCTCGTCGGTGATCGACCGCAGGATGAACCGGTCGTTCTCCAGGCCCTCGTAGCGGGAGAAGTCAAGGGGGGTCCCGAACCGCACGAGCGGGCGGGCGATGGTACCGAACTTCTTGCCGGGCGGGGCGAGGAGGTCCGTGCCGAGCACGGCGACCGGGATGACCGGGACCTTGGCCTCGAGCGCGAGACGCGCCACGCCGGTCTTGCCGCGGTACAGCCGCCCGTCGTGGGAGCGGGTCCCCTCGGGGTAGATCCCGAAGAGCCCACCCTGCCCGAGGATCTTCTCGGCGGCCGTGAGGGCGCCCTCGGCGGCGTTGGCGCCCGAGCGGTCGATCGGGACCTGGCCGGCGCCGGAGAAGAACTTCTTCTGGAACCAGCCCTTGATCCCGGGGCTGGTGAAGTACTCGGCCTTCGCCACGAACGTCACCCGCCGCGGCAGCGTCAGCGGCATGAAGAGCCAGTCCGCGTAGGAGAGGTGATTGCTGGCCAGGATGGCGGGCCCTTCGGGGGGCACGTTCTCGGCGCCCTCGACCTGCGGCCGGAAGACGAGCTTGAGAAGCGGTCCGATGAGCACCCACTTCAGCAACCAGTAGAACAAGGCCGCACCTCCTGCTCGTTCGCTGCTGGCTCCACCGGCCTCGGCCGGCTCCGTGCTGGCACCGGCAAACCCTAGCCCTCGTCCCGGTCGCGTGCGACGATGCGTACGTCCCGGCCTCGACCACGTACGTCGGGGCACCGCCGGCCATTCAACACCACCTGCCTTACAGCGGCTCACTCCCAGGAGCTCCCCGTGTCCCTCGTTCCCGCCGTGGAGCCGTTCGTCGCCGAGGCGGTGCCGGCCGGCGACGACGGGCGGCGGGTCGGCGTTCTGTTGATCCACGGCTTCACCGGGTCCCCGGCGTCGATGACGCCCTGGGGCCGACACCTGGCCGATCAGGGTTTCGGGGTGGCGGTCCCCCGGCTGCCCGGCCACGGGACGACCTGGCAGGAGCTGAACCGGACCGGCTGGGCCGACTGGTACGGCGAGGCGGAGCGGGCGTTCGAGAAGCTGCGGGCCAACTCCGACCAGGTGGTCGTGGGCGGCCTCTCGATGGGCGGCGGGCTCGCGTTGCAGCTGGCGGCGGACCGCGGTCGGGACGTGGCCGGGGTGATGGTGGTGAACGCGGCGGTGAACCGCGACCGCAAGGACGTGCTCCTGCTACCCGTGCTGAAGGGCGTGGTCCCCTCACTGCCGGGCATCATCAACGACATCAAGAAGCCCGGCGTCGACGAGCACGGCTACCGTCGTACGCCGCTGCGGGCCACGCACTCGATGATGGCGGGCTGGAAGGTGCTGCGCGAGGACCTCCCGAAGGTCACGCAGCCGCTTCTGGTGTTCCGGTCCCGGGTCGACCATGTCGTCGACCCGTCCTCCGCCGAGATCATCCGGGCCCGGGTGTCCTCACGCGACCTCACCGAGCGGATGCTTGAGAACAGCTACCACGTGGCTACGCTCGACAACGACGCCCCGGCCATCTTCGAGGAGTCCGCCGAGTTCGTACGACGAGTGACGGGACCATGACCACCCCCGACGACGGCCAGCGCGAGGATCCCGTGAACGGGACGCCGGACGGGCACGTCGAGCCCGACCTCCCCTTCGACGAGGAAGCCGCCTGGCGCTCGATCGTCGAGAACTACGGTGAGCGCCCGAGCATCGGTCCCGTCACCGTGGACCCGCCGCCGCTCGAGCCTCCGCCGGCCCCGCCACGGGTGGAACCGGTCTCCCGGTTCGACCGGTCCTATCTCGACGCGCACGACGCCGACCGGCCCGAGCACGGGGACGAGCACGAGCGGGCCGACCGCCACGAGCACTTCGTCCCGCCCCTCCCCCCGCCGGTGCCGCGCGGCACCCCGGCGCGGCGGCTGGCGTGGGTCGGCCTGTTCGGGCCGCCGCTGCTGATGATCCTGGCGGTGGCGTTCGGCTGGACGTTCCCGAGCGCCCTCTCCTTCGCCCTGGTCGCCGCCTTCGTCGGCGGGTTCGTCTTCCTGGTCGCCACGATGCCGCGCGAGCGCGACGAGGACGGCGACGACGGCGCGGTTGTGTAGTGTCCGGTCGGCGGGCCCACCCCTCCAGGACCCGCGCTTCCCGACCCCCGAGGAGTGCTGAGTGAACAGCGAGACCGTCGGGATCACCGGTCACCTGATCGACACCGGGATCCTGTCCCGGGTCCTCGACGACATCCGCGAGTACGGCGGCGACTGGGTGATCGACCGGTTCGACGTCGGGCACGAGGCCGCTGACCTGTCCAGCGCGACCATCACCGTCACCAACGAGGACGACGAGGCGCTCCAGCGCCTGCTCATGCGCCTGCAGACCCGCGGGGTCAACCAGGTCGACCCGGGCGAGGCGGAGACGTCCCCGTGCGAGGTCGACGGCGTCTTCCCGGACTTCTTCTACTCGACCACGAACCTGGTCACCCGGGTCCGCTACCGGGGCAGGTGGCTGCTCGTGGAGAACCCCGAGATGGACTGCGGCCTGGTCGTCGACGACAGTGGGGACCCCGTCCGCGTCTACACGCTCCCGATGTCGGACGTGAAGGCCGGGATGCAGCTGGTCTGCGGCGCGTCCGGCATCCGGGTCGACGTACCCCCGATGACCAAGGCGGAAGGCTCCTTCGGCTTCATGGAGTCCGACGTCTCGAGCGAGAAGCCGCAGGCGGTGCTGGTCCGCCAGGTCGCCGACGGCATGCGCAAGGCGAAGGCCAACGACCAGTTGGTCCTGTGGGTCGGCGGACCGGGTGTGGTGCACACCGGGGCCGCTCCCGCGATGGTGGCAATGGTCAAGGCCGGGTTCGTCGACGTCCTCTTCGCCGGCAACGCACTGGCCACCCACGACATCGAGTCGTCCCTGTTCGGCACGTCCCTGGGCATCGACCTCGCGCAGGGCACCGGTGTCGAGCACGGGCACGAGCACCACATCCGCGCGCTGAACACGATCCGCAAAGCGGGGTCGATCAAGGCCGCCGTCGACGCAGGTGTTCTTACGGGCGGCATCATGCACGCCCTGGTGACCGGCGGGAAGGAGTACGTCCTCGTCGGCTCGGTGCGCGACGACGGGCCGCTCCCCGACGTCTACACCGACGTCCTCGACGGCCAGCGGGCGATGCGCGCCAAGTTGCCCGGGGTCGGCTTCTGCCTGATGGTCGCCACCATGCTGCACTCGGTGGCGACCGGCAACATCCTGCCCGCCTCGGTCCCGTTGGTCTGCGTGGACATCAACCCCGCAACGGTGACCAAGCTGGCCGATCGCGGCTCCTCGCAGGCGCGCGGCATCGTCACCGACGTCGGGCTGTTCCTCGAGCAGCTCGCCGGCGAGCTGGTGGAGGGCTACCAGACCGCGCGCTCCTGACCGCTGCTACTGGATCAAGCGGACCGGGTTTCCGTCGATGCTCGCCTCCCACGACGTGGTGTCCTGCGCCTGTGAGGCGCCACTGAGGTCGTAGTTGAGCTTGACCCAACAGCCGGTCGCCGAGCTGTCGTTGCATGAGTAGGTGCTGGGGATAGGGATGTACACGCTCTCCCACCTGCCTCCGAAGGCACTGCTCGCGGTGAACTGGCAGCTGGGGATCGTGCCGGGCACCGGACCGGTAGCCCGACAGTTGGAGAAGGTGATGCCTGACTCCGCCGGTGCAACGAAGGTGATGGTTCCTGTGCCGGTGATGTCACCGATGTCGAAGAGGCTCACGTTGAGCGTCTGACCGGCCGCCGAGCTCGGCACCCGCGTCAGGAAGAACTTGCTCAAGCCACTGCTCACGTTGGCGTAGACCGCCATCTTGTTGAAGGCCGAGATCGCGATGTTGTCCTTGGCAGTGCTGGACGAGGTCGAGGAGCCGCGGAGCGAGAACCGGTTGTGGCCGTTGCCGCTGTCGTACCCGATCCCGTTCGTCTTCACCTGGATCGCCAGTGTGGTGTCCTTCGGCACGGTGGCGAGTGTGCACAGGGTCACCCACCGCCGGAACGTGGCCGCGACGGAGGACTGGTAGCCGACGCTGTTCCGGTCGAGCGCCTTGGACAGGTCCCCGTCGTAACCGGGATAGGTCTTCGCGCCAGGACACGATGCAGGATCCACGACGGGCCAGGTGCTCGGACGGGTTGGGTCCGAGGCCGCCACCATCTGGCGGACCGTGAAGCTCGTTGCAACCTGGTTGGTGAAGCCTGTCAACGAGGTGTTGAAGTTCACGTCGCCGGTGCAGTACTTGCCATCGCCGCCCACGTAGCGGGTGGAGGGGTCACTGACGTCCGCTGCCGTGATGCTCGAAGCGCCGGTCAAGTTGCGCTCGCAGTGGTCGCCGACCGCGATGAACGCCGGGTCGAAGACTTGAAGCCGGAGGTTGCTCACCGCTGCGGTGGTGTTCACCGTGTAGATGTAGCCGTTGGCGTCGTAGTCGGTGTTCGGTCCCGAGCTGGTCGTGCAACCGTCGACGCCGGAAGCACAAACGTTGTCCTGGAACGCGTCACCGCTGACCTTCGTGCCCTTGAGGCTCCCCACGTTCGCCCAGAAGTTTCCCGCATCCGAGCAGTTGCTGCTCCTGCTCGTCGTCGACGTGGAGGGGTCGCTGCCGAACTCGTTGCAGGGGCTACCCATCGAGAGTCCGCCGGCGTAGTCCGCTACGGCGGTGCGCCCGACGGTGGTCGACGGCGTGCCTATGGCCTGCCCGAAGTTGTTCTGGATCGTGCTGCTGATGTGGACCTGCAGCTGGCTGGGCTTCTCACCCTCGGTCACCGTCACGGTCACACCCGGAGAGGCGGCGTCGTAGCCGTTCTTCTTCGCCTCGGCCAGGGCGGTCGACTGGGCCGTGGTGAAGTCGGAGGGCATCCAGACCACTCCGGCCATGGCTGCGGCGTCCGCCGCTCGCTGGACCCGCTCCGCCTCGACGTACCAGCGTGACGTGTCGACAGAGAGGGCCGCACAGCCGATGAAGACGATCGGCACGAGCAACGCCACGATGATCGCTACGTAGCCGGCCTCCTGCCTCCCCCGTCCCCCAAGGCGTCGGCGGCAACGCCTGACAAGGGTCCTCACGGGTGCGTCCCGGCGGCGCAGGTCGTCGCGGTGAGCGGCTCGAAACGCATGACCGTCCGGTCGGAGACCGTTAGCGAGGAGCCGAACATCCGGGTGATATAGGGGTGTGTCGAGTTCACGTAGATTCCGACGGAATCGCTGTTGGACACGCAGGCGTTGACCGTCGAAGTGGTCCAGCTCCCATTGGTGGCGCTGTACTTGAACTTGTCGGTGGCCTTCACCCAGGTGTAGGCCACGCACGCGCCTGCCGTCCTGCAGTCTGCCAGGGGGCTGGAGCCCCAGCCCGTCAACGTTCCCGGATAGCCCTTCGCATTCGCCTTGTAGACCAGCAGGTAGTTGATCTGGTCCTTGTTGAGCGCTGACCCCTGCAGCTGGATGGCGTTGGCGGCCAGCTTGGCGAGCTCCGGTGCGCTCGCGTTCGAGCACTCGGTGCCGGTCTCCCCGGAGTCGCACACCTGCTGACCGGCCGCGGCACTCGCCGACGCGATGCGTGCACCGCTTCGGGTGGCCGACGTGACTGCCACGAAGTCGCGCATCACGAAGGTGAACTCGATGATGCCGAGAACGAGCAACAGGAGCAGAGGCAGGACCAGAGCCGCCTCAACGGCCACGGCGCCACGCTGACCGGCGTGGTGCCGGCGGTGGTCTCGCATTCTCGGTCGCAGCATGGACGTCCTCCCAAGAGAAGGGTAGGGACGGGAGTGAAGGGATAAGTACCTTTTGGAACTATTCGAGCCGTGACACCGTCCGCCTCCCGGTCGGCGCAGCAACGTCCACGTTCACAGCTCCAGACAAGCGCCTACCGGCAGGTGATCACTGGCGTCCGCAAGTAGCTGACGTCGTGCGCCGGGGTTGCCGTGCCACAGCACGGTGACGTTCCCGCGGACGAGGAGGGCGTCGATCCGCTTCCTCGGCCGGTCGGCCGGAAAGGTGCGCCAGGAGTCCGATCCGGGGTCCCGGAACCCGGCGGCCGCCAGCCGGGCCCACGACGGCCCGCGGGACGGTTCGTTGAGGTCGCCGGCCACGACCACCGGCCCGGCCAGCCCCCCGGCGATCTCGACCACCCTCTGCACCTCGAGGGCGCGACTGTCGGTGTCCAGGCCCAGGTGGCAGCCGACGACTCCGAGCGTGCGGCCCTCCACGCTGAGCTCGGCGGCGACCACCCCGCGTCTGGGCCGCCCCAGAGGCTGTGGCAGCACCTCGCAGCGCACCTCATGGACCACGACGTCGGGGGCAGTGAGGATCATGTTCGACCCCGCGACGCGGCCGCCGCCGACGTACCTCATCCCCCAGTCCCGGGCCAGCCGCCGGCATC